>NZ_JAHBYN010000001.1:1200000-1540000 GCF_019635935.1 Parvibaculum sp. | reverse complement strand
ATCCGCCGAGGCGGCCGTCAGCCGGTTCAGCAGAGGCCGATATTTTTCGAACTCCGCTCTTACCGGCATGAAGTCGAACTCCCGCTCCGATTTTCGTTCCGTGCGCACCCGCGGCCGGATCAGTTCGTCTGCGCGCTCCAGTAGGAGACGCAGGGAATTCTCGCCGTGTCGCAACGATGGGCGTATTTCCGGGCGATCTCGGTCACCTCTTCCATCAGCCCCTCCGCGAGGGTGATGGGGTTGAGGCCGAGGCCGAGGAAGCGGTCGTTGGCGACATGCAGGTCGTTCTCCGCCGCTTCGTTTCGCGGGTTCTCGACAAAGGCGATTTCGGCGCCGGTCATCTGGGCGATCATCTGGGCCAGGTCGCGAACACGATGGGTCTCGGTCATCTGGTTCAGGATGCTGACGCGCTCACCGTTCTGCGGCGGGTTCTCGATCGCCAGTTCGATGCACTTGCAGGTGTCCTTGATGTGGATGAAGGCGCGCGTCTGCCCGCCCGTTCCGTGCACGGTCAATGGATAGTTGACCGCGGCCTGCATCAGGAAGCGGTTGAGCACCGTGCCGTAGTCGCCGTCGTAGTCGAAGCGGTTGATGAGACGCTCGTCCATCGACGTCTCCTCGGTCTGCGTTCCCCAGACGATCCCCTGATGAAGGTCGGTAATCCGCACACCGTCGTTCTTGTTGTAGAAATGGAAGAAGAGCTGATCCTGCGTCTTCGTCATGTGGTAGATCGAGCCCGGATTGGCCGGATAGAGAATTTCCTGTTCGTGGTCGCCGTTCTCGGTCTCGATCTTTACCTTGAGGTAGCCTTCGGGAATCTTCATGCCCGCGGTGCCGTAGCCATAGACGCCCATGGTGCCGAGATGCACCAGATGAACGTTGACGCCGGACTCGACGATCGCCGCCAGAACATCGTTCGTGGAATTCAGATTGTTGTTGACCGTGTAGCGCTTGTGCCGCGACGATTTCATCGAATAGGGCGCGGCGCGCTGTTCGGCGAAGTGAATGATCGCGTCGGGCTGTTCTTCGCGGATCAATGTCAGCAGGCGATGGTAGTTCTCGCCAACGGTAAAATTCAGAAACTGAATATCCTTGCCGGTCAATTCCTTCCATGCCGCGAGCCGGACGCCCAGCGGGCGAATTGGCGTCAATGAATCGACCTCGAGCTCGACGTCGATATTTCTGCGCGACAGGTTGTCGACGATAATCACGTCGTGACCACGTTGGGACAAATGCAGGCTAACGGGCCAACCGCAAAATCCATCGCCCCCCAACACAACGATTTTCATTACAAATTCCTCTTCACTGAAAACACCCGGCTACCACACCCCTGTGGTTCGATTTGCGATCCGGTCCGGCATCCCGCAGGCGCGCCCGGCTCAGCGGGCGTTGAACCATGCCCATGTGCGCTCCAGCCCGTCGCTCAGCGACGTTGCCGGATCGAAGCCGAAGGCCGCGCGTGCCCTCGAAATTTCGCACCATGTTCTGTGTATTTCGCCGGCACGAAATCCTTCGAATTTGATCGGAAGGTCTGTCCGGCCCACCACGCTGCCCATGACACCCAGCAGCTCGTTAACCGTCGTCGGATAACCGCTGCCGAGTTGATAAACCCCCACCGCGGTACTTTCCATTGCCCGGCGTACCCCGTCAACCAAATCTTCTATATACAAAAAGTCGCGGGCCTGTGACCCGTCTCCATAAACAATCAGTTCTTTTCCGGCCAGTATTTGCTTGAAAAAATGCGCGACGACGCTGCCCTTGTGAAAAGACCGAGGGCCATAAATATTGGAGAAGCGCAGCGCGCAACATCCGATACCGTAAGCGCCGGTATAGGCCGACATATAGCCTTCCATGGCGAGCTTTGACGCGCCGTAGGGCGCGAGCGGTCTTGCGACCATGTCTTCATGGACTGGCGGCTCGGCCTCGCCGATGATGGCGCCGCCGGTCGATGCCGCGATCATGCGCGGCGTGTTCCGCTTGCGGCAGGCTTCGAGCACCTTCAGGCTGCCGACGGCGTTGACCTCGAAATTGAAAACAGGATTGTCGATCGAATCCATGACGCGCGTATCGGCGGCCAGATGGACGACGACCTCCTGACCGTCCAGCGCCGCCGCGAGCGCGGCATCGTCGCAGATGTCGCCGTGAATGAAGCGTACGCCGAAGGGTTCGAGATGCCGCCGGTCGCCCATGCTCTCATTGTCGAGAACCGTAATGGCGTAGCCGCCATGCGCGGCGAGATGCGCGGTGAGATTGACACCGATAAATCCCGCGCCGCCCGTGATCAACACATTCTTCATTCTCAATTCGCCTTTCGCTCGGATTTTCCAAGATCTCGAACCCGATCGATCGCCATCGGTTCAATGGCGCGGATGATCGATTGCCGGTTTCTGCTTTCAGTAACGAGAGAATCGTCCCGGCGTCTCTTGAAAATGATCGTGTCGTGCGCGGTTACGTGCTTCCACCCGGCAGCCATGGTCTCGATATTCCACTGCCAGTCCTGAAACGAAAGGCCGTTGGGAATGTCGCGGTGAATGTATGGAATTTCCAGGTGCGCCTCCTTCGGCGCCATGCAAAGCGAGTCGTAGTAGTTGCTGCGGTAGAAGAA
Source organism: Parvibaculum sp. (assembly GCF_019635935.1). Classification (NCBI taxonomy): domain Bacteria; kingdom Pseudomonadati; phylum Pseudomonadota; class Alphaproteobacteria; order Hyphomicrobiales; family Parvibaculaceae; genus Parvibaculum; species Parvibaculum sp. Next base: position 1,537,395 of record NZ_JAHBYN010000001.1, on the reverse strand, counting down.
ATAGGGGGTGAAAATCGGATCGTCCTGATCCGGCTTGACGAAAATCGAATGTCCCCTGTCGAATATCCAGTTGAACTCCGGATGGACAATAATGCGTTCTCCGCGGGCTTCCGCCCCGGCCAGCCGTCTTGCGCCTTCGATCAGCCAGTTTTCGCTGAAAAGATCGTCGGCATCGAGAAAGGCAATCCACCGTCCCTTTACCGTCGACATGATGGCGTTTCGGGTCCGTCCGAGGTCGCGCTGGTCGAGCGACACCTTCGTCCAGTTGTCGAAGGCGGGCTGGGTGAAAAATTCGCGGCAGGCATCCGTTGCGGCGTCGAGCGCAATCAGACGTTCGACGCCGAAGCCGCCGGCTTCCGCGGCGCGGCAGGCCGCTTCGGCGCTCAATACGGTCGGGCCGGCAACGATGGTCTCGTTGTGCGCGGTGACGACTACGGAGATGTCAACGTCCGACATTGTCATTCATGCTTTTCGAGATTGCGGAAATCGTGTTTTCGAGCGTCGAGATTTTGTGAACCTGGCCGGGTGGAACGCTGTACCTCGAAACCAGCTCGTCGATCAGGGCGTCATCTTCGGCGACGACGCCGGCGAGAATATCGAAAGTCCGATAGAATCTTTCGAGCGCAAAACCCCGCCACAGACCTTGCGCGTCCTGCTCGTTGTGGAAAAGACAACCATATAGCCGGATGCTCGACGCGAGCGCCTTGCCATAGGTGCGCATCGAATTCCAGAAGAGCCGGCTTTCCAGATTGAATGCCATATCGGCGCGCAACGATCGCAGGAACTCGACAAAAACGCGTTCACGCGTTCCGGACGGCAGTCCGTTCACGACGGAGGCGAAGCCGATTTGCCGGCAACCGGCGGGCAGGCCGTTCAGTGTGTCCCGGTCTGCAGCGTCGGTGCACAGCACGACAAGTTCTTCTGGCCCATAGATGCCGGCAAGCGCGTTTGCGAGACGGCGGGCCGCCGCGACGGCTTGCGGCCGGTCGCCGCGCGGCAGGACGATCGCGGCGCGCGCCCTGCGGAATTGCGCCGCCTCGTGCAGCCGATGCATCGCAACGATCTGCGGCACCGCCGGGTTCGCGTAAAAAGGAGGCAGATTGACCGCAAGCGTATTTTGCTGTGCATGGGAGATGAGCGGTTCGAAAGCCGCAGCCTTGGCCACCATCTCGCCCAGAACACCGGTCTCGAATCTCTCGCGTATACTGCGGCGGCGTTCGTTCAGCAGGTTTTGCGTGTCCGAGGGAAGCATGCCAAGCATGCCGCTGAGGGCCTCGAAGTCGGGCGACGATTTCGGGCTCCGCCCTTCCCGCGCACCGTATTGCACGTAGTGACGCAACGGGTTCATGCCCGATGCGGCAACGTCCGGGTTTGCGGTGATATACCATTTTGCGTCGAAACGGCCCGGCCGCTTCATCGATATCATTCCGCCCAGCACACGCAGCGGCGTGGGAAGAAACGAGCGACGCCGCCGCTTCCTTCCGCCGCCAATGCCGTGTTCGCCCACACCGGCATTGGGCGCCCGGCCTTCGGCGAAGCCGTATCTGACGTAGTGACGCAGCGGGTCCATGCCGGAAGCGCCGACGTCGCTGTATTTGCTTTTGTACCAGTCGGCATCGAAAATTCCGGCGCGGCGAATTCGGGCCATCTGACGCCATGTCCGCAACACGGGCGGCAGCAGCGACAACGCCGGCGCATCGAGCAAGGCCTCGGCAATGCCGCGACTGCGCGCGGCAGCTTCCTTTTCGCGCGTCAACCGGATCAGGTTCGCGACCTCTCCGTTGCGCTCTTTCAGCCGCGCTTGCAGGCGTTCCCGTTCGGCTTTTTCCCTCGCCGCGTTGTCGCGCGCCTTCTTCAATGCCGCTTTACGTTGTGCCTGCTCTTCTTCAAGCTGCGCGATCTTCCGTTCCCGGGCGGTCGCCGACGCCGTGCGTTTGACAAAGGCGAATGCCGGGGCCGCTTCGTCGAATGCCGCCCTGATCCGGTCGAGCGTTACAAAATCCTCCGGATTCTCGCCTTCGGCCGCCCAGCGGTCGAAAATCGCGAAGGTGTCGCGCAGCCAGCCCGACAGCGACTTGTCTTCGATGACGCGCCGCGGTTCCTCGCGATGATGGCGCAGCTCGCCGCTCAGAAAGGCGTCGATTTCCGGACGGGCGCTTTCGTCCGGCTCCGGGCAGGAAAGCTTCAGCACATCCGCCGCCCGCGCGACAAGTTGCGGCCAGCCGGTCAACAGTTCGTCGTAGCTGCAATGAAAGCGCGGCAGGCCGCGCGACGCCGATTCCGCCTCCAGCACATGACGCAGCCAGAGGAGGCAGCCGAATTCCGGCGCCAGATTGTCGCGTTTCTCGAGCGAGGCCGCCACTTCGAGCGGATTGCGCAAGGGAAGGACGATCAGCGGCCTTACGCCAACCCGGCCGAACACGTCGAGCCAGAACGGCGCGAGGCGGCAAATGCGCGGATCCTTCAGCACAAACAGCGATGCGTTGCCAAACTCCGCGTTCAAGGCTTCGAGCGCGCGCGCCCTGAATTCGGCGGCGGCGGGCGAGGAGTGCCAGTCGGGATCGAAGGCCTGCCAGTCGTCCCAGGACGAGCCGGCAGCGCCCAGAATCGCCTGATTCAAGCGGACAATCGTCTCCGGCTCCCAGAATCCCGCCGGATTGCTTGCCGCCGCCTCCACCAGATTTTCCGGGAGGCCGACGCCCAACATGCTTAATACGCGCGCCAGCGCGCTGGTGCCCGAACGGTGCATGCCCAGAACAAGGACACAGCGGCGTTCGGGAGACACGGCACTATCCGGGCGTACCTGATTTTCGGGGAGATTTTCACTTCCCGTTGGCGTGTCCAGATTGTCCGTCATGGCGTCCCGGTATTTTCATCGAGGTACGTAAATAGAGCCTTCGAGCAGGCCGGGCAAGCATATCGTACCCTGGCGGAAAATCCGGTGCCGGCGGAAGGGCAGCCAAACGACGCGCAGGCTGCCCGATGCTGTGTTGCGATCCGGTGAACGGCGGACTAGCCTCCGAACTCTTCCCCCAACAGGATCAGGGAGCGGAGATGGAAGCCCGGTTGCCGGCCGCTGAAATATGCAAGATCGTCCATATTTCGGCGCGGAAAAAGCTGCTCTACGTGGCTGTACCGAAAGTTGCCTGCACGTCCATCAAGATCGCGCTTTCGCGCGCCGAGAGAGACAACCCGGATTTCAACCCGGAGAAGCCGCACAACCGGAAAGAGAATCTGCTGCAATCGGTATCCTGCAAGGGCGGTTACGAGGCCGCCATAGAGAGGATCAATGCACCGGCGTTCTTCCGATTTACCTTCGTTCGCAATCCGTTCGTCCGTGTGTTGTCGGCCTATCTGGACAAGTTCGCCGAGCGGCAAGGCCCAATCAGGCGTGCCCGCGTCAACCGGCGCGCAAAGCTAGGCTTCGACGCCAGCACGCCGGTATCGTTTACGATGTTTGTCGATGCCCTTGCACAACAAAGAGCGGCCGATATGGACGTGCACTGGAGGGTGCAGACGGAGCAGACGTTGTTCGGTGATATTCGCTATGATCTTGTCGGCAGGATGGAGAGTTTTTCCAGCGACATGGCGCGTCTGGCCGAAAGTACAGGGGTCGACCTTCGCGCCTTGATGCCGCCGCCGCACAATCGTACCGATGCAAAATGCCGCCTGACGGATTTTTACACGCCCGGTATTGTCGACATCGTCCGGCGGGTTTACGCGCCGGACTTCGATGCGTTCGGTTATACCGACACACTTCCCGACCAAACGGTCTGAATGTTCGAGGTTGCGGCACGCCACCGCGAATGTCCGGCGGTCAGATATATTGTCCGCCCGTTGCGGTCGCGCCGGCGCTGTCGCCGGGGAAATAGGTGGCGCCTCCGGCGACCGTGTTGATGACGCCGTTCTGCGCGGTGTGGTATCGCTGGCCCGTGGCGGCGCCGGCATAGGTATTGCCGCCAATCGTCATCGTGCCGCAGGTGCGCGCGTAGGCGAAGGCCGTGCCAAAGGCCGGTGTGCCGGTCAGCGTTATCGTTCGCGATTGCACGAGCACGCCGCCGCCATTGGCCACCCAGTAGTGACGTCCGCCGCCGCCGGAGATCGTGTAGTTGCCGGTTGCCTCGATGGTGCCACCCAATGCCAGTATGTGAGGCGCGGCGCTTCCGATCGTGCCGAAGTCGACATTTCTGAAGCGAAGTGCCGTGCCGTGTCCGGCGATCATCGCAGCGACGTCGTACTGGCCGCTGCCGGTGGTCTGCAAGCGGACGCCGGCGATCGTCCAGGCGCTGCCGATGGCCAGCGATCCGTCGATCGCGCGCGCCGCGCTTCCGGCGATGACAACATTGGAGGGTGTGGCCTCGTCGCCGACGATCTCGACGAAACCGCCGGCCACGGGCTTCAGGACGGCGGCTGCGTGGGTGCCCGCGCCGAGCTGGATGGTGACGGTGAAGCCGCCGAGATCCAGCTCTCCGGCGACGATATCGACGGCGTGCTGGAGCGTCAGGAAGGCGCCGGCGGATGTATCGGAGAGCCCGTCATTGCCGTCGTCGCCGTCGGTGCGGACGTGGAAGGTGCGTGGCGCCGCCAGACGTTCGCGGTAGACCGAGCCTGCGGGAAAGGCGACGCGGGCCGTCGCGCGGTCGATGACGATGGCGTTTTTCCAGACGGTTCCGTCGGCGCTGACCTTGAAGGTCAGATCGTTGCTGCCGGTCAGGCCAAACTCGGCGCGGCCGGACCAGTCGTCCTGGAACAGGAAAGAAGCCGTTCGCTCGGCCGCCGCCTTGTTGACGACAAGGCGCATGTCGCCGGTGCCCGGCATCACGTCGTCGTGAGAGAAGAGCGCGGCGTCGGATTTGACGGCAAGGCGGTTCGTTTCGTCGGCATCGGTGTTGACGCCGAGCATGCTGCCGCCGGTTGCGGCGGCGGCAGCGGGCGCGAAATCGATCCAGCCGGCGGTGGCAAATACGAGCAATGTTTCCTCTGCCTCGACCCAGGCAAGCCAGCCGGTGTTGGGCGCGAGAAAGTGCCAGTGGCCGTCGAGCCAGGCGGCGACCTGTCCGTCCTTGCCGGTCCATGCGCCGGTGGCGTCTGCGGCGACGATGTGGCGCTGGCCCGGCGCGGGTTCGGCGGGTGGTGCGGCGAGATCGCGGCTTTTCACGGCAAGCTGGACAAGCGCATCCAATGTGCGGATCGCTTCATTGTGAGAGACATGCTTTTGCGCCTGGCTCGGCACAATGTAGGGCAGGCCCAGAAGTTCGGTCGTTTCGGCAGACATGATCGTCCCCTTTGCTTCCTCGGATGCGGGGATCGTAGGGTTGGGGGAATGGGGCGGGGATAAGTTTGCCGAACTTCGCAGTAATTGTAGCGCCGCCGTGCCGTCCGGTTGCGCGATCTCCGGCGATGGCTTATCGAGTTTTGGCGCTTTGCGTCCCGATCCGGGGCCGGGCGACGGGAGAACAACGGGCGTGGGAAGCGGCTTCATGGGCCTTGCGACCGGATGGCGTTTCGGCCGGAGAACGTCCCTGTACGCGGCGGCGGGCGAGGGGCCGGATGGGCGTGCATCTGTCCGCCTGACGGCCGCGCATGGCGGACCGCTGGCGGCCGGGCGCTATCTTCTGGACGTGGAGACGCGCGCGCAGGACGTCCCTGTGCTGACGATCGATGTCGACACCGCGCGCGAGGAGGTCGTTCACGCGGTCGATCTCGACTTCGGAAATGCGGACCGCGGCGGGAGAGTGAAAGCCCTTGCGCCCATTGTGCTGACGCAGGACGCGCCGTCGCTGATCGTTTCGCCGGCCCGGCATGGCGACGCTCTTTCAGACGCGCAGTGGCGCCTTCGGGAACGCAGCTATGCGACCTTCTATGGCGGCCTGTCGTTGAGGTTCGCGTGGCGCCTCCTTGCCGGGCGGGCGAGCTATCCGATGTTGCGCGAGGCGATCCGCCGAAACGGGGTCAAGGGCTTCGGCGGCGCGGTGCGCGGCGATTGGGAAGCGGCGCTGGCATTGCCCCGCTCGCGCTTCAGCAAGCGCATGCTCGAATATCCGGAGCGGGTGGGCACAATGGCGCGGGCGGCGGCGATTGCTCCATCATTGCGCGTAATCGGCGACTTGTCGCGCGGTGCAGCGGTGCCGGAAATCGATGCGGCGCTGGTGGCGCGGGCGCGGCTGGCTGGCTTGTCGGCGATATGCCTGCCATGTGCGTGGAGCGACGGGAAACTCCGGCTTGACGATGCCGTGCGGCGCTTTCTCGACAATGCGAATGTAGACGCGGACTTTCCCTTCTTTCTTCGCCGGATCGACGCGCCGCGCGCGGAACGGTTCGACAGAGACAGCGAGATTGCTTTCGTCGAGGCGATTGCGCCTTTTCTGCGTGACCGGCGGGCCTTACGTGTCGATACGAAGCTTGCGCTGGGCACGCCGCCGCTCGCGCAGACGCCGGACGCCGAGGAATGCGCTGCATTGTGGCGCGGTGCCGCGCGCGCGGCCGGCCTTGACGAGATTTTTGTTGTTGGCGCAGATGTGCGCGATGCGGCGGTTCCCGCGTGGGTTCGAGAAGACGAAACAGCGCGCCTGCCGGACACGCCCCCGTCGTGTTTCGGCCGCGCCGTTCATGCGGCGATGGAAGCAGCAAGCCGCGATGCGCGCGACGGGGAACCGGCGCCTTTCGTCGTCGACCTTGCCGCCGGCCCGGACGGAGGTGGATTGCGCCTCGAAGACGACAGCCGCTACGGATATGCCTGGATCGAAGCGCTGCGGGTGGCGCAGGCGCGCTGCGCGGTGGCTACACCCGCGCCGCGCCCGCTCAGCGCCGCGCTTGTCGTTCATGCGTATTATCCCGACGTTCTCGAGGAAATTCTCGCGACACTGCGCAACACGGCGACGCCACACAGGCTGTACGTCACCACGACGACGGAACGCCGGGCCGATATCGAACGGCTGCTTGTGGCGTCGGGACGGGATTATGCGCTGCGCGTGTTCGACAATCGCGGGCGCGACGTTCTGCCGTTCCTCAAGCTTTTTGACGAACTGCGCGGCGAGGGGCTCGACCTTGTCGCAAAAATCCACACCAAGCGGTCGCTGCATCGAAAGGACGGCGCGAAATGGCGGCGTGCGCTGGTCGAACCCCTGTTCGGGCGCGACAACTTCGAGCGGATCGTCACCGCATTCGAGCAGGACGTTGCGCTCGGCATGATCGGGCCGGACGAACATCTGACCGGGTTGCGAAACAACATCCTTGCAAACGAGGCGCGGGTATTCGGGCTTGCGCGCCGTCTGGGGCTGACGTCGCGCGATGTAACGCAGGGGAGCTTCCTCGAGGGCTCGATGTTCGTCGTGCGGGTGCAGGCGCTCGCGCCGCTGATGAGCCTCGCGATCGGCGAGGACGATTTCGAACCCGAGGCCGGTCAACTCGACGGCACGCTTGCCCATGCGATCGAACGCGGACTGGCGCTCAGTGTCGTTGCCAGCGGGATGCGCGTGGCGGGCGTCGAGGATGTGCTGCGGCGGCGGTCTGTCCTCTGGAACATGTCGGGCTGATGCCGTCCGCCGCTCACGCCTTTTTCAGCATGCCCCGACGTTCATCCGGCAAGGCGCCGCGGATGTTTTCGATGTAAGCCATCATGCGCGAAAAGCCGTCCTCCGTCAGTTCGACGAAAACGCGGCGTCCGTCGTTTTCGTCGCGGATGCGCGTGACCAGCCCCTCGTTCACGAGATCGCCGATCCGCCGCAGGGCGGTGGTGGCGGGTACGCGCGCGGCGATGCAGAGGCTCGACACCGAGATGCGCTTTTCCGAAAGGCGGGCATGGGTCAGGTCGAGCAGCATGTCCCAGGCCGGGTCCGAGAAAAGTCCGTCGGGAAAGAAATGCTGGCGCGCCGAACAGAGGCCGATCAGGCTGCGGGTCCAGTGGCGGCCGCTGTCGTCGGGCGAGAGGCCGTGGAGCGGCGCGGCGTGGCCGGCCGTCGAGGGGCTTGCCTCGATGCGGCGGGCTTGCGGTGTGCCATCGCTCTCGGTCATGCGGTCGGCAAGGCGAACGAGATTGCCGAGTGCCGCCGGCACTTCGCAGTCGCGCAGTGCGCCGACGATGTTGCGGGTTCGGGTCAGGATGTCCTCGGCCTCGGCGCGGATTGCGGCGGAGAGCATCGCGAGGCGGTGCTGCTCGGCGGATCTGGCGGTGGCTTCCCGCAGTGCTTCGCGAATTTCGCCGGCGTCGCAGGGTGTGGTGAGAACCGACCAGGATTTGAACTGGCGGAGCTGGCGCAGCAACTCCGGGGTGACGCTTGCGGTCAGCGCGATGAAATGCAGCCAGGGGCGCTCGGCGAACTGGGCCGTGTTGCGGGAGAGGTCGCGCAGCAGGGGGTCGGTCTCGGTGTCGGCATCGACGATGACAATGCGGATCGCGGCGTCGCGCAGCAGGCGGTCGCGCACCGCGCCGCGCGAGCTGGCGATCTGCCAGGCGATGTCGGTGCCGAGTTCTGAGGGCTGGACACCCATGGCGCGCAGGCGCTCGGCGCCCTCCGGGTCGACAAGGGCGGCAACGGGCTGGGCCGCGGAAGGTTGTTTCTCATTCGGCTGCGAAATCGGGCGCATGATGTAAACCTTTTTGATTAGTCGAATCGGATTGTACTCAACCACAATGACACACATAAAAAGGTTTATGCAACTTTAAATATGGGCACCCTTGCCGTCCCGTGTACTGGTCCGTTTCGCGATCCAAAATGAACGGAAGGCTGCCCGCGAGGCGGGAGGCGGGCCGTTGCGCCGATGGGTTCCATCGTCATGCGAATGCACTATGGTGGCGCCGATTTTCCACGTCTCCGGAGACCGCGCCGCCGATGTCCGCCACGAAACAGAGTTTTGACGAAGCCGCGCAGGGCGTCGTCGCCATGGCGCGATTTGCCGGGGCGCGCGGCTGGGTGCCGGCGACCAGCGGCAATTTTTCGGTGCGGATCGACGCGGCGCGTGCTGCGCTGACGGCGACGGGCGGCGACAAGGCGGCGCTCGACGCGAGCGGCGTGATCGAGGTCGAGATCGCGGGACCGCCGCATCCGCGCGCCTCGGCCGAAGGGCCGCTGCATCTGGTGCGCTATGCGGCGGCGCCCGAAATCGGCGCCATCGCGCATGTGCATGGCGTTGCGGCGACGGTGCTGTCGCGGCGGCACGCGCGCGCGGGTGTGCTCCGTCTCGAAGGGTGGGAATTGCTGAAGGCTTTTTCCGGCGTGACGACGCATGACGTGGCGCTCGACATTCCGATCGTCGCCAACGACCAGGATACGGTGCGGCTGGCGGCGCTGGTCGAGACGCGGCTGCAAGACAGCGCGGCGCCAGGCTACCTTATCGCCGGGCACGGCCTATATGTTTGGGGTGCGACGGTGACGGAAACGATCCGTCACATGGAAGCTTTCGATTTTCTGCTCACCGCCCAGATGCATGAGGAGGGCGCAAGATGACACAGCTCACGGTCTATCCGGATACGAACCCCGGCGAAGTGTTGCTCGACACGCACGATGCGGCGGAGATCGCGGCGGCGCTTGGCGGCATCGGCGTGACGTTCGAGCGATGGGACGCACCGCACAAGTTGCCGGACGAGGCCGACCAAGCGGCCGTGCTCGACGCCTATGGGCCGCAGGTGAAGCGGCTGATGGATGAGGGCGGATACAAAAGCGCCGACGTGGTGCGCGTCAAACCGGACAATCCCGATCGCGAAGCGCTGCGCCAGAAATTTCTCGCCGAGCACACGCATGACGACGACGAGGTGCGGTTTTTCGTCGAAGGCGCGGGCGCGTTCTATCTGCGCAAGGGCGGCCGCGTCTATCGCGTCGTCTGCGAGCGCGACGATCTGATTTCGGTTCCGGCGGGTACGACGCACTGGTTCGATACCGGTCCCGCCCCGCATTTCTGCGCCATTCGCATTTTCACGTCGCCCGAAGGCTGGGTCGGTCGCTTCACCGGCGACGACATCGCGACGCGCTTTCCGAAGTTCGAAGGCACGGCAGCGTGAGCCGCATTCGCGCGGTCGTTACCGACATCGAAGGCACGACGACGCCGATCTCCTTTGTGCATGAGGTGCTGTTTCCTTACGCGCGGGCGCGGCTGGCGGAATTCGTGGCCAAGCGTGGCGACGACGCCGAGGTCGCGGCGGCGCTGGCCGAGGCGCGGGCGCTGGGCGGCGTGCCCGATGCGTCGCGCGACGAAACGGTGGCGCTGCTTCTTTCATGGATCGACGAAGACCGGAAAGCGGGACCGCTGAAATTCCTGCAAGGGTTGATCTGGCGGCAGGGCTACGAGGACGGCGTGCTAAACGGGCCTGTATATGCCGATGCCGCGGCGATGCTGAAGCGCTGGCGCGACAGGGGATTGCGTTTGTTCGTTTATTCGTCGGGTTCGGAGGAAGCGCAGCGGCTGATTTTCGGCTATTCCGATCAAGGCGATCTGACGCCGCTGTTCGAGAATTATTTCGACACGCGGACTGGCGGCAAGCTCGATGCGGCTTCCTATGAGGCGATTGCGCGGGCGGCAAAGCTCGCAGCGGGCGAGATGCTCTTTCTGTCGGACCACGCCGGCGAGATCGAGGCGGCGCTCAAGGCGGGGATGCATTGTGTACGGATCGACCGCGAACTCAGCCTCAACGTGTGGCACGCAGAGGGCGCCGCGCCGGTCGCGGGTTCGTTCGACGCGGTCGAGGAACAGCTTGCGCCCGGCGCATGAAAAAAGCCCGGCGAATGCTTTCCGCCGGGCTCTTCGATCTGAATTGGACGATATGCGTCAGCACTTCTCGTCCTTCTTGCAGCCGGAATAAGCACCCGCCGCCGCACCGACCGCGCCGCCGACGATCATGCCGGCGGCAATGCTCGATCCGGCGATTGCGGTTGCCGCGGCACCGACACCGGCGCCGATGGCGCCGCCCGAAAGCGCGCCCTGTTCGGTTTTGCTCAGGTTGGTGCAGCCTGTCGTCAACAGAAAGGCAGCCATGACCAGAATTGCCGGGGTCTTCTTCATCTCCGCCTCCATCATCAATGAATCGACGGCAAGCAGGTTCGATCCGGACGGAGGCCAAAGCAGGGCAGGAATGAGGCAATTCGTGGCCGATTGCTTGACGGCGGGCCTTGTGTGAACACGCTTACTTGCGGATGATCGCCGGCGATGACACAGGACATCAGACCCGAAGGACCAAGCGGCGACAGGCTGCGCGAGGAGGCGGCCGAGCGCCGGAAGGAGGCCGCGCGGCGCATTGCCGGACAGGGGGGGCTTGCCGTTGCGCGCGCCGTGCTGATCGTGTTTTTCCTGCCTGCGTTTGTCATTCTTCTCTATGCGGTGGTGCCGCCGCCAGCGACGCCGCTGATGATTATTCGCGCGGCGGACGGACACGGGATTTCGAAAGACTGGGTGCCGCTGACACAGATTTCGCCGCATCTGCAACGCGCGGTCATTGCGGCGGAAGATGCGAAATTCTGTCTGCATGGCGGCTTCGACTGGGCGGCGGTCGACAGTGCGCTGACGCGGCGTCGCGAGGGCGGGCGGCTTGTCGGCGCGTCGACGATCAGTATGCAGACGGCCAAGAATCTCTTTCTGTGGCCGGCCCGCACCTACTTTCGCAAAAGCGGCGAGGCGTACATAACCGTCTGGCTGGAAACGATTTTGAGCAAGCGGCGCATCCTCGAACTCTATCTCAACATCGTCGAACTCGGCCCCGGCATTTACGGCGCGGAGGCGGCGGCGCGGCATTATTTCAACGTCAGCGCGGCCGATCTTTCACCGTCGCAGGCAGCGCAGCTTGTGGCCGTGCTGCCGAGCCCGTTGCGCTGGACGCCGACGCCGGGCGCGCGGTCGCGGACCATCGAGGTGCGGGCGCGGTCGGTGACGCTCGGGCAAAACGGACCCTGCGCGGGCTGACTGTCACCGATCTGTCAAAAAACTGTCACGAAGATGCGGGGCGCGACTTATCCCGCAACTTGTCCCGCAACTTGTGCCCGGGTTTGTCCCCGCTTTGCGGGACAAGTCAGACGGGGTGCTCTTGCGCGCGCACGACCAGCGCGGCGAGCGCGCAGAGGTCGGCTTCGGTTTCGGAGAGATGCCATTTCTCGATCGCAACCATGCGGTCGCCGAGATAGTCGGCGCGGACGGACGCGGCGAGGGCGCGGCGCGCCAGCTCCGGCGAGGCGGCGGGCGACCAGCCATGCGCGCGAAGGCGGCGGGCGAGGCGCGTTTCGTAGACGGCGCGGGTGAGGCCGGGCTTGCTTTCGGCGAAGCGGATTTCGCCGAGCTTCGCGGCGGCGGCCGGATCGGCCAGCAGGCGCATGAAGACATCGGTGTCGAGGGCGAGACCCTTCGGCTTGCGGTGGAAGAGGGCGGCCGGCACGGCGGCGGCGACAAGCGCAGTGCCGCCGAGAATAACGACGTTGCGCCTCGAGACCGGCGGATGCTCCGTGTGCTCCATATCCTTTTCCATCAGGCGAAGGCCCCTTCCTCGAAACGGGATTTCAGATGGTCGGTGAGGCGCAGCGCCAATGCGACCAGCGTCAGTGTCGGGTTGACGGTGCCGCCGGTCGGGTAGAGCGAGGAGCCGGCGATGTAGAGGTTCGACATGCCGTGGACGCGGCAATCGGCATCGGTGACGCCTTTTTTCGGATCGGATGCCATGCGCGTCGTGCCCATGTGATGGTTGCCCCAGCCTTCGGCGACCGTCCATTCGTCGCGTTCGGGGAAGAGCACGCGGACGCGGCCCTCGCCCCAGGCGCCGAAGGCGCGGGCCAGCGCTTCGAGATTGCCGCGCAGGCTCGCGGCATCGGATTTGCGCAAGCGCCAGGCGAGGCGCGTGCGGGCGAGGCCGAGGGCATCTTTTTCGTTCGACAGCGTGATGCGGCTTGCCGGGTTCGGCTCCTGTTCGCTCGCGCAGCCGACACCGATGCGCCAGCCATATTCCGTATTCGGCGCGGCGGCCGAGGTTGTGTCGCGGGCGAGCTTCAGCACCAAAGGCTGGATCCAGGCGGCGGGGTCGCGGTTGTCCGGCTCGGTGCCGGTCGTTTCCGTCACGGCGTAGCTCATGCCGAAGGTCAGCACGGTGCCCATGCGGCGCGTGCGGCGCAGATATTCCGGCGAGAAGAGGAAGCAGCCGCGCACCACCGAATTCTGGAGCTTCGTGTAGGTGCGGTAGAAGCGCGCCACATGATCCGGATCGGTGACGAGGAAGGTCGCGGGCGAGGGGATGTGCGGATGCTCCATGAAGAAGCGGCCGACAAGCCCGTTGCGGTTGCCGAGGCCGTCGCGCTCGACGCTGTTGGACAAGAGCAGGATGCGCGCGTTTTCGATGGCGCCGGCGGCGAGGATGCAGACTTTCGGTTTCACCTCGAAGCGGACGCCGGACAATGTGCCGATGCGCAAGGTTTCGACGCGGGCGCCGTTTTCCGTGGGCACGATCTCCATGACATTGCTGTTGAGATAGCAGGTGACGTTTTTCGCAGCTTCGATGTCGGGCCGGTATTTCTTTCCGAAGCGCGTCGGCGGGCTGTAGATGAAAAAGCGCGTCATCACCTCGTCGCCGGCGAGGGGCAGCGGCTCGCCGCCCTCGGCCCAGGCCGACGCGTCGTCGAAGGCGGTGGAGCGGAGCTGGCAGAGATCGGCGGCGCGCTCGTAATACGGGTCAAGGATGGCGCGGGTGATCGGCCAGCCGGAATGGGGCACCCAGTCGCGCTCCTCGAAGTCGATGGGTTCGAGCGGCCGCGTCCAGCCGCCCCAGTGATTGGTGGTGCCGCCGAAATAGCGCAGGCGCGAACTTGTGAGCGGATATTCGACGCCCGCCATCTCGCCTTCATAGAGGTCTTGCGTGTCGGCATCGAATTCGAAGCCGCCGCTTTCGATCAGCGCCACCGAAATGCCGGAACCGGCGAGCTCGCGGGCAATCGAAATGCCCGCCGCGCCGGCGCCGACAATCGCGAGGTCGGTTTCTATCGTGGCGCCGTCGGGGACGTTGCGTCCGTCAATGAACATGATGGTTTGCCGGTCCTCTTGTTTCGTCGGCACGAGGAAGGCCCATTGCGGCCTGCCGCGCCCTTGTCGCCCCGGATCGTGACCGAATCGCGGCGATGCCGGGCCCTGATCATATGCCGGCCGCGAATTTACGCGCCGTTGCGGTGGATTTCGAGGGTGTTTTCGCGGGCGCGGTCCCGGCGACCATGTGCGGACGATCGCCGGGGACGGCGTCATTCGATCGTGTAGCTGCCCGTCTCGCAGAGGTCCGTCGTGTCTTCCAGCACGTCGCCATCGGCAAAGACCATGCGAAGGTCGTAGGTACATTGTTCGCGACCATCCGCGATGATGACGCGCAGGGCATCGCCACTGCGCAGAATGTCCTGCCCCAGAATGTCCTCCTCCCAGTCGTTGATATCGACGGGCGAGGCATAGAACTCGACCAGATCGTAGCCGCTTTCGTTCGCCAGCATGAAGGCAAGGTCCTGGGCGGCGGCGGGCGCGGCAAAGCCGATGGTGGCGACCGCGGCGATGGCGGCGAGCCTGTGTATTTTCATGATCTCCCCCCTTGAGAAAGTGCCGTTTGGGCATGGTCCATCGAGGCTACAGGCCGGCCGCGCCGCGTCCAGCGCAATTTCGCGCCGCGGCGGCGCGGCAGCGGATGCCTGCCGCACGATCCGGCGGAAAAGGAGGGTGTTTTTGGCTGGACCGGGCAAGGGTGCCCATGCGAGGTTTCATGCCAACAGGAATCCCCTCTCCGGCACCGGGGCGGCGCCCGAAAAAGGCCCGGCCCGGACCCCGAAAAAGCCCCGACCGCCCGCAAAAGACGGGCGGGGGCGGGCCGGCCGAGGGACGGCATCAAACAAGGAGGACTGCCCCCATGAAGGACTATCTGAAATTCTATATCGACGGCCAGTGGGTCGACCCGGCGGCGCCGAAGACGCTCGACGTCATCAACCCGGCCACCGAGGAGCCTTTCGCCCGCATCAGCATGGGTTCGGCCAAGGATGTCGACAAGGCGGTGGCCGCCGCGAAGGCCGCCTTCCCGAAATTCTCGACGACGACGAAACAGGAGCGCATCGACCTCCTGCAGTCGATCATGGCGGTCTATCAGAAGCGCTATGCCGAAATCGCCGCCGCGATCACCGAGGAGATGGGCGCGCCGCAGAAGCTGTCGCAGAACGCGCAGGCCGCCATGGGCATCGCGCATCTGAACACCAATCTCGAAATCCTGAAGAAGTACGAATTCGAGGAAGACAAAGGCCCGACGCGGATCGTGCGCGAGCCTGTGGGCGTGTGCGCCTTCATCACGCCGTGGAACTGGCCGATCAACCAGATCGCCTGCAAGGTGGCGCCGGCGCTGGCCGTTGGTTGCACCATGGTGCTGAAGCCTTCGGAAGTGGCGCCGATCAACGCCTATATCTTCGCCGAAGTGCTGCATGAGGCGGGCGTGCCGAAAGGCGTGTTCAACCTCGTCAACGGCGACGGGCCGGGCGTCGGCGCGCCGCTGTCGGCGCATCCGGATGTCGACATGGTGTCGTTCACCGGCTCGACGCGGGCCGGCATTCTCGTTTCGAAGGCGGCCGCCGACACGGTCAAGCGCGTCGCGCTCGAACTCGGCGGCAAGTCGGCCAACATCGTGCTCGACGACGCCGACTTCAAGAAGGCGGTGACGGGATCGGTGTTCGGCATGATGTCGAACTCGGGCCAGAGCTGCAACGCGCCGTCGCGCATGCTGGTGCCGGCCGCGCGCCAGGACGAGGTGATCCAGATCGCGAAGGCCGCCGCCGAGCAGGTGAAGGCCGGTGATCCGAACGCCGAAGGCACGGTGATCGGGCCGGTGGTTTCGGAAGTGCAGTTCAACAAGATCCAGGGCCTGATCCAGAAGGGCATCGAGGAGGGCGCAACGCTCGTCACCGGCGGTCCGGGACGGCCGGAAGGCGTCAACAAGGGCTACTACGTGCGCCCGACCGTCTTTGCGAACGTCACCAACGACATGACCATCGCGCGCGAGGAAATCTTCGGGCCGGTGATGGCGATCCTTCCCTACAAGGACGAGGAAGACGCGGTTTCGATCGCCAACGACACGGTCTACGGGTTGTCGGGCTATGTGCAGGGCGAGCCGGAACATGCGCGGAAAGTCGCGGCGCGTCTGCGCACCGGCAATGTGCATCTCAACCTCGCCGGGCCCGACCTCAACGCGCCCTTCGGCGGCTACAAGCAGTCGGGCAACGGCCGCGAATGGGGCGAGTTCGGCTTCGAGGAGTTCCTCGAAGTGAAGGCGGTGCTGGGGTATAACGCCGCTTGATGCGAATTCCGGATTGATCCGGGCAAGGAAGAAGCCGGTCCCGAAAGGGGCCGGCTTTTTTTGTTTGGGGGAATTACTGCTCTTGTCCCTTGCGAGGTGATGCTAGTCTTCGGGGGTCGCTGCCCTCCAGCCAACGTTCGTTTTCACCAGCACGACCGTATCAGAAGTGTCCTGCGCCGTCGAAGATTGAGGAAGCACAATGCTGCGGTCATGAGCAGCCAATCGCCGCCCGGCCTCAGGGAACGCATTGATCACTTCTAATGTGGTCGCCCATTCCGGTATATCAACTAGACGATACTGATAGCGGACTTGCGTGACCGTTTTCCCCCTTATCTGCGATGGGGCGGTGTATTCATCAATGCTTGCGAGTTCGCGCCGTCCGACACATATAGCACCCCTCATTCTTTGCCATGTTGGCTGTTGTACATCAGGGAAGTAGTAGCGCTGACCAAATTCCGTGAGATTTCCCACTTGGCTTGACGGAAGAATACCCATGCGCTCCTCAGAAAAAGTAGCAATTCCAGATTTCTCAAGTACTTCAACTTTTTCACGTGGCATAAAATAGCCGAATGAGCGCCTTAGCGGCCCGTAGACCAAGCATTCCCCAGGACCCGTGCGTAAATGATCTTCTAGGCCTCTACGTATTTGGTTCTCTTCGTTGTCGAAGAACGAATACACGTACTCAATTATCCCATCTAACGCCGAGGCATTGGCGGGCGTAGTCAAGCCAATCGAAGCAATTGTCCAGAGTACAAATGCAGCGACAATGCAAACGCATTGAGTGGGCAATGTCCTTTCGGTTTTCGGTTTCGTCATGTGTTACGCTCCTTCATAGTGTATGGTTTGTACACAGACCATCGTAGCTTCAAGTCTAGAAGAATACGTGACAGTACAACAGCGCGATGTCCCTGCGAAGAAAATCATCAAACTTAATCCTGTTTGATGGTCCGAGATCCCCACAAAGGCTAATGGTAGTTGTTCGAGGTGAGTACCATGGCTGCGGCGGTCGAGCGGCGGGGGTGACGGCAAGACAGACCAAGTTTTTCCGGATCGTTCCGAGTACGAAAGAAAACAGGCTCCGCGTGGAGTTGGCTTAGAATCCCAAGGATGCCGTCGTAATTGACGGGTCTGATTAGGCTGTCTTGCTCACGACGTTTCTGAGCGGCCCCCGGGTTTCTTGCGAAGAGAGGCTCCTTGGGGGGGCTACTGGATGCCCGGATCAAGTCCGGCAAAGACGATGTGGGGAGGCGAGGAAGCGCGGCATTGATTGCTGCGGCAAGAGGTGCTGCGACCTGCCTTCGCAACGCTGGCGCGGCGCTACGGCGGGCAGGGTGGGCCCCGGCTTTCGCCGGGGGGACACCTTTGGGTAGGGTTGACGTTTCAACCCAAGTTGTCTTGCCCGGGCTTGACCCGGGCATCCAGGTGCCGCTGCAAGCGGCGTCTCTCTTCGCAAGAATCCGATGCTGAAACGGCGGTCGATGCTCAAGGCACATTTTTGTGAAGAGGGACGGCGCGCATTGCGCGCGCCTTCTGAATTGCCGGATCAAGTCCGGCAATGACGAGTGTGGGGGTGAGGAATTGCCAAACCCATGGGTGTCATCCCGGGGCTTGTCCCCGGGACCCATTCGCCGTTCGGCTTGCCGCAGCGGTTGTTAGAGGGTGCGGTGTTTCGGCGCCGGTCGCGGCGCGCAATCGCTCTTGCTGAGGGAACCAATGGGCCCCGGCTTTCGCCGGGGTGACATTTGTGGGTGGGGTTGATGCCGTGTGTCGGCGTTCGCCGTCAGTTCACGGCGCAGCAGCGGTGCGTGCGGCGCCGCAGGTGCTCTGCAGTTGCTCGGCGTAGAAGCCGTGGATGTCGCGGGCATCGCGGGCGGCGCGCGATTTGAGCACTTCATGCGCGGTGCGGCATTTGGCGGCGGCGTCGGCGACAAGGTCGGGCGGCAGCGCGCCGGCGGTCGCGGCATTGGCGAAATTGATGTAGCGGAGCGCACTTGCCTTCAGCGATGCCGCGCCCGGCTCGCTGGAAAGGATGCTGGCGGCCAGCGCCTGGCAGAGTTCGCCGTCGCGCTCGCAGATGCGGTCATAGGCAATGGCGTTCCAGTAGAGCGCTTCGCTGTAGAGCGGTGCGGCCGGCCTTTCGGCGGCTTCGGGCGCGCGGGCGATGACGCCGAAGACCGAGCCGGCGAAGACGGGTTCCTTGTCGAGCCAGCGGCGGCCGAGCGCCATTCCCTCTTCCAGCGCGGCGACGGTGGCGGCGCCGGCGATCAGGTCTTTCTGCAGCATGTTGAAGCGATAGAGGTCGCCGGTGCCGACCTTGCGGTAGGCGGCCGTGGTGCGTTCGGCGATCAGTTTGTCGGCCGATGCCGTGCCGAAGAAGGACGCCGCCTGCGCGGGCGGGAGCGCCGGGAGGACAAACAGCGTGGCGAGAATGGCGGCGGCGAAAGGACGAAACATGCGAAGAGCCCCGGCGGGTGCGCGGTTTGCGCGTCAGCCGGAGTATGGCGGGGGAATGCTAATGAAAGCTTGTTGCGGGGGAAGGGGGGAAGGGAAGGGGTTTCGCGCGGAGACGCGGAGGTGCGGAGAAGAGAAGAAGATAGGCTTTGCACGCGAAGACGCGAAGACGCGAAGTAAGCACTTACGCAGAGGCGCAGAGACGCAGAGGGGCTGCGGGTGAGGGCGTTTGCTTGCGGTCGATTGCCCGCCGCTGGCGCGTCGGGCGGAACAGGAAGAAGGCGCGCTAGAGGGACTTCCGCCGTTTGCGCGGTTCGTCGACGAGGAAGAACATCGTCAGGACGGCGGCGGTGAGGACGGCGATCGAGAGGGCGAAGAGGGCGTCGAAGGAAATCGCATAGGCGACGACGCCGCCGAGCAAGGGGCCGGCCGCATGCATCAGCGAGGTCGCGGTGTTCAGGACCGCGATGCGCATGGGCAGGTCGTCGCGGGCGCCGAATTCGACGATGATGTTCTGGTTGGAATTCTGGAAGCCGCCCTGGCCTGCGCCGAGGCCGGCAAAGGCGATGGCAAGCGGCCAGAGCGTGTCGACGGCGAGCAGCAGCACGGT
This sequence comes from Parvibaculum sp., assembly GCF_019635935.1. Classification (NCBI taxonomy): domain Bacteria; kingdom Pseudomonadati; phylum Pseudomonadota; class Alphaproteobacteria; order Hyphomicrobiales; family Parvibaculaceae; genus Parvibaculum; species Parvibaculum sp. Next base: position 1,518,064 of record NZ_JAHBYN010000001.1, on the reverse strand, counting down.
GGCCGCGCCCCATGTGCCGACCGAGAGGATGAAGACCAGGCGGTTGCCGAAGCGGTCGGCGAGCCAGCCCCAGAAAAGATTGGTCGTGGTCTGGCTGAGCAGGAAGGCGGTGGAGAGGATGCCGATGGTGGCGCCCGAGAGGCCGATGCGCTCGCCCGCATAGAGAATGTAGAAGGGGACCGCCATGGTGCCGAGCGCGGCGAGGCCGGCGGCGACATAGAAGCGGCCGAGCGCGGGGTCGGCCTTGAGCATCATCGGGATGTCGCGCAAGCGGCCGCCCAGCGTGGCGCGGGCGCGAATGGTCGGCGGCTCGGGCTCGCGCACCAGCATCAAGAGCGACAGGCCGATGGAAGTCAGGATGAAGGCCATCAGGAAGGTCGAGGCATAGCCGTTGCCGAAGAGATTGCCCTCGACGAAATAATGGCCGCCCATCCAGGAGACGCCGGCGGCGGTGAGGCCGGCGGCGAAATTGCGGAAGCCGGTGAGGCGGCCGCGCAGGCGCAGCGGGATCACCTTGGCCATCAGCGTGTTGAAGATCACCGCCTGCATGCCGTTGAACAGGCCGAAGAGGCAGAGAAAGCCGATGGCGGTGACGAGCGCCCAGCGGTCGGGCAGGAAGAAGCCGCCAAGCGCGAGGCCCAGCACGCCGGCGCGCATGCCCCAGCCGATCAGCAGGCCCATCGGCAGCACGCGCTTGCGGTGTTCGATCAGCGTTGCGCCGAAGATCGAGGAGGCCGACGCGCCGAGCCATTGCGCGGCGAGCGCGAGGCCGACCAGAAATTCCGAGCCCGAGAGCAGGTAGATATAGGCGGGCACGAATGTCGGCGCGTTGACGAGGCGGAAGCCGGTTTGCCCGAGCAGGCCGTGGGCGAGATTGGCCGCGTAGTTGCGGCGGAGATTGCCCTCGATCTCGGCCTCATAGGCGGTTTCGGCCGCGGCGAGGCGCGCCGCGCGTTCGTCTTCGTCTGTCGGGGGGCCTTCCCGGTCCACGCGGCTTGTCCTTGTTGCTTTTCTGACTGTTTGTCAGCTGTGGCGCCGGCGCCTTTATAGACTGGAAAGCGCGTTCCGGTCATTCGATTCGTTGGGGGCGATTCGTTTCGGCGTCAGGGCCGCAGCCATTCCTCGCGGGCGCGGGCGCCGGGGGCTTGCGCCAGCGTTCGGGCCAGCCAGTCGAGCAGGTCGCGCGCGGTGCCGGCGAGTGTCCAGGGCGGGTTGACGACGACGAGGCCGCAGCCGGTCATGCGGGCGGGATCGGCGGCCATGACGTGGAGTTCGAGGCAGAGCGATTTCGGCGGGCCGTCCTCGGCGAGGCGTTCGAGAAAGGCGCCGGAGACCGACGGGTCCTTGACCGGGTACCACATGATGTAAGTGCCGGTGGCGAAGCGGGCGGTCGCATCCGTCAGCGCATCGAAGAGGCGGGCGAATTCATCGCGGGATTCAAACGGCGGGTCGATCAGCACCACGCCGCGGCGCTCCTTCGGCGGCAGCATGGATTTCAGCGCCGCGTAACCGTCCATCGCATGGGTCTTGACGCGGGCGTCACGGGCGAAGTTTTGCTTCAGCGCCGCGGCGTCGTCGGGGTGCAGTTCGCAAAAGGCGAGGCGGTCGGTCTCGCGCATCAGCCGCGCGGCGATCAGCGGCGAGCCCGGATATTGCATCAGCGGTTCGTCGCCGAGCGCGGCGATCCAGGGCGCAAGCGCGGGGTGCGGATCTTCTTCGGCGAGCACGCGGGCGATGCCGTTGCGGAATTCGCCGGTCTTCTGCGCCTCGACGCCCGAGAGATCGGTTTCGCCGGTGCCGGCATGGGTGTCGAGCAGGAAGAAGGGTTTGTCCTTCAGCTTCATGTGCTCGACGACGAGGGCGAGGATGCTGTGTTTCATCACATCGGCGAAATTGCCGGCGTGATAGGCGTGGCGGTAGTTCATGGTGCGATGACGCCGGATTTCAGTTGCGCCGGATCGAAGGCGAAGACGATCTTGCGATCGGGCACGGCGATTTTGGCGTTCTTGCCGCGATAGTCGACGCGCGACAGCAGATCGCGGATGACATTGAGGCGTGCGGCGCGCTTGTCGTCGGCACGGACGATGTTCCACGGCGCCGAGAGCGTGTGGGTGCGGGCCAGCATTTCGTCGCGGGCGCGGCTGTAGTCGTGCCAGTGCTTCAGCGCCACATGGTCGATCGGCGAAATCTTCCACTGCTTCAGCGGATCCTTCGCGCGGGCGGCAAGGCGCTCTTTCTGCTCGGGCTTCGTGATGTCGAGATAATATTTCACCAGCTGGATGCCCGATCCCGTCAGCATGTTTTCGTAGAGCGGCACGGAGGCCATGAAGCGTTCGTATTCCTCGCCCGTGCAGAAACCCATCACGCGCTCGACGCCGGCGCGGTTGTACCAGCTGCGGTTGAAGAGCACGAGTTCCTGGGCGGCCGGCAGATGTTCGGTGAAGCGCTGGAAATACCACTGGCTGCGTTCGCGGTCCGACGGCTTGCCGAGCGCGACGGTGCGGGTTTCGCGCGGGCTCAGATGCTGGACGATGCGTTTGATGACGCCGTCCTTGCCGGCGGCGTCGCGGCCCTCGAAGATCACCAGCAGGCGGCGGTTGTTGGCGATGATGTCGCGCTGCAGCTTCACCAGCTCGACCTGAAGATCGTAGAGCGCCTTGCGATAGGGCCCGTCGCCGGACGATTTCGTGGGCTTTGCCTTCGTTGCCTTTGCCTTCGTTGGCTTGGCCTTCGTTGCCTTTGCCGCCTTTGCCATTGCCGCTCCTTCCGCCCGGGCGCTCTGTCGCCCGCCGCCAGCCTAGCTCCATGGCGGGCGGGGCGGAATGGCGGCGGCGATTTTGACGCAGCCCACCGTTTCGGGGGGTTGACCGCCAAGGCCGCTGGCTTTACAGGAATTGATACATTATAACATCACATGTCCGGGTTGTTCAGCTTAAGGGGGCTTTCCATGAAACATCTGTCTTCGCCGCTCTATGCGGCGGTTTCCGTCATCGCGCTCACCGCCGCCTTGCCGGCTTTGGCCGATGAGGCTGTGGCGCCGCCGCTGTTCATCACCGCCTCGCCGCTCGCCTCATCGCTCGACGAACTGGCGGCGCCGGTGACTGTCGTCGAACGGGACGAAATTCTCGGCTCGTCGGCTGCCAGCATCGGCGCGCTGCTCGGCAACAAGCCCGGCATCGCCGAAAGCTCCTTCGCTGCGGGCGCCAGCCGGCCGATCATTCGCGGCCTCGACAACACGCGGGTGCGGGTGCAGGAAAACGGCATCGGCGCCGGCGACGTCTCGACGGTCAGCGAGGATCACGGGGTGCCGATCGACCCCCTGTCGGCAAAGCGCGTCGAGGTTGTGCGCGGGCCGGCGGTGCTGCGTTACGGCAGCGAGGCGATCGGCGGCGTCGTCAACATCATCAACAACCGCATTCCGACCGCGCGACCGAAGGGCGGCTTCGAGGGCGAAGTTTCGACCGCCTACGACCATGTCAATTACGGCCGGCAGGGTTATGCCGATCTCAATGTCGCGACCGGGAACGTGGTCTGGCATGTCGACACATTTGCGCGCAAAACCGGCAGCTACGAGATTCCCAATCAGCCGACCAAGCGGCAGCACCACACATGGACCGAGAGCGCGGGCGTTGCCGGCGGCGCCTCGGTGTTGCTGGAGAACGGTTATATCGGCGGTTCGATCAGCCATTACGACAGCCAGTACGGGATTCCGGCGCCCGACGATCCCACCGATCCGCTGCGCATCGAACTCTGGCAGACGCGGCTTCAGGGTGCGGCCGAGTTCGAATTCTCCGGTGGCCCGTTCAGCGGGTTCAAGGTGGATGCGGGCTACAGCGAGTATTCGCATGGCGAACTCGATGCGGGCGACAGCACGGAATCGCGCTTCGACAATCGCGAGGGTGAAATCAGGGCGGAGCTGCTGCATCGCGCCGTCGGGCCTTTCACCGGCGCCGTGGGCGTTCATTTCCGCAAGCGCGAGGTCAAGGCCGCGGGCGAGGGCGGCGAACTTCTGGCGCCGGCGCATAGCGAGGCGCTGGCCGGTTTCATCTTCGAGGAAATGCCAGTCACCGACAGTCTCAAGCTGCAGCTCGGCGGTCGCATCGAACGCGTCGAGGTCAAGGGTACGGCGCTCGACATCACCAATCCGCTCAACCCCTTCGACTTCGCCGTGTCGCGCAGCTTCACGCCGGTCAGCGGCTCGCTGGGTCTCGTCCAGAGCCTCGGCGGCGGCTGGGTTGTCGGTGCGACGGCGCAGCATACCGAGCGGGCGCCCGACCTGCAGGAACTCTTTTCCAAAGGCCCGCACGAGGCGACCGAGACGTTCGAAATCGGCGATCCAACCTTCGGCAAGGAGAAGGCGCGGTCGTTCGAGATCAATGCCCGGCGCGAGGGCGAGGACTTCTCGTTCGAGGCCGCTGTCTTCCACACGTCGTTCGACGACTTCATCTACAAGCATCTGACCGGCGAAGAATGCGACGATGACGGTTTCGACACCTGTACGCCGCACGGTGCCGGCGACGAGCTCGACCAGGTGTTCTTCCGGCAGCAGGACGCGACCTTCCGCGGTTTCGAGACGGCGGCCAGCGCGACGGTGCTGCGCTGGGCGACGGGACGCGCAGGCGTCACCGGTCAATTCGACATGGTGCGCGCGAAACTAGACGCGGGCGGCAATGTGCCCCGTATTCCGCCGATGCGGGCCGGCGCCGGTGTGTTCTTCGAGGAGGACCGGATTTCGGGACGGCTCGGCTTTCTGCATGCCTTCAAGCAGGACCGGATCGAGGCGAACGAAACGGAGACCGGCAGCTACACCAATGTGAGGGCGGAACTGCGCTACAAGATCGTGCCGCCCAACGATTTCAACCACAATGTCGGTATCGAGCTCGCGGTCGTCGGCGAAAATCTGCTTAATGAGGAAATACGCAATCACAGCTCGTTCAAGAAGAACGACGTGCTGCAACCGGGGCGGAATGTGCGCCTCGCGGTGACGGCGCGGTTCTGAACGCCGACCGATCGTCCGGCCTGTAGGAGGCCCCTCCCCCCGTCTTCTACAGGCCGATGAAGGGCTGGATCGCCCTCGCAATCCAGCTTTCGAAGCGGATCGGTCCTTCGGTGAGGGCGAGGCAGATACATTCCTCGCCCTCATCGATATCGAGGGCATGCATGCGGGCGCCGTCGCTTTCCTCGACATCGCCGGGGCGGAAGCCGCCATGCGGATCGCTGAAGCTGCCTTTCAGCACCAGCACAAGCTCGGTGCCGCGATGGCCGTGTTTGGGGATCTTGACGCCGGGCTGCGCGCGCAGCATCCACAGACGCTGATCGTTCGGGCCGCCGCGCCAGAGCTTGACCTTCTTCATGCCGGGGCCGAGGAAACCCCATTTCAATTCATCGACGCCGCGCCCCAGCCAGTCGCGCAAGGGAACGGGGAGAGGATCTTCGCCTGTGGCGGGCCGGGCGGCAGACGCCACCGCCGGTTCCGCCATATCGAGCCGCGCCAGCGTTTGCGCGAGCGCGTCGGGCGCCATCAGGTCGGGCGCGAGGTCGTCGATCAGCGCGCCGCCGGCCGCTTCGGCGGTGGCGAGCCGCGCCGGCGCATCGCCGAGGAAACTCAGATGCGAGGCGACAAGCAGCGACTGGCCTTCCGACAGGGCGCCCGCCGCATAGGCCATCAGCCATTCGTCGCCGAGACGGTGGGTAACGGGCGCGGAATTGTTCAGGGCGACACTCATTGCAGGTCCTCCAGCACCGCCCGCAGGCGGCCGAACGCAAGTCTCAGTCTCGATTTGACGGTGCCGAGCGGAATGTCGAGCCGTTCGGCGATGGCGGAATGCGGCAATCCTTCGAGGAAGGAGAGCGCGACGACTTCGGCCTGATCGGGCGGCAGGGCCGACATGGCCTGATGGACGCGCGCGCCGATCTGACCGGCGGCCATGCTGTCGTCGGCGGGGCGCGGCGCTTCGGGCAGCAGCATCGGCTCGTCGGGATCGAGGGCCGGCCGGCGCTCGCGGCGCACCGTGTCGATGAAGCGGTTGCGCGCGATGGTGAAAATCCAGGTGCCGGCCGAGGCCTTGGCCGGATCGAACTGACCGGCCTTGCGCCAGACGGTCAGCATCACGTCCTGCGCGATGTCCTCGGCCTGACGTTCCTCGACATGCAGGCGGCGCAGATAGGACTTCACGCGCGGCGCATAGTGACCGAAGAGGCGGGCAAAGGCCGTGCGGTCGCCATCGCGCGCGATCGCGGCCAGCAGCGCCGCCATTTCTTCCGCCAGTTCCGCCGACGCCGCCGCGGACGTCTTGTCCCGATCCATCAAGCCCAGCTTTCTCAGATTCGGCCGCCAATATGTGCGGCCGGCGCGGGCCGGGACGATCTGCGATATGCCGGTTGCGGTCATATGGCGGATACGCGCCCGGACGGCCCGCGGATCACCCCGCGCACCGATACGCGTGGTCGAGTCTAGGGAAAGCCGCGGCGCGGCGAAAGGCGGGTGATCCGGCGGCCATGGCGGCGCGTAGGGAAGATTGTGATTTCTCCCTCAGAGACCCCGGCAAAGGCAACAAATGACACCCTTCGACGACCGCGCGCTTCCGTTCCCCGGCCGGCGCGACCCGGCTTCGCCGCGGCTCCGAATCGCCGTTGTCGGGACCGGCATATCCGGATTGTCCGCGGCCTGGCTGCTGTCGCGCGGCCACGATGTGACGGTTTACGAAAAGGCGCCGCGCATCGGCGGCCATTCGAACACGGTGACGGTGGCGCTGCCGGAGGGGCCGGTGCCGGTCGATACCGGTTTCATCGTCTATAACGAGCGCAACTATCCGAACCTGACGGCTATGTTCGATGTGCTCGGCGTCAAGACCAGCGCCAGCAACATGTCGTTTGCCGCCTCGCTCGAAACGGGCGGCGGCCGGCGCTTTGAATATTCGGGATCGGGGCTCAACGGCATTTTCGCCGACCGGCGCAATATCCTCAGTCCGCGGCTCTGGCGGATGCTTGGCGATATCGCGCGGCTCTACCGGACGGCACCGGGGCTTGTCGGGCAGGCGGGGCTCGATGCCAAGCCGCTCGGCGATTTCCTGCGCGAGCAGGGCTATTCGGCGTCGCTGCGCGAGGATCATCTGCTGCCGATGTGCGCGGCGATCTGGTCGCTGCCGATCGAGCGCGTCGAGCAGTTTCCGGCGCTCGCTTTCCTGCGCTTTTTCGACAATCACGGATTGATGCGGCTGAGCGGACGCCCGGCATGGCGCACCGTGACCGGCGGCTCGCGCGAATATGTGAAGACGCTGGCCGCGCCGCTCGGGCCGTGCATCCGGATGGGCACCGGCGTTGCGGAAATCCAGCGCGATGCGGCGGGTGTCACGCTTCGCGACATGGGCGGCGGCGTCGCGCGCTACGATCATGTCGTCGTGGCGGCGCATAGCGACGAGGCGCTGGCGATGCTCGGCGACGCGGACGGGCGCGAACGGGCGCTGCTCGGCGCGATATCCTATCAGCGCAATGTCGCCTGGCTGCATGCCGATCCGGCCTTCATGCCGCGCAACCGGCGCGTCTGGTCGAGCTGGAACTATATGGGCGGCGGCGCGGGCTCGCCGGTCTGTGTCAGTTACTGGATGAACAAACTGCAGCCGCTGCCCACCGCGCGCGATCTCTTCGTGACGCTCAACCCGTCGCACGACCCGGCGCCCGAAAGCGTGTTTGCGCGCATCGAATACGATCATCCGGTGTTCGATGCCGGCGCCTTTGCCGCGCAACGCCAGCTCTGGGATTTGCAGGGTGTCCGGCGGACATGGTTTTGCGGCGCCTATTTCGGCTCGGGGTTCCACGAAGACGGGTTGCAGGCCGGACTTGCAGTCGCCGAGCAACTGGGCGGGATCGCCCGGCCGTGGAGTGTCGCCGATCCGTCGGGCCGCATATCGCTGACTGCGGATCGCGCCGCAATGGCGGAGGTTGCGTGAGCGGCGCCCTGCAATCGCGGCTCTACACCGGCACGGTGTTTCACCGGCGGTTGCGGCCGCGCGTTCATGCGCTTTCCTACGGCGTCTTCTATATGCTGCTCGATCTCGACGAGGTGCCGGCGCTGGCGCGAGGCTCGCGGCTCTTCGCGCATAACCGCCTTTCGCTTTTCAGCTTCTACGACAGCGATCATGGCGACGGATCGGGGCGGCCGCTTCGAGGCTGGGTCGAGGCGCAGCTGGCGCGAGCCGGTATCGAAACGGGGGGCGGGCGCATCGAGGCGCTGTGTTTTCCGCGTGTGCTCGGCCATGTGTTCAATCCGCTGACGGTCTATTTCTGCCACCGCGCCGATGGCGGGCTCGCGGCGATGCTTTATGAGGTCAACAACACATTCGGCGATCGGCACAGCTATCTCGTGCCGGTGGCGGCGCCGCATGCCGCGACGGTGGCGCAGACCTGCGACAAGGCCTTTTATGTGTCACCGTTCCTGCCGGTTGCCGGCCGTTATCACTTCAAGGTGTTGCGGCCCGGCGCGCGCCTGACCTTGACCATCCGCGAAAGCGACGGCGCGGGCGCGCTGCTGACGGCCTCGTTCGCGGGCGCGGCGCGGGCCTTCACCGACGGGCAGCTTGCGGCCGCCTTTCTGCGCTACCCGCTGCTGACGCTGAAAGTCGTCGGCGGCATTCATTGGGAGGCGCTCAGGCTGTGGCTTAAAGGCATCAGGCCGGCCGCGCGTCCGGCGGCGCCGTCGAGCCCGGTGACGATTGTTCCGTTTCAGGACGGTCGTCCATCCGGAATGCCTGGCGCGTAACGCAATCTTAGTTCCCCGACACCTATAAATGCTTGAGTTTCCCGACAAATCCGGCGCGTGCCGGGTTTCGAAGCGAGGACCCAGGTGTCGGTCGAGTGTGAAGGCGAAGCGCCGGAGGCCCGAGACGCGCCGTCCGGCAAGGACGGTGCGCCGGCGCGTGCGCGCGCCTTCGTGGCGGAACTGCGCCGCGGCGTCGCGACGCATTTCACCTCATTGCGATCCAAGGTTGTCGGCCTGCTGACGTCGATCGGCGTCGTTCTGGTGGCGATGAGCGGCATTTATGTCTTCACGACGTTCAACCAGAACCTCGCACATGAAGCGAATCTGCGCGCAGGCGCGGCAAGAGATGTGCTGATCCATGCCGCGGCGCGCGTGCAGGCGTCCGGCGAACTGGAGCCGATCCTGTCGGCGATCGGCAATGCGCCTTACATCGCCGAAGCCGCGATCGCCGGACGCGACGGCCGGATCGTTGCGTCGTCGCATGCGGCATGGAATGGACGGAGCATTGCGCCGGTCGCTTCGGCGTTTGCGGACATGGACGCCGATACGCGCCGTCCGATCGCCATCGACACGCAGCGGCAGCTGACGGGCGCCGGCGCTTACGGAGGCGACTATGCGATTTGGCTCGACCTGCCGCAGGCCGGCGAGCAGGCCGTCGCCATCATTCGCGTCGACATGGAACGGCTGGCCGCGCGACTGACCACCAAGGCGTGGAACACCATGACCTGGCTGACGATCACCGCGATCCTCGCCATTCTGACGATTTCGATGCTGGTGCACCGCATCGTCGTCGCGCCGATCGAGGCGCTGCGCGATTTTGCGCGGGACTACCGGCGCGGCGCGGCGGAAACGGCGCAGCATGGCGACGAAATCGGCATTGTCGCGCAGGCGTTGGCCGCCTCGGTCCAGGCGGCGGCGGACAGCGAGGCGCGGCTCACCAATATCGCCTCGACAGACGGGCTGACGGGGCTCGGCAATCGCAGTTCCTTCAAGGTGCAGTTTGCCGGCGCGCTGGCCGAAGCCGAACGGCGCGGCGGGCTTGTCGGCATGATGATCCTCAATCTCGGCGGCTTCAAGGACGTCAACGATACGCTGGGCCACGATGCGGGCGATCTCGTGCTGCAGCGGACGGCCGATATTCTGATGGGCTGCCGGCGCGAGGGCGACATCGTGGCGCGCATTGGCGGCGACGAATTCGGCGTCGTGTTCAACGGCATCAAGAGCGCCGACGAGGCACTCGAAATGGCGAGCCGTCTTGTGCGCGCGGTGGGGGCGCCGTTCCGTCTCGGCGCGCAGGAGCTGCAACAGGCGTCTTGCGTCGGCATGACGCTGTTTCCGCAGGACGGCCGCGACGCCGACGTGCTGATCAAGAATGCCGACCTGGCGCTGTCGCGCGCCAAGCAGGAAGGCGCCGGCGCTTGCGTGCTCTATCGCCACGAGCTGCATCTGCGCGCCATCGAACGCAACCAGATCGAACGCGACCTGCGCGCCGCCGTGGCGCGGCAGGAGCTGAAGCTCTATTACCAGCCGAAAGTCGATGTCGCGACCGGGAAGATCACCGGCGCGGAGGCGCTGATCCGCTGGCCGCATGAGGAGCGCGGTTTCATTCCGCCTTCGGTCTTCATTCCGGTGGCCGAGCGCAGCGGTCTTGTCGTCGATCTGACCCGATGGGTGCTCGACGAAGCCTGCCGGCAGAACCGCCAATGGCAGGACGACGGATTGCCGCGCATCACGGTTGCCGTCAACGTGTCGGCGATCGACCTCCGGCGCGCCGACCTTACCGATACGATCGCCAATACGCTGATCGCGCGCGGGCTGTCGCCGCAATATCTCGAACTTGAAGTTACCGAAAGCATGGTGATGGAGGATGTCGACACGGTGATCGGGACGCTTCGGCGGCTGCGGAGCCTCGGCATCGGCATCGGCATCGACGATTTCGGCACCGGCTATTCGTCGCTGGCCTATCTGAAACGTTTCCCGGTCAAGCGGCTGAAGATCGACCGCAGCTTCGTCAGCGACATTGCCGACGGGCGCGAGGGGCACATCATTCCGAAGGTCATCATCGACCTGGCGCATGCGCTGGGCGTGTCGGTGGTGGCGGAGGGCGTCGAAAGCGCCGACCAGTTCGACAAGCTGCGCGAGCTCGGCTGCGACGAGGTGCAGGGCTATTTCATGGGCCGGCCGATGCCGCCCGCCGAGTTCGAGGTCTTCCTGCGCAATTCGCCGGCCGGCGCGCGGCGCATCGCCGCTTCCGGCACCGCCGCCTGAATCACGCCTCCCGTTCCCGTTGACGCAGCGGGCGCCTTGCGCAAGCCGGCGGCGCTTTACGCGCGCGCGCCGCGCGCTACACTCCCGCGTCGCACCACCAACAATGAGCGCCGGCGCCCGAAGGGCCGCAGGCGCCGCGCCGGGAGACGTCTTTCATGGATCTCGCCTATGGGCCCGAATACGAAGCCTTTCGCGCGGAGGTTCGCGCCTTCATCGCCAAGCATGGCGCAAAGGCGCCGCGCCGCTTCGGCGTGTCGCGTCCTTCCGAGGAAACGCAGAACTGGCAGCGCCTGCTGATCGAGCACGGCCTCACCGCGCGGACGATCCCGAAGGAATATGGCGGCTATGGCGCCGAGCCCGACATTCTGAAGTCGCGGATCATCGCCGAAGAGTTCACCGCAGCCGGCCTGCCGATGGGGATTGCCAATCAGGGTATCTCGATGCTGGTGCCGACGCTGCTGGAACTCGGTACCGAAGAGCAGAAGAAGAAATGGATTGCGCCGACGCTCCGCGGCGAGGTCGTCTGGTGTCAGGGTTATTCGGAGCCGGGCTCGGGCTCCGATCTCGCTTCGCTGCAAACGAAGGCGGTGGAAGACGGGGACGATTTCATCATCAACGGACAGAAGATCTGGACCTCGACCGCGCATGCAGCCGACATGATTTTCTGCCTCGTGCGGACGGAGCCCGAGGCGAAGAAGCATGAAGGCATTTCCTACCTGATCTTCTCGATGCAGACGCCGGGCATCGAAGTGCGTCCGCTGAAGACGATGACAGGACATGCCGAATTCAACGAGGTGTTCTTCACCGATGTGCGGGTGCCCAAGAAGGACATCGTGGCGGGGCGCGGCCAGGGCTGGTTCGTCGCCAACGCGACGCTGAAACACGAGCGCGGCATGCTCGGCGATCCGAACCAGGCAGGGACGCGGCTGAAGGAAATCACCGACCTGATGCACAAGGAGACGATGGACGGGACGCGGCTGATCGACCATCCGGTCTATCGCGACCGTCTCGTTGCGTTGCAGGCCCGGGTTTTCGCGATGCAGTTTCACGGGCTCCGGCTGCTGACGGCGGCGGCAAAGGGCGAGGATCCCGGCATTGCGCGGCTCATCGTGAAGCTGCAGGGTTGCGAACTCAACCACCAGCTTGCGGCGCTCGCCATCGACGCGCTGGGCGAGATCGGCGTGCTTTACGAGGACAGTCCGCATTTGCGCGCGCAAGGCGCGTGGCAGCACCGCTACATGTTCGATCTCGGGTTGATCATCGGCGGCGGCACGGCGCAGATCCAGAAGAACATCATTTCGGAACGCGGGCTCGGGATGCCGCGCGAACCGAAACCGGCGAAAGCGTGAGGAGCGGAACATGGAATTCGGATTGTCGGAAGACCAGAAGCTGCTCCAGGAAAGCATCGGACGGACGCTCGAAAAGGTGTCGCCGCTGGAGCGCGTGCGCCAGGCGGCCGAGGAACACGCGGCCTATGCCGGCGATGTGTGGCAGGCGCTTGCCGGGCTTGGCGTCGCGGGCATGCTGATCGCCGAGGAACATGGCGGCATGGGGATGGGGCTGCTCGATGCGGCGCTGGCGTCGGAGATGCTTGGCCGGCATGTCGCGCCGGCGCCTTTCGTTGCGACCGCCGTCATGGCGCCGCTCGCGCTTGCCGGTGCAGGCTCGAAGGCGCAGCAGGCGGCATGGCTGCCGAAGCTCGCAAGCGGCGAGGCGATTGCCGGTGTCGCGGTGTCGGAGCGCGCGGCGGGCGCGCGCGAGGGCGCGGGCGTTGCGGCGTCCAGCGACAGGCTCACCGGCACGGCGCTGTTTGCGCTCGATGCGGCGGGCGCCGATGTTTTCATCGTCGCCGACAAGACGGGCGGGCTCCATCTCGTGAAAGGCGATGCGAAGGGGCTGACGCGGATTGCGCTCACCAGCATCGATCTCACACGGCCGCTCGGCGAATTGCGCTTCGACAATGTCGAGGCGGAGCCGCTGAGCGCGGGCGATGCGGGCGCGGCGCTGAAACGCATGGTCGATGCCGGCCGCGTGATGCTCGCCGCCGACACGCTGGGCGCGGGTTGGGCGATGATCGAGAAGGCCGTGGCTTACGCGGGCGAGCGCAAGCAGTTCGGCCGCGTCATCGGCTCGTTCCAGGCGGTGAAGCATATGTGCGCCGAGATGGCGGCCGAGCTCGAGCCCTGCCGGTCGCTGGTCTGGTATGCCGCGCATGCCTTCGACACGATGCCGGACGAGGCGAGCCTGATGGCGGCGCATGCCAAGGCGCTGACGTCGGAAACCGGGCGCTTCGTCGCGCGCACCGCGACGGAGGTTCACGGCGGCATGGGCTTTACTGATCTCGTCGGGCTGCACTACTGGTTCAAGCGCATCGGCCTCAACCGGCAATTGCTGGGTTCGCCGGAACGGGTGCGCCACGAGGCCGCGGTCCTGCAGGGCTGGGCGGCGGATTGAGGGCACTTGCCTTCCCGCACGCGCGGGCGTCATATGCGGCGCGTCCACAACCTTTTTGTCCGGTGCCTCATGGGTGAACTCGGCTATATCGCGGCCTTCCTGACCACGCTCGCCTTCGTGCCGCAGGCGGTGAAGACGATCCGCAGCCGCGATACGTCGGGCCTTTCGCTCGGCATGTACGGGCTGCTGACCGTCGGCATCTTTCTGTGGCTGCTGCATGGCATCAACCGGCAGGATTATGCGCTGATCGGCGCCAATGGCGTGACGCTGATGCTGGCGCTGCCGATTTTCCTGATCATTCTCGGCAATGAACGGGCAGCGCGGCGGGCCGCTTCAAGGAAATAGACCAAGGTCTATTTTAGGGCTTGCCTCGGCCGTTGCCGCCTGCTTGCATGTCGCCAACAAGAAATCAGACCGGGAGGAACACCCATGCGCGCGGCCGTTTTCCGCAATGGCGATCTCGTCGCCGACACGATCCCCGAACCGACACCGCAAGCGGGCCAGGTGCTGGTCAAGACGCTGGCCTGCGGCATTTGCGGCTCGGACCTGCATGCGTTTCACCATGCCGACAAGATGGTCGAGACGGCGCAGCGTTCGGGCTCGAGCTTCACGATGGACCTCAAGCGCGACATCGTGTTCGGACATGAGTTCTGCGCCGAGATTCTCGATCACGGACCGGGCACCGAGAAGAAGCTGAAGCCGGGCACGCGCGTCTGCTCGATGCCGATCGCGATCACGATGAACGGCGAGAAAGCCAAGATCGATCCGGTCGGTTATTCCAACAACATGCCCGGCGGCTTTGCCGAGCAGATGGTGCTGAACGAGCTGATGCTGCTCGAAGTGCCGAACGGGTTGCCGACCGAACAGGCGGCGCTGACCGAGCCGATGGCGGTCGGCTGGCATGCGGTCGAGAAAGCCAATCTGACCGAGGACGACATTCCGCTCGTCATCGGCTGCGGGCCTGTCGGCCTTGCGGTCATTGCCGGTCTCAAGATCAGGGGCGTGCATCCGATCATCGCGGCCGATTTCAGCCCGGCGCGGCGCAAGCTTGCCGAGAAGATGGGCGCCGACATCGTGCTCGATCCGAAAGTCGAGGCGCCTTATGCGCGCTGGACGAAGGAGGCGACACCGGAAGGCTACAACCCCGAGAACATCATGACGCTGCTCGGCATGGGGCCGAAGCTCCGGCCGGGCGTCATCTTCGAATGCGTCGGCGTGCCGGGCGTCATCCAGCAGATATTCGAGGGCGCGCCGCGTTTTGCCCGCGTGGTCGTGGTCGGCGTCTGCATGGAGCAGGACCGCTTCGAGCCGTTCTTCGGCATCAACAAGGAACTCAACGTGCAATTCGTGCTCGGCTACACGCCGGAGGAATTCGCGCTGACGCTCAATCATCTCGCCGAAGGCAAGATCGACGGTTCGCCGCTGGTGACGGCCAAGGTCGGTGTCGAGGGTGTGAAAGAGGCGTTCAGCGAACTCGGCAATCCCGAGAAGCACGCCAAGATTCTGGTTGAGCCCTGGCGGTAGGCGTTCAGGCGGGCGGCGCGGTTTCGGCGAAAGAAGGACGCTTCGCCATGTCGCGCCACCAGCCGGCGAGTTCGGGCGCCTGCGTCTGCCAGTTCATGGCGGCGTGGCGGAAGTCGAGATAGCCAAGCGCCGCGCCCGTCGCGATGCCGCCAATGTCGAGCGGTGCGTCGAGAAGGCTCACTTCCTGTTCCAAAAGATCGAGGCTGCGCGCAACGGCGCGGCGCCAGCGGGCCATCCACATTTCCGAACGTTCGGCTTCCGGCCGGTTCGTCTCGAAGACCAGCGACACGGCGGCGTCCATGATGCCGTCGGCCAGCGCCTGAAAGCGCAAGGCGCGCCAGCGCTCCGCGCCCGCCGCCGGAAAGAGCGCGGGGCCGTCGAGCGTCGCGTCCAGATATTCGCAGATCAAAGGACTGTCGAAGAAAGACGTGCCGTCCTTCAGGGCGAGCGCCGGTACCTTGCCGAGTGGGTTGGCCGCGATCAGCGATTGCGGGTCGCTCATTGCCGAAGCCGTCTCCTCGGTCACCTGCGCCAGCGCGCCCTTCTCGCGGATCAGCACGCGGACCTTGCGCGCGAAAGGCGAGGTCGGGGAGTGATAGAGCTTCATCGAAATTCCTTGCCGGGAAATGTCAGAGACAGGCGGTGCCGCTGGTGTGGCCGTTCATGGCGCGGATGGTGCGCCATTCGACGAATTCGCGGCAGGTGCGGCCGCGCTCGTCGGTGAATTCGCGGGTCGGCGTGATCTTGCCGCTCGCCTTGTCCTGCGCGGTGAACCAGGTGACGGGTTCGCGCAGCGGTACGGTCATCATTTTGGCGATGGCTTCTTCCCTTGCGCGGGCGGGCATGCCCGTCAGTTTCGGCCCTTCGGAACCGCCGACCATATAGCCCGCCGCGACGCCGGCGGCGACTGCCCATTCGGTGCCGCTGCCCGAGCCGATTGCCATGCCGAGCAGCGCGCCGCCGGCCGGGCCGACGAGGCCGGTGCCGCGGTCATCGACGGGAACGCCGCCGACCGGCGCTTCGGGTTTTCTCATCGTCACCTCGGGCTGCGGCAACTGCGTCTGCGCACAGGCGGAGACGGCAAGGGCCGCAAGCACGGCCAATGCGACACTCCATCTGGCGCCGGAATGCAACATGTTCATTCCTTTCGCAGATAGGGCATCAGGAAACGGCGCAGCACCGGGCTCATCGCGGCGAGTGCGCCGACGATAATTGTGATGAGCGGCAGGCTGCCGGTCGATCCCTTGACGATGCCGAGAAGACCGAGGCTGAGCTCGTTGAGCGTGCGTTCGATCGTGTCGAAGTCGCGCTTCACTTCGGCGCGCGCCTGCAGAATGGTGGCGTTGGCGAGCTCCATTTCGAGGCGGTCGGCGCGGCCGGGCTTTTTGGCAGCGGAGACGAGCGCGATGAATGCCAGTGCCGCCAGCACGCCGCCGGTGATGAGCGCGCCAAGCGGATAGCCGTAGATTTCGGAGAGCGCCAGGAAGCCGGCGATCACCAGCATGGTCAGCGCGAAAAGCGCGATGAAAACCGCGATGCCGACCAGCGAGAGTTTGCGCGCAAGACGGCGCGCTTCGAGCTCGGCACGGAAAAGTTCGGCTTCGGCGAGTTTGCGGATTTGCGGCGTCGGATCGATCATGTCCGTTTCCTATCTCGCCAGCAGGCGGCCGATGAGGAAACCCAGGCCGAAGGCCAGCAAGGCGCTCGGCACCGGATGTGCGTCGATCTGTTTCTGGATGTCGCCGAGACCTTCCTGCAAACGCTCGCCGATTGCCTCGGCATCGTCGATGCCGAAGGGCGTCTCGCCGCGCGCTTCCTCCAGGGCTTTCTTCAGCGCCTCGACTTCAGCCTGAAGCTCCTCGACGGTCGGTTTCGGGTCCGGTTTCTTGTCGGTCATTGGCGTCGCCTTCCGGTTCTGGCCGGTTATCCCCCGCCCGATCAGCATAGCCCCCTTGCGGGCACATTCAAGGCGGCGCGGGCTGCTGCCCGATGCCGCAGCACGCTCAGAGATAGGGCGAGGCGAGGCGGAAAAAGGCGTCGCGGATGCGCCCCGGGTAGGAACGGGCGGCAAGTTCCTCGAGCGAGACCGGATGGGCGTCGGAGATTTTCCGCTCGACGATGTCGTCGAGCGTGCGGGCGAAGCTTGCGCCGTAGCATTCGAGGTTGAACTCGAAATTGAGGCGCAGACTGCGATCGTCCCAGTTGGCCGAGCCGATCATCGACCACATGCCATCCACCGTCATGATCTTGGTGTGGTCGAAGGGGCCGGCGGTTTTCCAGATGCGGCAGCCGGCGCGGGCCAGCCATTCGAGTTGCGGCGTCGTCGCCCAGTCGACGAAGGGCAGGTTGCTGGCGCGCGGCAGGACGATGTCGACGATGACGCCGCGCATGGCGGCAACCGAGATCGCGGTCCGGAGCGTTGCGTCGGGCAGGAAGTAAGGCGTGACGACGCGAATGCTGTGGCGCGCTTCGGCAAGCGCGCCGAGCAGCGTCCAGCGGATCGGATTGAGGCCCATGTCGGGACCGGCCGGCAGGCCGCGCGCCACGATGTCGCCGGTTTCATCGAGCGGCGGAAACCAGTCCGGCCCGTCCAGCAGTTCGCCGGTGGTGAAATTCCACTCATAGGCGAAAGTGTGCATCAGATGCGCGACCACCGGGCCCCCGAGGCGAAAATGATGGTCGAGGATCGGCTTGCGCGGCCGGGCGGCGAGCACGTTGCCTTCGGCGATGTTCATGCCGCCGGTGAAACCGTGGCGGCCGTCGACGACCATGATCTTCTGGTGGTTGCGCATGTTGAGATAGGGCATGCGCCACGGCATGAACGAATGCAGGAAACGGGCATAGTCGAGGCCGTGCTCTTCCAGCAGCGGCACGAGAGAGGGGCGCGAATACCACGAGCCGACGCCGTCGATCAGCAGGCGGACGCGGACGCCGCGCCGGCTTGCCGCCGAGAGGGCTTCGACGAAGCGGCGGCCGGCCGGATCGTTGTTGAAGATGTAGGTCGACAGCGCGATCGAGCGTTCGGCGCTTTCGATGGCGGCGATCATCGCGGGATAGGCTTCGTCGCCATTTCGCAGCACGCCCAGCGAATTGCCGGGCTCGAAACTCTCGGGCAGCACTTTCTGGCCGAAGCGGGCGAGGCTTTCCAGCGCCTTGAGCCGCGGCCCCTCGTCGGCCGTCACGCGACCGCCGCTGCGGGCCGGCAAGGGCGCCAGCAGCAGCGTTTCGTTCTTCTGGCCGCGCAGTTCGCGGGCGCGGCGCTGGATGCGGTTGACGCCGAAAAGCAGGTAAACGATCCAGCCGACAAAGGGCACCAGCACGATGAAGCCGACCCAGCCGGCGGCCGCGCGCTCGTCGCTCTTGATCAGCATGGCGTGGATCGCGGCGCCGATCGCGCCGCCAAACTGGATGACGGCCAGAAGGATCGGCCAGAGATCTGAGAATCCGGTCTGCATGGCCGTCCAGACTAGAGCAAGCGGCCTGTCCGGTCGCGCCTCATCTCGCGGCCGGCGGCATCAGAAGCGCACCGTGCCGCCAAGGATCAGGCCACGGTCCTCGCCGGGGAAATAGCGTTCGGTGCCGAAGCCGAAATCCGCACGGTCGGCGTAGCGCCGGTCCAGAATGTTGGTGAGCTTGCCGAAAAGCGCAAGATTTTCCGTCGCCTGATAGTCGAGACGCAGGTTGAATATGTCATGGCCGTCATATTTGACCGTATTGGCCGCGTCCATCCAGTACGACCCCATATGAACCCATTCAAGCTCGGCGCGGGCCGCGCCTTCGTGAAAATTGTAACCTAGGCGCAGGCCGGCGATGGTGCGCGGCGCGGTGTCCACATCGTCGCCGTCGCGGATGGTTTCGGTGGCGTTGATGCCGGGGCCGATGATGTTGTCGAAGGCATAGGTGTGGCGCGCCCATGTCGCGGCGCCGGCGATGTCGAAGCCGGCACCGAGCGGCGCGGAGAATTCGCCCTCGACGCCGAAATGATTTGTCTTGCCGTTCGAGACGTTGAAGCCGTTGGCGTCGCGGAAGTAGAAATTCTTCTTCTTCATGTAATAGACATTCGTCTCGTAGCGCAGGACGCCGACCTGCCCACGCGCGCCGATTTCGATGCTGTCGAGCACTTCGGATTTCGCTTCGCCGGGCACCTGCAGCGATTGCAGGCGGTAGAGATCGGTCGTCTGCGGTGCGCGGCTGCCGCGCGCGACATTGACGTAACCGGTCAGGCTGTCGTTGAAGATGTGCAACAGGCCGAGTTTCGGCGTTGCGTCGGTGAATTCGTCGACCGTGTCGGGGATGCGCAGGAAGCGGCCGGTGATGCCGTTGGCGGTCCGGTTCGCGTAGTCGTAGCGCGTATATTCGAGGCGCAGGCCGGCGCTCAGCAGCGTGGCGGGCGAAAGTTTCCATTCGCTGTGAATATAAGGCGCCAGCACCAGCGCCTTCACCGTGTAGTCGTAATGCGTGCCCTGCGGCATGGTGCCGACGGTCGGCAGGTCCTGAATTTCCTTCAGGTAGCCGTCGCTGTATTCGGTGTCGAAACCGAGGATCAGGCGGTGTCCGCCATCGAGATCGGCGACGAGGCTGGCGAGAAGGCCGCCGCTCCAATGGCCGTTTTCCTCGCGCGGTTTCCCCGGCGGCAGGAAGTGCATCAGGAAATCCATGTCGTTCTTGCGCGCATAGGGCGTCAGCACCAGCATGCGTCCGTCGGCAATGTCATGTTCGAGGCGCAGCGCGGCGCGCACCGCCCAGGCGTCGCGATAGGCTTCCGGGTTCGGGTTGGTGCGGTAGAGCGCGGGGTCCTTGTAGGCCTTCGGGCCGACGACGAAGCCAGCGGTCTCCTGATTGACGTTGACGGCGGTCAGCGTGGCGACGGCGCGTGTGCCGGGCGTCGCGAAATCGTAGCGCAGGCGCGCCTTCTGCTGGTCGAGGCCGGAGGCGTCGCGGAAGCCGCCATCGCTATAGGCCGAGAAGCTGCCGCGAAATCCGTGCGTCGTCAGGCCGTCGCCGCGCAGCGTGCGGCTTGCGGTGCCGATCGTCTTCCAGCGGTCATAGGGGCCGGCCCATGCGGTCAGTTCGGCGTCGGCGTCGGGCGCGGGCGGGCGGCTCAGGAAGTTGATCAGCCCGTGTTCGGCGTTGGAGCCGTAGCGCGCGCTGCCCGGACCGCGCACCACCTCGATGCCGCCCGAGACCTCGTCCATCGCCTCCATCAGCGCGTTGACATTGGCAAAGCCCGCCGCGCGCATCGGCACGCCGTCTTCGAGATAGAGGAAGGAGCCGGCGCCGGCGCCGGCCGTCAGCACCGGCGAGCGGATGGCCGTCAGGTGTTCGGCGCCGCTGCCCTGCTGGATGCCGAGGCCGGGCAGGCGGTTCAGCGCCTCGGCCGGCTGGAGCGGCAGAACGAAATCGGCCTCGTCGCCGCCGATCCTCGATATGTTGCCGATATGGGTCGCGCGCGGGGTGCCGAAGCCGGTGGTCGTGACGATCAGATCGTCCAGTACCGGCGGCTCATCTTGGGCAGCCGCGCCGGCCGCCAGCGCCATCGACAATGCGAGCGCCGCGGCGCCCCCCTTCAACGCAACCCGAAATTCCGGCACCTGCACCCCCGTTTCGCTCCCCCTTCCGGCTCTGGCGGCCGGTTTCACGCCCATTGTTACCATGCCGGGCCCGCAGGTCCATTCCCCGGCGCGGCCATCTGCCGCGTCATCCGCGCGGCCGCTATTTCTTGCCCGGGCAGGGTGCCGGAATTAGGGTGTGTCCCATGAAAATATTCGGACAAAACCTGCCGCCGCTGGCGCTTTCCGGGGCCATTCTTGCCGTGATGACGACGGCGGTCGTCTATTCGCCGACGCTTTACGAAATGTTCTGCGCGGCAACGGGCTATGGCGGGACCGTCAACACCACCCGTCCGCTCAGCGCCGATCTCAACGAGGCGGGGCCGCCCGTCACCGTGCGCTTCGACGCCAATGTCTCGCCGGGGCTCCCTTGGGACTTCCGGCCCGCCCAGCGCGAGGTCCAGACGCGGATCGGGTTGCCGACGACGGTATATTACCACGCGACCAACATGAGCGACGAGACGCTGGTCGGCCGCGCGACCTTCAACGTGACGCCCGAGGCGACCGGCTATTTCTTCAGCAAAACCGAATGTTTCTGCTTCGTCGAGCAGAAGCTCGCGCCCGGCGAGAGCGCCGAAATGCCGATCGTCTTCTTTGTCGACCCGGAGATGCTCGACGATATCGAGACGCGCAACGTGCGGACGATCACGCTTTCCTACACCTTCTTCCGCCAGGCCTCCGACGAGGCGGCCGTTGCCTCGGCGCGGTCGCTGCGCGAGGGGTCGGAGCGGCAAAAGCAGGATCTCGCCACGGCCGAAAGCGCCGATTTTTCGGTCCGTGCCCCGCATGTTCGCTAGAGCGCTTCTCGGAAAAGTGGAATCCGGTTTTCCGAAAAGAAGCGCGACCAAGCAACAACCTAGAGTCTTTCAGTGTTTCTACGAAACACTGAAAGACTCTAGGCGGCGCGGCGAAACCCTGTAGGCTCGGGCGACCGATCGCCACCAGCCGGACAGAACCATGTTCCCCATTTCCGACGACAATGCCGAGCCGGGTACACCCATTGTGACCTGGGCGCTGATCGCGGCCTGCGTCGCGGTCTTTTTCTGGCAGGCGTCGCTGCCACCGGGCGCGGACGAGCTTGCCTTCTATCAATTCGGCCTGATACCGGGGGTGTTGTTCGGGTCGGTCACGGTCGCCGATGCGCCGCTGCCGGCCTGGGGCACAATCATCAGTTCGATGTTCATGCATGGCGGCTTCGCGCATCTCGCCGGCAACATGCTCTATCTCTGGATCTTCGGCGACAATGTCGAACTGGCGATGGGGCGCGTGCGCTTCCTCGTCTTCTACATTGTCTGCGGCATTGCGGCGACGCTGACGCATGCGTTCCTCGTTCCGGGCTCGACCATTCCGCTGGTCGGCGCCAGCGGCGCGATTTCGGGCGTGCTCGGCGCCTATCTGCTGCTTTACCCCCGTGCGCGGGTGCGCGTGCTCTTCATTCCGTTTCCGTTGATCCTGCTTCGCACCTTCTACATCCCGGCGCTGATCGTGCTCGGGCTGTGGTTCGTCATTCAGGTGCTGAGCGGGCTCGGCAGCGATATCGAGGAAGCGGGCGTCGCCTTCTGGGCGCATGTCGGCGGGTTTGTCGCCGGCGGTTTGCTGATCGGCTTTTTCAAGCGTCCCGATGTGCCGTTCTTCCACAAGCCGGCGCCGCGCGTTTTCGACGGGCGTAGCGAGCGGGGGCCCTGGCGCTGATCCTCAGCGCGGCTCGACGGCGAAGCGGCAGGTCAGTTGCATCGTTTCGCCGGGCGCCAACGCAACGAGGCCGGTGACGCTTTCGGGCTCCGGCCGGTTGACGGCATCGGGCGCATGGCTCACCGGCTCGGCGCAGAAAAAATCCTCGCCCGGCGGCGCGAAGACGATGGCGTGGGGCGCGCCCGCCGCCTCGATCCGCAGCGCGAAGGGCCGGTCTTCCCAGTCGATGCGGAAATTTCCATCGCTACCCGAAAAACAATGATCGACCTCGACATCGCGCATGGCGCGGGGTTCGTCGAAACGCCATTTCTCGGGTGTCGCGGCGATGCCGGTCGGGATTTCGTCGGGCCCGCTTTCCCAGACGCGCGGCAGGTGCGCCTTGAGGCGGGCGGTTGCGCGGCCTTCGAAAAACGGGTGGAGGCCGAGGCCTCCCGGCATCGCTTCGGTGGCGCAGTTGGTCAGGCGCATCGTCACCGTGAGGCCCGCCTCGTCGAGCGCGAAATGCTGTTCGGCGTCGAAGCTCCAGGGCCATGTCCAGCGCCGGTCGCCGCCGTCATGGCGGTAGCGCAGCCGCGCCGCGCCGCTATCGGCGTCGATCACCTCCCATGACGATTGCCAGCCGCGGCCGTGGATCGCATGCGGCGGGCAGATGTCGTCGGGCGGCAATTGCACCGTGCGGCCGGCAAAGGCGAAGCGGCCGTTGGTGATGCGGCCCGAAAAGGGCACCAGCGGATAGCAGGCCATGTCGAGTGGGCCCGGCGCGGCGATGCCGGCGGGCAGGGGCCGCAGCATCTGCTGAACGCCGCCATCATGCGCGGCAGCGAAGCGGGCAATGCAGCCGCCCGCCTCGGGCATCAACGCCACTTCGAGATTTCCCCGCGCCAGTACCGGCATCCTCGTCCCTTCCCGCCATTTGGCGCGTCGTGCTCAAACTTGAGGCAGGCCGCATCGCGGTCTGCATGATTTCTGAGCCTGCACCGGCGCTCCGCCGCCGCCAAGTCCCTTGAAGCGCCAATTCGCGGTGCATTCGCGTCTGGCACGGCGCTTGCGATACCGATAGCGGCAGCGGCTAGGGTTCCGGCTTCGTGCGTGGCGTTTCGCGAAGTGCTGGTCCGAGAGCCGCAACCTGCCCGGTGAACAGCGGGCAGGTACACGGCGGGACAAAAGCCCGGGAGACGGATGTAATGCGAGGATTGGCATTGCAAGACCGCCGTGACGCCGATCCTCCGCTTTTGAAACGCGATCACTCGTTCCGGAGGACTGGATTATGACTTCATTCAAACTCTCTTCGATACGCGCCATGGCGGCAGCGCTTGCCGTGCTGGCGCTGGTGTTCGCCCCGCTCTCGCAAGCCGAGGCGCAGGCGAAAAAGGAATTCAAGGTGGCGTGGTCGATCTATGTCGGCTGGATGCCCTGGGGCTATGCGGCTGATAACGGCATCGTCAAGAAATGGGCCGACAAATACGGCATCGAGATCGAGATGGTGCAGTTCAACGACTACATCGAATCGATCAACCAGTACACGGCGGGCGCCTTCGACGGCGTGATGTCGACCAACATGGATGCGCTGGCCATTCCGTCGGCCGGCGGCGTCGACTCGACCATTGTGGTGATCTGCGATTATTCCAACGGCAACGACGTCATCATCCTGAAGGACAAGACCGAACTTGCCGACATCAAGGGCCAGAACGTCAACCTGGTCGAGCTGTCGGTGTCGCACTACACGCTTGCCCGTGCGCTCGAGACCGTCGGCATGACCGAGAAGGACGTGACGGTGGTCAATACGTCGGATGCCGACATGATTGCCGCCTACAAGACGCGCGACATCACGGCGGTCGTCACCTGGAATCCGATGGCGGCCGAAATTCTCGGCGGCCCCAATGCCAACAACGTGTTCGACTCGTCGAGCATTCCCGGCGAGATCCAGGATTCGCTGGTCATCAACACGGCGACGCTGAAGGCCAACCCGGCGCTCGGCAAGGCGCTTACCGGCGCCTGGTACGAGACCATGGCCATCATGTCGGCCGACACGCCCGAAGGCGCCGCGGCGCGCGAGGCTATGGGCGTTGCGTCCGGCACCGACCTTGCGGGCTATGAGGCGCAGCTCGCGGCGACGGCGATGTTCTACACGCCGGCCGACTATATCGGTTTCGGCGAGGCAGAGCTCGCGGCGGCAACCGAGAAGGTCACGGCCTTCCTGTTCGAGCACGGGCTTCTCGGCGATGAGGCGACGTCGCCCGGCTATATCGGCATCGAGATGCCGGACGGTTCGGTTGTCGGCGATGCGGACAATGTGTTGCTCCGCTTCACGACCGAATACGCACAGATGCTCGAAGCCGGCATGCTCTGACCGCCGGCCCGGAACCCGCCATGCGCAGACTGATCAACCGGAAGCCCGATGGCGTGGCGCGGCTCGCGCTGATGCTCCTGCCGTTCCTCCTCGTGCTTCTCGCCTATATGGCCGCCTCCGAGGCGCGGCTTGCCGTCAATCCCAACGACAAGCTGCTTCCCGGCTGGGCGTCCATATCGGCGGCGGTCGAGCGCATGGCGTTTCTGCCGGACAGCCGGACCGGCAACTACCTGATGCTCAACGACACGCTGGCGAGCCTGACACGGCTCGGCATGGGCGTCGTCATTGCCACCGCGATCGGCGGCGTCTTCGGCATCCTGCAAGGGCTGATCCCCTATTTCCGCGCGACCTTCAATTCCTTCACCAATGTGTTGTCGATGATCCCGCCTTTGTCGGTATTGCCGATCCTCTTCATCATGTTCGGGCTCGGCGAGCCGGCCAAGGTGCTGCTGATCGTTGTCGGCATTACGCCTTTCATCATTCGCGATCTGGCGCTCAGGACATCCGAGATTCCGCATGAGGAAATCATCAAGGCGCAGACGCTGGGCGCCTCGACCTGGCAGATCATCCTGCGCGTCGTCGTACCGCAAATGTTGCCGCGCCTGATCGACGCGGTGCGCCTGTCGCTCGGCGCGGCGTGGCTCTTTCTGATCGCGGCGGAGGCCATCGCCTCCAATGCCGGCCTCGGCTATCGCATTTTCCTGATGCGGCGCTATCTCGCGATGGATGTGATCCTGCCTTATGTCGCCTGGATCACGCTGCTCGCCTTCGCGCTCGACCTGGCGTTGCGTCTCGTCCAGCGCGCGGCGTTCCGCTGGATGTATCGGGGGAACGGCAATTGACGCAGGTGACCGTCGAGAAATTGTGGAAGGTCTATGGCGACCAGACGGTGCTGGAAAACATTTCCTTCGATGTCGCGCCGCGCTCCTTCGTTGCGCTGGTGGGTCCTTCGGGCTGCGGCAAGTCGACCTTTCTGCGCATGATGCTGGGCGACGAGGCGCCGACCAAGGGCCGCATTCTTGTCGACGGCGTCCCGCTCGAAGCCGAGCCGTCGCCGGACCGCGGCGTCGTCTTTCAGAAATATTCGGTGTTTCCGCATCTGACGGCGCTGCAAAACGTGATGCTCGGGCTCGAATTTGCCGGCAGTCCCTTTGCGGCGCGGCTCTTCGGGCGGGCGCGGCGCGAGGCGCGAAACTGTGCGCTCGACATGCTGAAATGCGTCGGCCTCGAACAGGCGGTGCGCAAATACCCGTCCGAGCTTTCCGGCGGCATGCAACAGCGGCTCGCCATTGCGCAGGCGCTGGTCAAGAAGCCGAAAATCCTGCTGCTCGACGAACCCTTCGGGGCGCTCGATCCGGGCATCCGCGCCGAAGTGCATGAAATCCTGCTCAGCCTGTGGCGCGAAGAGGGCATGACCGTCTTCATGGTGACGCATGATCTTTCGGAGGCTTTCAAGCTTGCGACGCGCGTTATCGCTTTCGACCGCCGCCGCACGCGCCCTGAGGAGCTCAAGGCTTATGGCGCCACCGTGACCTTCGACATCAAGGTCGACGGCAAGACGGTGCCGCCGACGAACTCCGTGCCGGCGCCCGCGCTGGCGGCGCAGTGATTTTCCGGGCGGGACGACCCGCCCGGCTTCGACGATCCGCCTGGACGGCCAGGCTTCGGCCCGGAGCGAGGCTCCGGCGCGCAAGAGGAGACGCGCGATGGCGGAAGCATCCCGCAGCGAAAAATATTCAGGCCCCTATGCCGCGCAGAAAGAGCGCTACGACCGGCTCTTCAGCGGCGCGAAGACGAAGAGCCGCGATTTCAGCGAGGCGACGGGCAATCCGGCGACGATAGCCGGCGATCTGGTGCGATTGACGGAGACGGTGCCCGGCGGCTGGGGCTGGTCGGGCAATGTCGCGCGCGGCGACACGCTGCGCATCGTCAATCGGGGTGCGACGCCGGGCGTCTCGGTGCTGCTTTACAACGCGGCCGACCCGACGGAGCGCTTCAACGCCGGCGATACGATGAAGGTGCAGTGGAATGCGCGGCTTGGCCGCGGGCGCGTGCTGCTGTCCGATATGGGACGCGTGCTCGCCTCGATCACCGACGACACCCATGGCCGCAACGACGCGCTGGCCGGCGGATCGACGGCGGCGACCAATGCCGAAAAATACGGCGCGGGCGCGCTGCGCAACACGCGCGACAATTTCATCCTGCTGGCGGCAAAGCACGGGCTGACCAGCCGCGACATCCCGCCCTGCCTGACATTGTTTGCGCCGGTCGGCGTGGACGGCGAAGGCAGGCTGCGATGGGAGGGCGGCGGCGCCCCCGCCGGTGCCTATGCCGATCTGCGCGCCGAGCTCGACCTTCTGGTCTTCGTCTCCAACTGCCCGCATCCGCTGTCGCCCGGCGCTTATGCGCCGCGAGATGTCGACCTCATCGTCTGGGCGTCGCCACCTCCGGCTGCCGACGATTTCTGCCGGACGGCCACCGAGGAGGCGAAGCGCGGCTTCGAAAACAATGCGCGCTATCTCGGCCAGCAGGGGAGGGTTGCGTGATGAGCATTTCCAATCGCCACGAAGAACATGCGTTCTACGATTTCACCGTGCCGGCGCTTCGTCCCTGGTCGCAGCGGATCGCGACAGGTCAGGTGCTGCGCATTGTCGATCTTGAGGGCCAGCAGGCCGTCGACACGCTGTTCTACAACGCCGTCGATCCGGCCGAGCGCTACAGCGCGCAGGACACGGTGCGCGCGCAAGGCTCGCCTTACGTGACGGCGGGCACGAAGCTGATGTCGAATGAAGGTCGTGTCATGGCGGTCGTCGTTGCCGACACGGCCGGCGGCCACGACACGTCGGCGGGCGCCTGTTCGGCCGAAGCCAACACGGTGCGCTTCGGCCACGAGACGAAATACATGCATAGCTGCCGCGACAATTTCATCATGGAGCTGTCGCGCCACGGGCTCGGAAAGCGCGACATCGTGTCGAACATCAACTTCTTCATGAATGTGCCGGTCGAGGCGGACGGCACGCTTGCGATCGTCGATGGCATGTCGAAGCCGGGCGACTATGTGGAAATCCGGGCGGAGATGGACCTCATCTGCGTCATCTCCAATTGTCCGCAGGTCAACAATCCCTGCAACGGCTTCAACCCGACGCCGGTTCGCACCCTGATCTGGGACGCTTGAGGCCATGTTTGCGAAAGTCCTGATTGCCAATCGCGGCGAGATCGCGCTGCGCATCATCCGCACCTTGAAGCAGATGGGCGTGGCGTCGGTCGCCGTCTGGTCGGATGCCGACCGTTTCGCGCCGCATGTCCGCGCCGCCGACGAGGCGGTGCGCATCGGTCCGGCCGCCGTCGCCGAAAGCTATCTCGATGCCGATGCGATCATCGAGGCGGTGCGGGCGACGGGCGCAGACGCCGTGCATCCGGGTTACGGATTTCTGAGCGAGAATCCCGGCTTTGCCGAAGCGCTGCGGCGCGAGGGTGTCGCCTTTATCGGGCCCGGACCGGAACATATGCGCGCCTTCGCGCTGAAGCACACGGCGCGCGACCTTGCCGAAAAGAGCGGCGTACCGCTGTTGCCCGGTTCGCCGCTGATCGTCGATCTCGAGGATGCGCTGATGCGCGCCGAGGCGATTTTCTATCCGGTGATGCTGAAGAGCACGGCGGGCGGCGGCGGCATCGGATTGCAGCTTTGCCGCTCGGCCGACGAGCTGCCGCGTCTTTACGAAACGGTCCGGCGGCTGGCGCTTGCCAATTTTCGCGATAGCGGGCTCTTTCTCGAAAAATATGTCGCGGCCGCGCGTCATATCGAGGTGCAGATTTTCGGCGACGGCAAGGGCGGCGTCATCGCGCTTGGCGAGCGCGACTGCTCGGCGCAGCGCCGCAACCAGAAAGTGATCGAGGAGACGCCGGCGCCCAACCTGCCCGACGATGCGCGTGCCGAACTTCACGCGGCGGCGATCCGGCTCGGCGAAAGCGTCAACTATGCGTCGGCCGGCACCGTCGAGTTCATCTATGACGAGGCGGAGAAGAAATTCTATTTCCTTGAAGTCAATACGCGCCTGCAGGTCGAGCATCCGGTAACGGAGGAAGTAACCGGCCTCGATCTCGTCGAGATGATGGTCCGGCAGGCTGCGGGCGAGCTTGGCGATCTCGCGCAATATGCGCGGCGCCCGCGCGGCCATGCCATGGAGGCGCGGCTTTATGCCGAGGATCCGGGGCGCAATTTCCAACCCTCGTCGGGGCTGCTGACCGAGGTTTCGTTTCCGGCGGATGCGCGCATCGACGGCTGGATCGCGACCGGCACCGAGGTAACGCCCTTTTACGATCCGATGCTGGCCAAGATCATCGTCCATGGCGAGACGCGCGACGAGGCGGCCGCGAAACTTGCCGCCGCGCTCGATGCGTCGTCGGTTCACGGCGTCGAGACCAATCTCGCATATTTGCGGGCGCTTGCCCGCGCGCCGGAATTTCTCGAAGGCCGGATGCTGACCTCGACGCTGGCGGGCTTTACGCCCGAAAGCCTTGCTGTCGATGTCATCGCGCCCGGCGCGCAATCGAGCCTGCAGGACTGGCCGGGCCGTGTCGGCTACTGGAATGTCGGCGTGCCGCCCTCGGGGCCGATGGACCCGTTGTCGCATCGCCTCGCCAACCGCCTTGTCGGCAATCCGGGCGATGCGGCGACGCTCGAAATGACCTTGAACGGGCCGACGCTGCGCTTCCGCAGCGACACCGTCATTGCGCTTGGCGGCGCGGAGATGCCGGCGACGCTTGACGATGTGCCGGTGCCGTTCTGGCGGGCGGTTGCGGTTGCGGCCGGGCAGGTGCTGACGCTCGGCGCGGTTTCGGACGCCGGTCAGCGCGCCTATCTCGCCGTGCGCCACGGTTTCGATGCGCCGCTCTATCTCGGCTCGCGCGCCGCCTTCACGCTGGGGCGCTTCGGCGGTCATGCGCCCGGCGCCCTGAAGACGGGCGATGTGCTGCGGCTCAACCGCGAAGGCGCCATCGACGCTCCGCATCCCGAACCGCTCGCCGCATCCGTGCGCCCGGCTCTCTCGCGCGAATGGGAGATCGCGGCGCTTTACGGGCCGCATGGCGCGCCGGACTTCTTCGCCGATGACGACATCGATACGCTTTTTTCTGCGACTTACGAGGTTCACTACAATTCGGCGCGCAGCGGCGTGCGCCTTGTCGGGCCGAAGCCGCAATGGGCGCGGGCCGATGGCGGCGAGGCGGGGCTTCATCCCTCCAACATCCACGACAATGCCTATGCGGTCGGGACGATCGACTTCACCGGCGACATGCCGATCATCCTCGGGCCCGACGGGCCGAGCCTTGGCGGCTTCGTCTGCCCGGCGACGCTGGCCCAGGCCGAGCTCTGGAAAATCGGTCAGTTGAAGCCGGGCGACAGGTTGCGCTTCCGCCGCATCGGCGAGGACGAAGCCGAGGCGCTGCGCCGCGCGCAGGAGGCATGGATCGAAACGCTGTCGCGGCCTGCCGCGCCCGCCGTCGTCGCCGCGCCGGCCGAAGATGCCGTGCTGGGGCGGATTTCCGATCTCGAAACGGAAGTTGTTTATCGCCGCGCCGGCGACGATTATCTGCTGGTCGAGTATGGCGATCCGGTGCTCGATTTCGCCCTGCGTTTCCGCGCCCATGCGGCGATGACGGCGCTCGAGGCGCGCGCGCTTCCCGGCATCGTCGAAATGACGCCGGGCATCCGCTCGCTGCAAATCCATTTCGATCCGGACCGTCTGCCGCTGCGCAAGCTCATAGCGGCGCTGGAGGAAACGGAGCGCGCGCTGCCGGCCAGCGCCGACATCGAGGTACAAAGCCGCATCGTCTATCTGCCGCTGTCGTGGGACGACGAGGCGGCGCGCGAAGCGGTGCGCAAATACCAGACGCTTGTCCGGCCCGATGCGCCCTGGGCGCCGTCCAATATCGAGTTCATTCGCCGTATCAACGGTCTCGATCATATCGACGATGTCAGGCGCATCGTCTTCGACGCCGACTACATGGTGTTCGGTCTTGGCGACGTCTATCTCGGCGCGCCGGTCGCCACGCCGCTCGATCCGCGGCACAGGCTTGTCACCACCAAATACAATCCGGCCCGCACATGGACGCCGGAAAACGCGGTCGGCATCGGCGGCGCCTATCTTTGCGTCTACGGCATGGAAGGCCCGGGCGGTTACCAGCTTGTCGGCCGAACGGTGCAGATGTGGAACGGCTGGCGGCAAACAGCCGATTTCAAGAAGCCGTGGCTGTTGCGCTTTTTCGACCGGCTGCGTTTCTTTCCCGTTTCGGCGGCGGAGCTGGCGGAAGCGCGCGAGGCTTTTCCGCATGGCGACTATCGGCTGCGCATCGAGGACGACACGTTTCGCCTGAGCGACCATCTCTCCTTTCTCGATGCCAATGCCGATGGCATCGCGCTTTTCCGTGCGAGGCAACGCCGCGCCTTCGAGGAAGAGCGGCAGCGCTGGGAAGCGCAAGGCATCGCGATGGCGGCGATGGAGCCCGAGGCGCCGCCGGTGGAGGAGGTGGCGGCGCTGCCGCCGGGCGGGCGGCTGGTCGAGGCGGGCGTCCCCGGCAATGTCTGGTCGGTCGGCGTCGCGCCGGGCGACGAGGTCGCCGAAGGTCATGCGCTGGTCGTTCTGGAATCGATGAAAATGGAAATCGAGGTCAGGGCGCCCGTCGCCGCGCGTGTCCACGAAGTGCATTGCGTGCCCGGCCGCATGGTTCAGGCGGGTCAGGCGCTCGTCACGCTGGTGCCGATCGGGGAAGCGTCGCTTCCCAAGCTGGAGGTTGCATCGTGAATGTCCTGCCGTTTTCGTTTACTGCGTTGCGCGAGGCGCGCGCGCGCGGTGTTCGCGCCGAGGACATCGCTGCCGAGGCGCTGCGGCGCATTGCAGCGCATGGCGATCCCGCCGTCTGGATCGCACGGTTTCCGGACGAGGATGTTCTCGCCCGCGCGCGCGCGCTCGACGCCTTGCCGCGCGAGGAACGCGCGCGTCTGCCGCTTTTCGGTCTGCCTTTCGCAGTGAAAGACAATATCGACGTTGCGGGCCTGCCGACCAGTGCCGGCTGCCCGGCCTATGCCCATATGCCGAAGGAAAGCGCGCCGGTCGTCGCGCGGCTCGTCGCGGCGGGTGCGATCCCCGTCGGCAAGACCAATCTCGACCAGTTCGCGACCGGTCTCGTCGGCACGCGCTCGCCGCATGGTGCCCCGCGTTCGGTATTCAATTCCGAATACATTTCGGGCGGCTCGTCTTCCGGCTCGGCGGTGGCGGTGGCGGCGGGGCTCGTTTCCTTCGCGCTCGGCACCGACACGGCGGGTTCGGGCCGTGTGCCGGCCGCCTTCAACAACATTGTCGGGTTGAAGCCGTCGCGCGGTCTTCTTTCGACGCGCGGCGTCGTGCCGGCCTGCCGCTCGCTCGATTGCGTGTCGATCTTCGCGTTGACAGCCGAAGATGCGGCGGAAGTCTTCGACGTCGCGGCGGCTTTCGATGCCGCCGACCCTTACGCGCGGGCGCGGATGCCCGAAACGCCGGCCGCGCCCGGCGCCGGCTTCACCTTTGCCGTGCCGCGCGCCGCCGACCTGACATTTTTCGGCGACGACGAGGCGGCGCGGCTTTTCGCTGCGGCGGTCGCGCGTCTCGAAGCGATGGGCGGGCAGACGCGGCGCATCGACTTCGCGTTGTTCGCCGAAACCGCGGCGCTGCTTTACGAGGGCCCCTGGGTCGCCGAACGCATGGCGGCGGTCGGCGGTTTCATCGAAGCGCATCCGTCGGACGCCGATCTGGTCGTGCGGGAAATCGTGCTCGGCGGAAAGAAGAAGACAGCGGTCGAGACTTTCGAGGCGCTTTACCGGCTCGAAGCGCTGAAGCGCCGCGTCGCCGCGCTTTTCGCCGATGTCGACATGCTGGCCGTGCCGACCGCGCCGACGATCTACCGCGTCGATCAGGTGGTGGCGGAACCCGTCAAGCTCAACAGCCGCCTCGGCACCTATACCAATTTCATGAACCTGCTCGACATGGCCGGCATCGCCGTGCCGGCGGGCATTGGCGGCAAGGGACTTCCCTTCGGCATCACGCTTTGCGCCCCGGCGTTTTCGGAAGCGCGGCTCGTTGCGCTCGCGTCGCGCTTTGCCGCCGCACAAGGGCTCGTACCCGGCGCACCATTATTGACGCAACCGGAGGATGAAGGTTTCATCGAGCTCGCGGTTGTCGGCGCGCATATGTCCGGCCTGCCGCTCAATCACGAACTCACGTCGCGCGGCGCGATGTTCGTCGAGCGCACAAAGACCGCGCCCTGCTACCGCTTTCATGCGCTGGCGGGCGGGCCGCCCTTCCGGCCCGGCATGGTGCGCGTTCCGCGAGATGGCGCGGCGATCGAACTCGAAGTCTGGCGGCTGCCGCGCGCCGCCTTCGGTTCCTTCATCGCCGGTGTGCCGCAGCCCTTGTGCATCGGCACGCTCGAACTTTCCGGCGGGCGCAAGGTGAAGGGATTTCTCTGCGAGGAAAGCGGCCTCGATGGCGCCGAAGACATCACCGCGCTTGGCGGTTGGCGCGCCTATGTCGCACGAAAAACGCAGAAAGCGGGCTAAAACGCCTCATTGAGCACTGCCTGCGCGTCCGTCAGACGGTCGGCGGCGATGACTTCGAAGGTGTTGTCGCGGAGCGCCATCGCCGCCTCACGCTCTTGCGCGCCGTAGCCGGTTGCGACGGTCACCGCGCCCTTGAGCCCTGCGCGTTTTGCCGCTTCGATGTCGCTTGCCTTGTCGCCGATGAGCCAGCTTGCGGCGAGATCGAGGTCCATCCGCAGCGCCGCTTCCTCGATCATGCGAGGGCCGGGCTTGCGCCAGACATCCTCGGCGGCGCCGTAGCCGGGCGTGAAATCGGGATGGAAGGGGCAGGCGACGACGAGGTCGAGCGCCACGCCGGCCGCTGCAAGCTGGCGGGCGATTTCGGCCTCCACTGCCTCGAAATCGGCCCAGCTCACAATGCCCCGCGCGATGCCCGACTGATTGGTGATCGCGGCAACGCCGAAATCCCGCGCTCGCGCCCAGCGGATAATCCCGGCGGCGCCGGCCTCAAGAGCCACATCTTCCTTGCTTTTCAGATAGTTAACCTCCCTGATCAAAACTCCGTCGCGGTCGAGGAACAGTCCCGGCCGGCCTTCGCGGCGCGGCGGCGTTTCGGTCGAGAGCCAGATGCCTTGGTCGGTCAGCATGGGGAGCCTTGGGCGGTCGGGAACGGGCCGGGGCGGGGAAGCGAAAACTCTGAGGCTTTTTACGCTATCTTGAGCGCCATTTCGCCACTATCCCGAAAGGGAAATTTCCGAAGGCTTCGCGATGACTGGCCCGCAGACCGAAAATACCGAGACTCTCCAGACGCTGGCCGCCCGGCTTGCCGGCGTGCGCGTGCTGGTTGTGGGCGACGCGATGCTCGACCGCTTCGTCTATGGCCGGGTCGAGCGCATCTCGCCGGAGGCGCCGATCCCGGTTCTCAGCGTCGAGGCCGAGCGCGCCATGCCGGGCGGCGCGGGCAATGTGGCGCGCAATCTGGCGGCGCTCGGCGCCGGGGTCGTCTTTCTATCGGTCGTTGGCGACGACGAGGCGGGCGCGGCGCTCGCCCGCGCCTTCGACGAACATCCGGGCATCGAGGCGCGGCTGGCGCGCGCGGCAAACCGCATCACCACGGTCAAGACGCGTTTCGTCGCGATGAGCCAGCAGGTGCTGCGCGCCGATAGCGAAACGACGGCGGTGCTCGACGCGGCCGAGGGCGCGGCGCTCGTTGCGTCGCTCGGGGCGGCGCTCAAGTCGTGCGACGTGCTGGTGCTGTCCGACTACGGCAAGGGCGTGCTAACGCCGGCCGTGACCGCTGCCGCCATCGCGGCGGCGCGGGATGCGAAAATTCCCGTCATTGTGGATCCCAAGGGCCTCGACTATGCGCGTTATGCCGGGGCTTCCGTCGTCACGCCCAACCGCAAGGAACTGGCCGAGGCAAGCGGAACGCCTGCCTCGAACGACAGCGAAATCGTTGCCGCCGCGCGCGGTCTTGTCGCGGCGCACGGGCTCGGCGCCGTTGTCGTCACGCGGGCGCAGGACGGGATGAGCGTCATCACGAAAGACGACGTGCATCACCTCGCGGCCGAGGCGCGCGAGGTGTTCGACGTATCGGGCGCCGGCGACACGGTTGTTGCGACGCTTGCCTGTGCGCTCGGCGCGGGGGCATCGCTTGCCGATGCCGCACGGCTGGCGAACTCGGCGGCCGGCATCGTCGTCGGCAAGGTCGGTACCGCCGTCGTGCATCGCGACGAACTCGCATCGGCGTTGCGCGAACATGAATTGTCGGCAATCGAGGCGAAACTGGCGGGGCGCGAACGCGCCGCCGAAATCGTCGATATCTGGCGGGCGCGCGGGCTCAAGGTCGGGTTCACCAACGGGTGTTTCGATCTGTTGCATCCGGGCCATGTCGCGCTTCTTGCGCGCGCACGCGCGCTTTGCGACCGGCTGGTCGTCGGTCTCAACGGGGATGCGTCGGTGCGCCGCCTCAAGGGCGAGGGCCGTCCCGTGCAACCCGACATCGCGCGCGCCACCGTGCTCGCCGCGCTCGGCACCGTCGATCTCGTGACGATTTTCGAGGAAGACACGCCGCAAGCGCTGATCGAGGCGCTGAAGCCCGATCTGCTGGTCAAGGGCGGCGACTACAAGGTTGCCGACATTGTCGGTGCGGATTTCGTGCAGGCCCATGGCGGTCGCGTCGAGATTGTCGACATCGTTCCGGGTTTCAGCACGACGGGCACGATCGCGAAGCTCGGGCCGAAAGCCGCTCAGACGTAGCCGAGATGCTTCTCGATGCCGGCGCAGAGCATGTGACCGATGACGATGTGCATTTCCTGAATGCGTGCGGTCGTTTTCGACGGCACACAGATCAGGTGATCGGCGACATCCTTCATCGCGTTCGGTTCGGCGCCGGTGAGGGCGGCGGTGACGAGGCCCTGTTTTCGCGCGGCCGCCAGCGCCAGCACCACGTTGGGGCTTTTGCCGGATGTTGAAATGCCGATGGCAAGGTCGCCGCGCCGCCCGAGCGCTTCCACCTGCCGCTCGAACACATGCGCGTAGCCCATGTCGTTGGCGGCCGCCGTCAGCACCGAGGTGTCGGTGGTTAGGGCCAAAGCGGCGATTGCCGGGCGGTCCTTGACGAAACGCACCGAAAGTTCGGCGGCGATGTGCTGGGCATCGGCGGCGCTGCCGCCATTGCCGAAGAAAATCAGCTTGCCGCCGCCCGCCACGGCTTCGGCGCATGCGGCGGCGAGGCTGGAAAAATCCTTCTCCAGCAGCTTTGCCGTTTCATGCGCGACTTTCAGGTGTTCGTCGAAAGTGGCGTGAAAAATCTCGCTCGTACCCAAGGCATTTCCTCGTTGCCGGGGCCGTGGCCGGCCCCTCTCGATCCGGATTACTTATAGGCCTTTGCCCGCGATCCCGCCAGCGCGCGGACCCAGCTCTTCCTTCAGCCGGATCAGCCGCATGATGTCGCGCAGGGCGACGATGCCGGCGAGTTTACCGTCCCGCAGGACCAGCAGCCGCGCATTTCCGCTTTCGCGCATCAGCTTGAGTGCCGCCTCGCCGCTTTCGGTTGTGTGGATGCTGTTGAGGGATGAGACCGGGTGCATGACCTCGCGCACCTGCAGGCGCTCCCAATTGTCGCGCGCGATGTCGCGCAAGTCGGCGACGCCGATCGAACCGACCAGCCTGTCGCCCTCCATCACGGGGAATGTCTCGTGGAATGAGCCGTAGATGTGATCGTCGACGAGTTTTCGCAGCGTGATGCCGGCCGGAACGGTCAGCGGGTTTGCCGTCATGAAGCGCGACACGGGCTCGGCCTTCAGCAGTTGATGGGTCTGCAACTGCGTATAGGAGGCGCGCGAGGCGGTGTTAAGAAAAAGACCGATCAGTCCCCACCAGATGCCGGCGATCAGGTTGCCCGAAAAGAGGCTGAAAACGCCAAGCGCGATCAGGCCGAGGCCGAAGGCCTGGCCGACGCGCGAGGCGCGCCGCGTCGCCTCGTTCATGTCGCCGGTGCGGCCCCAGAGCCAGGCGCGATAGACGCGGCCGCCGTCGAGCGGAAAGGCCGGCACCATGTTGAAGGTCGCGAGGATCAGGTTGATCAGGGCCAGATAGCGCGCGACACCGGAAACGGTTTCAGGCAGACCGGCGGCGAGCGCCGCCGCACCGATGAGATAAAAGCCGCCGGCCAGCACATAGCTCGCAATCGGTCCGGCGATCGCCATCATGAATTCGGCGCGCGGCGTCGGCGGTTCCTTTTCGAGTTGCGCGACGCCGCCGAAAATGAAGAGCGTGATGCCCGAGATCGGAATGTCGAAGCGCCGGGCGACGATGGAATGCGACAGCTCGTGCAGGACGATCGAGAGAAAAAGCCCCATCGCGCCGACAATGCCCATCGACCAGTAGGTCGCGGCATCGAGGTCCGGATAGAAGGTGGGGAAATAGCCGGTCGCCAGCGTCCACGAGATCAGCAAGGCGATGAATATCCAGCTCACATCGAGATTCACATTGAATCCCGCAAGGCGGAAAAGCCTGATCTGCGCTCCGAACATCCTGTTTCCCTCACGATTGCGGTTTTAAATCATTCTATACCGAAAGCCCGCGCCGCCGGGGCGGCAAACGGTCGCCGTCCCGGCTCTTGTCCGGTGGGTCTGCTGGTCCATACTGGTCCCGCCGGACAAGCCGGGGAGGATATCATGGCGCTCTGGACTAGATGGCTGATCACGCTCGGCGCGATGCTGCTGGCGAGCATTCTTGCCGGTCTTTTGTGGAACTGGCTGTTCAATGCCGACATCCCGTCCTATGTCAGCGGCCTTGTCGGCGGTGCGGCGGCGGTGCCAGTTTGGGAAATGCTGCGGCGGATCGGCGGCACGCCCACGCCATGAGCCGTTGGTCGGGATCGGAAGGCGGATGACCGGACGCTCGATCGACAGGGTTTTGCCACACCCCGGCCGGCACCGGCAGGCCCGTGCCGTCGTCGTTGCGCTTGCGACCGCGCTGGCCGCGTCAGCGGCGCAGGCCGAAGAGACGGGCTGGCGTTTCAGCGGCGACATCCGCGCCGGCTATTTCGACAGTGAACGCAAGGCCCGCAACGGTACGCAGAGCGACAGCCGCGCGCTGCGCGGGCGGTTGCGTCTGGCTGCCGAGCGCGATCTCGGCGACCATCTGCATTTCCGTACGCGTTTCGCCGGTCGCTACGGGCAGCACCAGACCGGGCACGGATTCCAGTTGCATGGCTATGCCACGACCTCGACCGGCATGGAACTGGGTGAGAGCACGCTCGACGAATTCTATCTCGACTATGCCGACAAGGCGCGGCCCTGGTCGCTGCGGCTTGGCCGCTTCCAGACGCAGTTCGCGCTTCAGGGCGTCGCCTCCAAGGGGCTCGACCGCAACGACAGCCCCAATATCGACATCACCTGGACCGACGGGCTGCATTACCGCCACCAGCTGCCCGGCTGGCGTGCTCATCTGGTGCTCGAACACAATCATCGCGAGGGGCCGGGCTCGGCGGTGCGCACGCCGCTCGATTTTTCCGAAGATGCCAGCCGCGTCACGATCTTTGCCGGACTTGAGGCGACCGAACCACTCGGACCCGTCGTGCAGCGCATGATCGGCGTCACCTGGATGCCGGCGGCGCTGGCGTCGGACGGCACGGCGTTTTCGCGGCGTGAGGACTACATCACGCTGGTCGGCCGCATGGCCGCGAGCTGGCGCCTCACCGAGGCGGGGTTGCGGCTGGTGCCCGGCTTCGAGATCGGCTATGCGCCCAACACGCCGCGCGCCACCGTCACCGGTTCGGGCAATACGGGCGATGCCGGCGGGCTGGCCTGGCAGGCGGCGCTCAGCCTTTACGACATCGCGCCGGGCCACAATCTCGGCCTTGTCCATGCGCGCATCGATGCCGGCTGGCTGCTCTCGGGCGATTTTCGCGGTAATGACGCCTTGTCGGAGATACGCTACCAGTGGCGTTTCACGCCGCAATGGTCGATGGAAGCGCGCTATCGGCTGCGCGAGGAGATCGACATTCCGGCCGGCGTGCTGCGGCCGCGCGAGGATCGCGACTTCTATATCCGGATCTCCGGCCGGTTCTGAACGTGACGGATCGGTTTGCGCGGCCGCCCGCTTACGCCGCTCAGAAATAGCGGGCGATGCGCAGTTGCAGGAAGCTGTCGTCGCTATAGGAGAAGAGCGGGTCGGTGCGCGGCACGTTGGCGAAGAAGCGGCCTTCGAGCGACACGAAAAAGTCGTCGCCGAAGCGGCGTTCCGCCTCGATGGAAAAGCCGAGCGCCTGCGTGTCGAGATCGACCGTCGTTCCCGCCAGCACCGCTGTCGAGGCCGCGTCGTTGGGCGTCCAGCGCAGCGCCAGAAAGGCGTCGTTGGCGAAAGGGTTCTGCGGATTGGCGCCGCGATCGTCCCAGACATATTCGGCGACGAGGCCGACATCGGAGGGCGTGTCGAAAATCCCGTAGAACGTATATTCGATGCCGCCGGTCGCCTGCAGGTGCTGCGCGTTCAACTGCTCCTGCCAGAAGCCCTCGAATTTGTAGAGCCAGGCGCCCGACGTCGCCTGCACATCGGTCGAAACGCGCCTGGCCTGTGCGTAGAAGGGCACCAGCACCGGATTGCCGCCCCCATCGAGGCCCGGCAGCAGCAGCGGGTTGCGGTTGGTGCCCTGGAAGTAGCCCACGCCGACATCCCAGATGTCGAACGTGTTGGCGTAGCGCAGCGCGAAGTCGACATGGCGCTCCTCGGCGCCGCTCTCATACAGCGTCTGCTTGTCGTCGACGGGTATGTCGAAGGCGGGACGGCCCTTCCGGCCCGGAAAGGTGCGTTCGCGAAAGAACGGCAACAGATAGCCGGTCAAGGTACCGAATTCCTGCACGGTCGAAACCATCACCATCGGCTGGCCGAGCTTTTCCTCGCCGTCGATGCTCTCCACGAAATCGGACTGGTTGATGATATCGACGAGATGCACCGCCTCCGTCACGCCCCAGAACACCTTGTCGATGCCGATGCGGAATTCCCAATTGTCGATGGCGCGGGCATATTTCGCCTCGCGCATGTCGGCATGGCTGCGGTTGCCGTCGCGCAGGTCGAGCCGCGCGAAGGGTTTGACGACGATCCACTGGTTCGAATTGTCCCAGAAACTCTCGAAGCTGACTTCCGTCGCGACGGAGGCGTTCCAGCGCCGCTGTCCCGAGACGTTGCCGCTTTCGATGAAGGCCTGCAGCTCCGGTTCCACATAGCCGCGGACCCTTATATCGAGCGGATCGGCCGCCGCCGCGGTCGCCAGCGCCGCAAAAGCGGCGGCGCCGGCCAGCATGTGTGTCGAACGCATATCGAACCCCCCGGAAATCTCTGCCGCGTCAGCGCGCGCGTTGCAGCGCGTTGGTGCTGAAATCGTTCTGCGTCAGCCCGGTGCCGAACTCGAAGCTTTCCCAGGTCAGGCGCGTCGATTTGCCGGTGACGACGTTCTGCATGTAGAGGTCGTGCGCCCGCCAGAACTTTCCCTGATGGAGATTGTAGTCGGTCATCGACAGCGTTTTCAGCAGCTCGTCCTTGCGGTCGTAATATTCGATCTTGCGCGGCTGATAGTCGGTCGTGTCGGTCCAGGCGATCTGGCGCGTATAGCCCGAATGTTCATACAGCGGCGTGCGTTCGGTCACATGGCAGGTGCGGTCGGCCACCGGCTCCGGGCAGGCTTCGTCGCGCAGCCATTTGTAGCCGTATTTGTCGATTTCGGTGGAGGAGAAATCCTCGAAGGCGAATTCGCTGCCCATGAAGGGGCCCGACTTGTTGACCGAGGAAATGCGCTTCACGCGCTTCACCGCCGGCAGATACATCCACTGGTCGTCCGGGTCGAGAATGCGCGCATGAGTCAAGAGCGCCGTGCCGTCGACATCGCGGGGCTTGTCGAAGACGTTCAGCGTCCAGTCACCTTCGTTCGGGTTCGGCTTTTCCAGCGTCATCGAGCGCAGCTCGCGCGTACTGGTTTCGCCATAGGCATTTTCGAGGATCATGTGCATCGAGGCGCGGCTGTCGCCGAAGCCCTTGTTGCGGCGGTCCGTTTCCTCGGCGATGGCGCGGCCCTTGGCCTCGGGGTCGTCGGGCAGCGACACGGGCTCGGCGCTTAAGGGGAGCGCCAGCATCGCGGCGAGCGCGAAGCCCACACTGCCTGAAAGAATCCGGATCGGCATGACTTACCTCCATGTTGTCGTCGTCGGACCGGCGAAAAATGCCGCCGGCTTTCGTTCGGTCCGCGGTCAGTCCGCGGTTGCCGCCGCGGGGGCGGGCGCCGCGCGCTTGCGCCGGTCGATCGCGATCAGCAGCGCCGGCAGCAGCAGGAAGTCGATAACGAGCGCCACCGCGACCGTCAATGCCACCATGATGCCCAGCATCGCGTTAACCTTGAAGGGCGAGAGCGCCAGGATCGCAAAGCCGATCACCAGCACGAAGGTCGAGACCCAGAGCGCGGTGCCCACCGTCGAGAAGGCGTAGCGCACGCTGTCCTCCGGCGATTTGCCCTGTTCGATGCTGGCGCGGCGGTATTTCGACAGGAAATGCACCGTCGCGTCGACAATCAGCCCCAGCGCCGTCGCGATCACGAAGGTCGACCAGAAGCCGACCTCGGTGGTGAAGAGCGCCAGAATGCCGAAGGCGGCGATCGGCGGCGTCAGGTTCGGGATCAGGCTGACGATGCCGAGGCGGAGATTGCGGAGCGCCAGCATCAGACAGGCCGAGATCAGCACCAGCGCGATCGCCGTGCCGGTCGTCATCGCGTTGAAGTTGTTGCGGCCGATAAAGGCAAACATCACCGCCTGTCCCGCCGGATAGGAATACATATGTTCCGGCGCGTTCGTCCTCAGCCAGTCGTCGGCGCGGTTGATCAGCCCCTGCATCTCGACGGTCGAAATGTCGGTCAGCGTCAGCGTCAGCTTGGTCGCCGACTTGTCGACATTGATCTGGTCATTGAGATCGAGGCCGTAGGGCAGCGACATTTCGTAGAGCAGCAGGAATTGCGCCGCCATGTCGCGGTCGTCGGGCACGCGGTAATAGCTTTCGTTGTCGCCATGCATGCTCTTGTTGATGCGCTTCATCACGTCGGAGAAGGTCGAGACGTGGACGACTTCCGGCTGGGTGCGGAACCAGTTGGCGAAGTCCTCGAGCTTTTCCACATATTCGGGGTTCGACACGCCGCCCGTCTCGCCCGATCCCAGCGAATAGCTGATCTGGTAGATGCCGGTCAGGTTGTCGGCCGCCCAGTCGGAGGCGACGCGAAACTCCATGCGTTCGTCGAAATAGGTGACGAAGCGGTCGTTGAAGGTGAAGCGCGGCAGGAGCGTCGCAAGGCCGGCGATCACCACCACCATGCCGACCAGCAGCACGCGGCGATTGGCGATCACCACTTCGGCGATGCGGCCCATGAATTCGCTCTGCCGGACCAGCGTGTCCTTGGCCTTCATCGGCAGGATGGCGGCAAGCGCCGGCAGGAGCGTCACCGACAGGAACCAGGCGATCAGCGCGCCGACGGCGGCCGTGTTGCCGAGGTCGCGGAAGGGCGGCGCGTCGGAGAAGTTGAGGCTCGCAAAACCGATGGCGGTGGTCACGCTGGTCAGGAACACCGGCCCCCAGTTGACGCGCAGGCTCTCGACAATGGCGTCGTGTTTGCTCA
Source organism: Parvibaculum sp. (assembly GCF_019635935.1). Classification (NCBI taxonomy): domain Bacteria; kingdom Pseudomonadati; phylum Pseudomonadota; class Alphaproteobacteria; order Hyphomicrobiales; family Parvibaculaceae; genus Parvibaculum; species Parvibaculum sp. Next base: position 1,475,677 of record NZ_JAHBYN010000001.1, on the reverse strand, counting down.
AGCCGCGCCGCATCTCGATCAGCATGGTGACCAGAATATGGATCGAATCGGCGACCGCGATGGTCAGGATGATGGTCGGGGCGCCCGACGAAGGCGGCGTCAGCTTGACGCCGAACCAGCCCATCACGAGGCCCATGGCGGCGGCCGCCGACAGCGTGACGACCAGGATCGTCGCGATGGTGCCGGGGATCGAGCGCGTCAGGAAGAAGACCGTCAGCGCCAGCACCAGATACATCGCCGGCGTCAGCGTCGAGAGGTCGCGCTGGGCGGCTTCGGCAAATGAATTGCCGAGCGCCACCGAGCCCGTCAGCTCGAAGCGGATGTCGGGATGTTTGGCGCGCATGTCGGCCAGCAGCGCGCGGGCGGACGCCATCGCTTCCGCCGTCGCCTGCTGGTCGTCGCGCGGCATACGCAATGTGGCGACGATGGCGGTCGTCGTTTCGTCCTCGGAGATCAGGCGGTTGGCGATCACCGGTTCGCCGAGCGCGATGGCGCCCACCGCTGCCGCACCGGCGGCGTCGAGGCTTGCCGGGTCTTCCACAAGGTCGCGCACCGTCAGGTCGTCGTTCTCGGCTTTCGTGTGCTGGTAGTTGGTCAGGCTGTCGATGCGGGTCGAGAAGGGCGTCTGCCAGGCGCGTTCGGTGATTTCCTTGATGATGGCCAGCCGTTCCGGCGTCGTCACCTTGCCTTCATGGGGCTTCAGCACCCAGAGCAGCGTGTCGGGGCTCGTATAGGTCCGCTCCAGCCGCTCGAAGGCCTGAAGGTTCGGGTTCTGGTCGGTGAAGAAATAGCGGTAGTCGTTCGAGAACTCGATGAAGCGCCCGCCGCTTGCCAGATAAAGCACGCCCGCGACCGACATCAGCACCACCAGCCAGCGGAACTTCACAATCGCCCTGCCATAGGCGACGACCCAATCGTTCATGGTCCCTCACTTGCCCCGCCGGCCGGTCTACGGCCTGAGGCTTTCCAGATAGCCGAAAAATGCCGTTGCGGCCGCATGACCCACATCGAGGTCCTGCGTCGCCTTGATCATGCTGACGACGCCCTGATGGCTGGCGACGATCAGCGTCGCCACGCATTGGGGGTCGATGTCGCGGCGCACCGCGCCCGCCGTCTGGCCTCGCGTCAGCGCGTCCGCCACGGCGTCGCGCCAGCGTTCGAAAAGGCCGGTGAAAATTTCCTGGAAGCCGGCATCGATGCCGGAAAGCTCCTGGCTGAGATTCTGGTAGGGGCAGCCGAAGCGCGGGTCGACGCCGACGCCGCCCTCGGCATGGCGCTCGATGATGGCGCGGATCGCGGCCAGCGGGTCGGCGGCTTTGCCGAGCGGCTCAATCCAGACCTCTCTTATATATGTGCCGATGAACTCCGCCGCTGCCGCGATGCCCAGCGCATGTTTGTCGGGGAAGTGGTGATAGAGCGAGCCCTTGGTGCAGCCGGCCCGGGCGACGATCTCGTTGAGGCGCGCCGACCGGAAGCCCTGTTCGTAGATTTCCGAGAAGGCCGCTTCGAGCAAGGCCTGCCGCGTCCGGTCGCCGCGGACATGGCGTCCGTCGGTTTCGGCCTGCGCTTCGGCCTTCGGGGCCTCGGTGCTGAGAACGTCGCTTGTCATGATTTTTAAACAAACCGACCGGTTGGTATGTTTGAAACATGCCCGCCCCGGCCGCGGCTGTCAACAGGGGTCGTGCGCCGGACCGAAGGCATATCGGGGCGCATGTCCATCGGCTCAATGACGGATGACGGCACGATTTCGTGACAGGTTCGACCGTTGGATGAAATGATGAACTCGGTTTTCCCGAGCTGAACGCCTCTCCGGAATTTTGCCAGCCACGAAAAGCGTCGGTGGTTTTCGAATCCGACTTGCCATTGTGGCAAAGGACGCATTCCGCCAACGCAGCAGCGTGCGGAACCGGTCGAGGCCGCGGTCGCTTCCGAAATGCGTGTGACAGATTTTTGACAGATCGATGACAGTTGTCGATGCGACGGGTGAGGGCCGGGCGCTATTGCACTGCCCGGGCGGGAAGATTCGCCGCCGGCGGTGGTTTGTGACAGCCGGGTGACAGGCGGGTCCGGGCCGGGCTGTCAGACGACGCCGATTTTCAGGAAGTCGTGGATATGGACGACGCCGACGGGCTTGCCGTTCTCGACCACGAAGAGATTGGTTTTCTTCTTTTCATTCAATATCTTGACCGCCTCGGAGGCGAGCATTTCCGGGCCGACCGTGATCGGTTTCGCGGTCATGATCTCGGCCGTGCGGCGCTGCAGGAAGCCGTCGCCCGCGTGGCGGCGGATGTCGCCGTCGGTGATCATGCCGAGCAGGCGCCCCGCCTCGTCGATAACGCCAACGCAGCCAAGGCTTTTTTGCGACATCACCAGCAGCGCCTCCGACATCGGCATGTCGGGGTCGGCCAGCGGCAGTTCGTCGCCGCTATGCATGATCTCGCCGACATGGGTCAGCATGGCGCCGAGCTTGCCGCCGGGGTGGAAGACCTTGAAATCCTTGGCAGAAAAGCCCTTGCGCTCGATCAGCGCCATGGCGATCGCGTCGCCCAGCGCGAGCTGCATGGTGGTCGAAGTGGTCGGCGCCAGCTTGTTGGGGCAGGCCTCCTCGGCCTTGGGCAGCAGAAGCGCGATGTCGGCGGCGCGGCCGAGTGCGCTGGTCCGCTCCTGGGTGATCGCGATGAGGGGGATCGCGAACCGTTTCGCATGCGATATGATGCTGTAAAGCTCTGAAACTTCACCGGATTTCGAGATCGCAAGGATCGCGTCGCCATTGACGATCATGCCGAGATCGCCATGGCTCGCCTCGCCGGGATGGACGAACTGAGCCGGGGTGCCGGTGGAGGCGAGGGTGGCGGCGATCTTGCGCGCGACATGGCCGGACTTGCCCATGCCGGTGACGATGACGCGGCCGGCGACCGTGCCGAGCGCTTCGACCGCCTCGGTGAAGGGGCCGTCGAGCGAGGCCATCAGGGCCTTAAGTCCTTCTATTTCAAGGGAAAGCGTGCGGCGCGCGGAGGCGAGGTGGTCGGGTTTGAGGTCTTGCGGCAAGGCGTCGTCTCCTGATTTCCGGCCCTCTATATATCATGGGCACCGGCGCGCCTATGCGGTGGAATGCGGGATCAGGCGGGATTATGCGGTATCTCGCGGGATTTCGGGTAGTGTCGGGCCGAATTGAAACGAGGTGACAGGTGCCGGGCGGGTTTTTCGATCGGTTGCGGGAGAGGTTCGGGGCGGCGCCGACGCGCGCGCCGCGGGCGCCCGACGGCATGCGGCTTTATGCGGTCGGCGACATTCACGGCCGCGACGACCTGCTGGAAGCCCTGATGGCGCTTGTCGAGGCCGATGCCGCCCGCGCGCCGGACCTGCACAAGGTATTGATTTTCCTCGGCGATTACGTCGATCGCGGGCTGCAATCCAAGGCCGTGCTCGACCGGCTGACCGGCGATTTCGCGCCCGGCTTCGAGCGCGTCTTCCTTAAGGGCAATCACGAGCTGGCGCTGCGGCAGTTCATGGAGGACGCCGCCTTCGGCCGCAGCTGGAAATATTATGGCGGGCTCGAGACGCTGCATTCCTATGGCATCACGGAGCTGACGCTTTCCGACGATCCGGCGGATTTCGAGCGCGCGCGGCAGCACTTCAACGAGACGATTCCCGACAAGCATCGGGAATTCCTCGACAATCTGCAGCTCACCGCCGAATTCGGCGACTATTTCTTCGTCCATGCCGGCGTGCGCCCCGGCATCGCGCTGCACCGCCAGATCGAGGAGGATCTGTTGTGGATCCGCGAGGAATTCCTCGATTCCTCAAGCACTTACGGCAAGGTCGTCGTGCATGGCCACACGCCGCGCGAGACGGTCGAGTTCCGCCCCAACCGCATCGGCCTCGACACCGGCGCCTACATGACCGGCGTGCTGACCGCGCTGGTGCTGGAGGGTGAGGAGCGGCGGCTGATTCAGACGGGCTGATCGGGCGGGCCGATCCAAGTGGAGGCCCGCGACAAATTAACCAGCGGCGCCGAAAAGCGCCCCATTTTGCGTCAACCAGACTCCCTTGCGGTCGGAATAATGCTAGAAACGCAGCACAGACTGGCTGGGAGACGACCGCATGGGTGGACCGACAAGGGCGCGACGCTGGGTGCTGGCAGCCGCCGCGCTGCTGGGCGCACTGGCGCTTTCCGCCTGTGCCGATGGCCCGCGCCCCAATATACAGGGGCCCGTGCCGAGTTCAGCTACAACATCTGGTGCCAATTTACCGACCGATGCCAACCTCGATTATCGCCTCGGCTCCGGCGACAAGCTCAGGGTCATCGTTTATGGCGAGCCGGATCTGTCCGGTGAGTTCGATGTATCGGGCACCGGCCGGGTTGCACTTCCGCTGATCGGGCAGATCAACGCCACCAGCTTGACGCTGCACGATTTCGAGCGGGCGGTGGAAGCCAAGCTTCGCGAGGGCTATCTGACCGATCCGCGGGTCAGCGCCGAGGTGCTCAACTACAGACCTTTCTACATCATGGGCGAAGTCATGAAGCCCGGTGAATATCCCTATACAAGCGGAATGACGGTGCTCAACGCCATCGCGGTCGCGGGCGGCTATACCTACCGGGCGGACAATTCTCGGGTTTTCGTCGCGCGTGAGCGAAGCCTGGGCGAACAACAGGTTCGTCAACTTGAGACGGCGCCGGTTCAGCCCGGGGATGTCATCCGAATTCCGGAACGGTTTTTCTGACCGGGCGTCGGAATTTCGCCGGTTGCCAGGGAAACGTGTGTGGGTGGCGCGGCAGGTGGTTGTTCGCGATACCGCGCGATCAGGGACAGCCGATGCGGTGCGGGCATGGTTAACGCGAATACCTGACGTTACCGCGAAGACACGCCGTGCTGCGATTCGTAGGGTGAAATGGTCGCAACGTCCGGTATTCTCTGCGTTTCGCCTTGGGACAAATTAGGCACCGTGGTAGGTTTCTCAAGTAATTACGGCGTTTGGACGCGCCTGTCGACATATGTGCGCGTCGCGCCAACCGGGAGTGGATCGACATGATCAGACAAATTTTTGCACCCGTTCTTGCGCCCGTCTTCGCCATTGCCCTTATGGTGTTTGCGCCGGTCGTTATGACCGCGACGCCCGTTATGGCGGACGTTGCGGAAGATATCGATGCCCTGTTGGCAGACACGACGATGACGGATGAAGAGTTCGCCGAGGCGATTGCCGCTATCGTTCTCGGCGCCGAGGATCCGGTCGCGGCCGCGCAGCTCATCGCCGACAAGATCGCGGCGCTGTCGCCTCCCCTGAGCGATGCGCGGCTGGCCGCGGTGGGTAAAGGGCTCGGCATGGCGGTCGCGGCGCTCAACGAAACCAATCCGACCGTGGCAAGCCAGATCGCAGCGATCGTGACGACGATGCCCGAGGCCGTCGAACTGGCTTTTGCCGACACCGTTGGTATGACCGCGTCGGTGATTGCCGCGCGTGACAACAATCTTTTTGAGGAAAGCACGGGCGACAAGAGCGCCAACTGACATTGAGGCAACTACTCGCGCCGCATTTCCTTGCCTGACGGCATGGATTTTCAATGCGGCCGTCGGATGCTTCATTGGTGGAGCGCGCGCCGTACCGGAGGGATCGCATCCGGTTGCGTGTCGTCGAATAACAGGGGGTTTGAAGTATGCCTATGAGGAAATCCAGTCCATTTTTTGTGGCCATGGCTCTCGGTGGGTCGATCGTGTCCGCCAGTGCGCAGGATGCAAGTCCGGCGGCAGGGTATGAGCCTCTGGGCGTCCGGGCCGGCAGTTTCATCGTTCTGCCGTCGCTGACCACGAGCGCCACATACAGCGACAACATCTATCGGACCCAGAACAACAAGGAAGACGACCTTATTCTGACGGTACAGCCGCAGGTGCTGGTCGAGTCAACATGGAGCCGCCATGCGCTGAACCTCCATGCAGGGGTGCAGAGCCGTTTTTACGACAGCAACAGCAGCGAAGACCATACAAATTGGCGGATCGGCGCCGACGGGCGGCTCGATATCACGCGCGATACGAATGTCGTCGCCGAGATCGAATATGCCGAATCGCATGAGGAGCGCGGCCAACCGCTGGCGCTCGCTCTGGCCGCCGAGCCGACGCCTTTTTCGATGCTGAGCGGTAAGGTCGAGCTCAACCAGCGTTTCAACCGGATGACCGGCACCTTGGGGGCGTCTTATCTGGATATCGACTTCGACAACGTGCCGGCGTTCGGCGGCGGAATAATCAATAGTGACGACCGCGACCGTGAGATATTCGGGCAGCGGTTGCGGCTCGGCTACGATGTCTCGCCGGACATGAATGTGTTTGTTGAGGGCCGTCTCAACCAGGTGCGTTACGATCTGCAGCCGCCCGCTGTTCCCAATAGCCGCGATTCCGAGGGTTATGCGGTTCAGGGCGGTGTGACTTTTGCGATCACCCGGCTCGTCAGCGGTGAGGTTGCCGTTGGCTATCTCGAGCAGGAATACGACTCGCCCGCATTTCCGGATGTGAGCGGGCTTGCCTACAATGCCGATATTTCCTGGTCGATGACTCCGTTGACGACGGTCACCTTCGGCGCCGGGTCGAGCGTCGATGAATCGACCTCCGTCGGTGTCGGCGGCCGTCTCAGCCAATATGCCAGGGTCGGCATCGATCACGAGTTGATGCGCAATGTACAGCTTGGCGGCGCTCTCCGGTTCCAGAACGACGATTTCGAAGGCTCGCCGCAGAACGAAGATTACTTCGATGCCGGTATCGGCGTGCGTTATTTGATGAACCGAAACGTTTCGCTCCGGCTTGGATACGACTACGGCGCCCGCGACTCGAATGTGGCCGGCCGGGACTACACCGAGAACAGGGTCGGACTTTCCCTCACCCTGCAGCGCTGATTGCGGGAACATGGCGGCGTGGCCATGATGAAGCCAAGCAAGAAGGCCGCGCGACCGGGAGCCGGTTTCGCGGCCTTTGATTTTCCTTCGATGACCGGCGCGCGCCGCGCCGGTCCGGATGCGGTCAGATGAATATTATGAATTCGGGAGAAAAGCCGCGCGAGAGCGAGGCCATGCGCGGGTATGGCGCGGCACCGTTCGATGCGTCTGAAGGTGCGGTACTCGATATTCACAAGTTGCTGGCCATTGTACGCCGCCGGATTTGGCTGGTGCTGGTCATTGCCGCGGCGCTGATGGGCGTTGCGACTGCCGTCATCTGGCAAATCACGCCGCGATACACCGCGACGACCACCGTGATGATCGATACGCGCCGTACGCAGGTGATCGACATGCCGGCGGTGCTGTCGGACCTTTCGCCCAATGCGGTCGCGCTCAATGCCCAGGCCGAGATCATCCGTTCACGGGCCGTGACAGGCCGTGTGATCGAGAAGCTCGATCTGGGTTCCGACCCCGAATTCAACCCAATGATGGATGCCTCAGGACCGAGGCTACTGAGCCCACGGTCGTGGCTGCCGGTCTTTATTGGTCGCGGCAAAGCCGAAGTGTTGCCACCCGCAGAACGGGCGCGTGTTGAGGCGGAGGCGGTTTTCGATACGGTTCGTGGGGCGCTGGAGATCGTTCCCAAGGCGCAGGTTGCTTCTATCGACATCGGTTTTACGTCGCCGGACCGGGAAAAGGCGGCGCTGATTGCCAATGCCGTGGCCGACGCCTATGTCGTCGATCAACTCGAGGCCAAGTTTCAGGCGACCCGGCAGGCGACAGAATGGCTGAATGCGCGGTTGGGCGAAATGCGTGTTCAGCTCGATGAATCCGAGCGGGCCGTCGAAATATTCCGAGCCGAGAACGACCTGTTGAGCGCCAGCACCGAGGGCGGGACGCTCAACGAACAACAACTTTCGGAGCTCAACAGCCAGCTCATTACGGCCCGTGCGGACCTTGCCGCCAAGCAGGTGCGCTACCAGCGCCTTCAGCAGCTGGTACGACAGGGCGGCTCGATCGAGACCGCCGGCGAGGTGATGAGTTCGGGCGTGATCGGGGGGCTCAGGCAGCAGCAGGCCGAGCTGGCGCGGCGACAGGCCGAACTTTCCTCACGCTATGGACCGCGGCACCCCGAAATATTGAAGGTGCAAGCCGAGCAGCGGGATCTCGCCCGGGAAATCGCCAATGAAACGGGGCGTATTCTGGAGAATGTTCGCAACGAAGTCGATATTGCCGCGACGCGAGTTCAGTCGCTCGAAGGCAGTCTGGACGGGTTGCGCCAGCGCGCCTCCGGCGACAATCAGGCGTTTGTCCAGTTGCGGGCTCTCGAACGTGAGGCGGCTGCGACGCGAACGCTTTATGAATCTTTCCTGACGCGGTTTCGGCAGACCACCGAACAGGAAGACCTGCAAACGCCGGATGCGCGCGTTATATCGGAGGCGCGGGTGCCGACGGTGCCGAGTTATCCCAAAACGCGGGTTTTGCTCGCTGCCGCGCTGATGCTGTCGTTCGGCGCCGGTCTTGCCTGCGCGCTGGCGCTCGAACTGCTCGATGACAGCATCCATACGACCGCGCAGGCGGAGGAGATGCTCGGTGTGGTGAGTCTCGGTGTAATCCCACTTGTCGGCTCGAAGGAGGCCGGCGGCCGGGAAGGTCCGCATGGCTACCTGTTGAGGAAACCTCTTTCGTCGTATTCCGAAGCCTTCCGCAGCCTCAGAACAGCTTTAACACTTTCGAATGTCGATCACCCGCCCCGGGTGGTGCTTTTTACCTCGGCCCTGCCGGGCGAAGGCAAGACAACCGCAGCCGTCAGCTTTGCCATATCGGGTGCGCGCGCCGGCTTGCGGACTGTGGTTGTCGATTGCGATCTCAGGCGGCCGAAGGTGGCGGCGGCGCTTGGTTTGCCCAAGCCGACGGTTGGACTTGTCGAGCATCTGGCGCGCCAAGCCTCGCTTGAGGAGGTCATGCTGCATCATGAGGCGTCCGGGGTCGATTGCATTCCGATCGCCGCCGGGACTTCCAATCCTGCAGAGCTGCTCAGCTCGCAGCATATGCGCGAACTGATGGAGCAGCTCAAGCGGCAATATGACCTTGTGGTGGTCGACTCGGCGCCCGTTCTGCCCGTTTCGGACACGCTGACACTGGCGAAACTCGTCGATACGACGCTTTTCATGGTGCGCTGGAACGAGACGCCCAAGGCCGCGGCGCGCAACGCCTTGCGCGAATTCATCAATTTCGGGCTGCCGCTTGCCGGTGTCGTTCTGGCCCAGGTCGACATGAGCCAGCAACGCAAATATGGCTATGGCGACGGCAGCTACTACTACGGCAATTACAGTGGCTATCATTCGAACTGAGGTGGCGGACGCAAGACGCCGGCGGGCGTCGGCTGGCGGACGCTTCTGGCCGATGGTCCCGATTTTTGCCGCTGCGTTGCTGCTTCTACTGGCCGGCCCCCGCTTCTGGGCCTATTCGGCCGCGCTGCCCGAGGACGGCCAGTACTGGCGGATGGGGCAGGGCGAAGCGCTGTCCGCAGCCGAACTTGCCGAACTCGCCGAAGCCTACCGGGTGGCCACCCACCGCCATGCATCTTCGCCCGAACTTCGGAACAGACTGGGCGTGGTCGAGGTTGCGCTCGGGCTCAGACTGCTTGACGCCGCCCATGTGCGCGAGGGCCGCGACCAGCTGGTTGCCGCCGCCGCGCTGGCGCCGCTCAGGACCGACTCGTGGTCGCGGCTGGCCCATGCCGAGTTCTCGACAAATGGTATCAATCCGCTCGTTCTCGACGCCCTCAAACTCTCATGGCTGACCGGGCGTCTCGAGATTCCGGATGCCATGCGCCGGCTTCAGATTTATTTGGCGGGCTGGGAGGACTTGCCGCCCGAGGCACGGGAGGATGCCCGGATGCAGGTGACGCTGCTGTGGCGGGGGCATCACCACGTGCGCATCGCCGGGCTCTACCGCACGCTTGATCCGCGCGCGCAGGCGGTCTTGCGGTCCTTGCTGCCGGACCCGGAGGCCGACGGGCGGCTGCTCGATTATCGCGTCAAACGGCTTCCTGACCGACATCAGTAGCGAGGCCGGAATCGGTTGTGTCATCGGCGCGAAACGCATGTGCGGCGCCGATCCCCATGATGAAGGCATAGGTCGCCGCAACGGCCGGGATTTCGAGACTGAAATCCACCAGCGCGTGAAGACCGACAAGGACGGTGGCGGCGACGGCAAGCGTGGGGAAGACGCGGCTTTTCCGCCGCGAAGGGATCACCCGGAGGGCGCGAGCCGCAACCAGAAAAATCGCGAGATTCAGGGAAATCGCAGCCGGGACGCCGAGGCCCAGCATGTTTTCCAGATAGGTGTTGTGCGCCTTTTTCCAGCTCGAAGGGCTCGACACGGACAGATCGCGATAGCTGGCGAAGGTTTCGTGGAACGCGCCATAGCCCGTTCCGAGCCAGGGCGCATCTTCGACCGCACTCAGGGAAAGCGCGAAGGCAGGCAGGCGGTCGGTTGCCAGCGGATCCTTTTCGAACCGTTCCATCAGTGGATTACCGGCAAAAAGAAGGATGGCGAGAAGGGTCGCGAGCACCGGCAGAGCGACGATGATGTGCCGCAGTCGGCTGCCGCGGCCGCCAAGCATGGCGAGTGCCGGCAGGGCCAGCAGCGCGGCTGCGGTGGCCGCGACGCCGGCCCGCGAACCGGTGAGCACAAGGGCGGTGCCTATGATCAAAGCGGCGACAAGCAGCGGCGCCAAGTGGAGAAGGGCAGGGCTGTTCAGGCGGCTCGCAAGCGGGCGGCCGACGCCCCCGCGCGGCGCCAGGTTTCGCGCCTTGTCGAGCAGCAGGCCGACGGCGCAGAGCAGGCCGAGGCCGGCATAGGTGGCGTAGGAGTTGCGGTTGACGAATGTCGAGGTCAGGGCATCGAAATAATCCCATTTCCGCATGAAGAGGATCGTTTCGTTGCCGGCGAAGAAGACGGCCAGGCCATAGGCCGCATAGGCGGCCGCGATGCCGACAAAGACGGTGAGCGCCAGCGTGGCGCGGCGGCGGCTCTGCGCCGTTTCAAGCGTGACCCAGAAGACGGCCAGATAGCCCATCAGATTCATCAACGCGGACAGGGTGGCGTCCGGATTGACTGTGATGCGGCCCTTCACCGGCATGTCGAGCGCGGTGGCGGCCTGTTGCCAGACGGGGTGATGCCATATTTCGGGTGTCCATGTGGACCACTGGACGATCGCCCATGCAATGGCGACGCCCGCAAGCCCGAGGGGCAGGCGCAGGCGGCGCCAATCGACGGCCGGCCGGCTGCCGGCGCGGAAATTTCCGGCGGCGAGACCGATCAAAAGCAGCCCCGCAAGGCCCGCCAGCAACGCCGCGCTCCACGGACGGTTGCTGCCCAGCGGCATCGGGGCCCAAGCGATGAGCAGCATCAGGCCCCAGAAGGCGCGACGGAGATGGATCGATTTGGGGGCTGGCGTCATCGCTCCTCGGCTTCTCGCACATTCGGGCTCGGACATGGTTTGTACCAGCGTTTTTCGCCGTTTAGCGAGGTGTTCCGCCTGTTTCCGGGTGAATTTATGGCCGATACTGGCTTAGATTTATCGCCAAGAGCCGCCGCCCGTGCGGCCGCGCCAGCCCGGACCCGCCCCGATGCGCCACTCCGAAAAGCTTTCCGCCTTCATTCGCCGTTTTGGGCAACGGCCTGTGCGGGCGGGTCGGCACCCGGCGCTTGCCGGCACGGCCACGCTGGCCGCCTGGGCCTATACCGGACTGGTTGTTTTGTGGCTCGGGTTCTGGATTGCGACCGGCGAAGCGCTGCTGCCTGTGCGGCTGACGATTGCCTTCGTCTACTGGATTGCGCTGGGACTGACCGTTGTAGCAGCGCTTGCGCTGTGGCAACGGCGCTGGCGCCTCGCCGCGCTGTCGGTTCCGCTGGCGCTGCTGCTCGGCGTGCCCTATCTGCCACAATATCTGCCGCGCTTCGGCGCGCCGCCTGCGACGGGCGAAACATTTACAGTAATGAGCTACAACGTCATGGGGCGGAACAGGGATGTAGATGCCATCGCCGCTGTCATTCTGACGGAGCGGCCGGACATATTGTTCCTTCAAGAGTTCCACCTGATGGACGCGCTTCGCGGGCGCATCGGTTCTCTCTATGGTGGCGATCCGGTTCACGAGGCGCTGGAGCCGCATCTGGGGCTTGCCGTTTTGAGCCGATTTCCGCTAGCGCCGCTTCCGCCTTTGCGCCGTATACAGAAGGCCGTCGCTCATCTGCCTTGCGGCGACATTCATTTGTGGAACCTGCGTGCACCCAAGACGTTCGACGGGCCCGCAGCCCAGCACCGGTTTGTCATCATGCTTGCCGAAGACATGCGAACGGAGGAAGGCCCGGCGATGGCGGCCGGCGACTTCAATCTGACCGAGCGCAGCGCACCTTATTCCTATCTGCGCGGCTTTCTCCGCAACGCGCATGAAGATGCGGGGTTCGGGCTAGGCGCGACCTTTCCAGCACCAGGGAGAAACCTCGGGCGAATTCTACCCGCGATGATCCGCATCGATCATATGTTTTACAGCTCCGGCCTGACGCCGCTCCACGCGGAAGTTCTGAGCGAGGCAGGAAAATCCGATCACTATCCATTGAAAGCACAATTCATTTGCTAGGTGGAGAAATGAACGGAAGGTTCTAGATTCGAGTGCATAGCGCATGCGATTGACTATCTGAGATGTGGTCAAGTCGCGAAGTCATTCATGATGAATTTTTCCATCTAGTGACAGGGCACGCAGGTGCTGTGCGTTAGTTTGCTGATGGAATTTCTCTCCTTGGGGACTTGAGTTGTGGTCTGACGGGTGGACGGCCTCCTCCCGCGGCGTCTGTGTGCCGGAGTGTGGCTGTTTTGGTCACACGAGGACCCCGCTCACCCCATCAGGTCAAACCTTCAATAACACTCAGACAAACAACAGCAAATCTCAATTAACGCTTTTCGGCCACATACTCACTTTCCAAATTAAGTAGAAATCGGCTCCTATCTTTGACGCGCCTAGCGGGGTTCCCAACATAAATTCCAAACGCATCGCACGTTGTATTGACGAGACTCAGCGCGCCAATAGCGACGCCATCTTCTAATATACACCCCGGCAATATCACAGTTCCGCTTCCAACAATTACGTGCTTGCCTAGAAAAACGTCTTTGCTGACAACGCCGGTGTACTTTGATGGCACGGTTGGGCCGGTTAACGCCTTTCCGGAGAAGTCATCAGTGCTCGAATAAATCGACACGCGCGACGCGATGCCGCTGAAATCAGAAAGTGTTATCCTGCAGGCCCCCACGATTAGAACGTGCGTAGAGATATGAACGTTGCTGCCAATGTGAATACCACCGTTTCCGGCGGATAGGACTGTAAAATCATCAATTCGAACATCGTCCGAGATTGTAATTCTCGACGCGCCATAGAAAGTAGCGCGCTCGGATATTAACGCGTTCTTTCCTACCGCGCCGAAGCCAAACTGCCGAAGTGTTTTCTTGCTCATGAAAGCCATCTTGAATCTTCACCTCGACAAAATATGGCGCAGCGGCGCCCTCCCACAGATCGCATTCTGTATTCGACGTTCACCGGTGGCCGGTGTGGGAGCCTAATGCTGGGCGATTTCGGCTTCCGCTGCAAGATTCACAGCCGGCCGCGATGCAAAGGATGCTAGGTATGAGCCCAGACGCCCAGCGGCAAGCCCGAGATTGTTGATCTGGTGGCGATCAAGACACACCTCTCCCGTGGTTCTTGCTGGAGCTCATGACGCCCGGACGCGTCACGCCGGCGCTGGATTGGGCGGCGGCCGAAGTTCGGCGATCAGTCGCAGGGTCTTGGCCAACAGACACCTTGGCACCGCCGCCTCCGCCATCTGGAACGTGATGTGCCGGCCGTGGCTGGCCAGATACTGACACGTTCGGCCGGGCCGGCCGGGGTGGCCCCCTTGCTCTGAATCAGGTGGCGACGGTCGCGGCTTCTCACGCCCGACCCTCTTGGGCTCGTACGGTTCGGAGGCTTGGGCGGGAGATCAGATTGTGCTGGGATGTTGAGCGTGTTGTAGACGGGCCATGGCTGGCTAGGAACTGTTCGGCTGAGCCCTACGACTTGAACTTTTGCTGCTTTCGCTCTCGTCGCCAAATGGCTAGGTGAGAGGTTTCATCTCGGATGTTCTGACGCATTCCGTCTGGCCGATGCCGGCCGGTAAGGCCAAGGATCCTGCCTGCGGACCGGCATGATGCGAGTTTGTCTGTGGTGATCGACTCCGGGTGGATGCCCTGATTGCGAACGAGCTTCAGCGCTACATCCTTGTTGCTGTGTTTCTGGACTAGGACACCCAGCACCTCGCCTCGTTGTCGACCGCGCGCCATAGATACATCCGCTTGCCGCCGGTTTTGGCCACCATCTCATCCAGACGCATGCGGCCGGTAGGCAGACCACGGCGCTGACGCAAGTTGGCCGCTATGAGCAGACCAAACTTGTTGGCCCAGCACCAAACAGCCTCGCGGTTGATCTCGACGCCATGTTGTGCCGGCAGTTTTCCCACGTCGCGGAAACTCAGTGTGAACCGGAAATATAGTCCGACCGCCTGCGGGACCACGTCCGGAGAGAACACCTGTGACGATTGAACGAGGTTGACCGTATGGCGGCCCTCCCCGGTTGATCGCGCCCTATGGCCCGAAACCGGAGACAGGTTAACGTTAGCCTGCCAGCATCCCTGGGTTCGCGCGGCAACAAGGTCATGCGGTCATTTGATCTTCAACTCGAGGGCATTTATTCTTGGATACGGTGGCAATGGGCGACCATTTTTATAGTGAAATGTGAGACGCTGAAATCCGGCGGAATGTTCCCGGCGGCTTGATTGATGTGGAGTGGAAATTGCTTAATAACTGGCCGCGATGAAAAAGATAGAAACAGCAGGCGATCTCGCCATCAATGGCGCGCCGCCGGCGTTGGCCGAACCGCTTCATGTCGGCCGCCCGAACATCGCCGGGCGAGAGGTCTTCATGCGGCTGGCCGAGGAGATATTTGACAGGCGCTGGCTGACCAATGACGGTCCGCTTGTGCACGCCTTCGAGCAGCAGGTGGCCGACTATCTTGGCGTCGGCCACTGCGTCGCGATGTGCAACGGAACGATCGCGCTGGAGATCGCCATTCGTGCGCTTGAGTTGGAGGGCGAGGTGATCGTACCCTCGTATACGTTTATAGCGACGGCTCATGCGCTCTACTGGCAGGGCATCACGCCGGTATTTGCCGATATCGATCCTGCGACACACAATCTCGATCCACAGGCGGTGCGGCGCATGATCACGCCGCGCACGACTGGCATCATCGGTGTCCATCTCTGGGGGCGTCCGGCGCCGGTCGTGGCGCTTGGCGAGATTGCTGGGGAGCATGGCCTGACGCTGATTTTCGATGCCGCGCATGCCTTTGGGTGCGATCACAATGGCCGCAAGATCGGAGGATTCGGGCATGCAGAAGTGCTCAGCTTCCACGCCACAAAGTTCTTCAACACATTCGAGGGTGGAGCTGTTGTGACCAATGACGATGCGCTGGCGGCAAAGATGCGGCTGATGCGCAATTTCGGTTTCAGCGGTCTCGACAATGTCATTCATCCCGGCACCAACGGGAAGATGACCGAAATCTGCGCCGCTATGGGCATCGCCAATTTCGATCACATCGAAACGGTGGTTGACGCCAACCGTCGCAACTATCGAGCCTACCAGGAAGCCTTGGTTGACATTCCGGGGGTTTCGCTGCTGGAGCAGGATGGGGTCGGGGGAAACTGCCAGTATGTGGTGGTCGAAGTGGGTCCGGATTGTAGGGCCACGCGTGATGAAATTGTTGCTACTCTGCATGCGGAGAATGTGCTGGCACGGCGCTATTTCTGGCCGGGGTGCCACCGGATGCAGCCTTATCGAGATATCTTTCCGCATGCGGGGCTTGTCCTGCCGCATACCGAGGCGGTCGCCGACAGGGTGATCGTTCTGCCGACCGGTACGGCAGTAAGCGTATCAGACGTGGCGATGGTGGGGGCTGTAGTTCGCCAGTACGTCCAGATTGGTTGAGCTTAAATTCGAGTTGGTGCTATGCTTTCGGGGGCTCGATCTATCGACAGACGGCGACTAGATGACGGAGCGACTCGATGCGAGTAGTTTTGATCAGCGGCGGTGGGCATGCCAGTGACATATTGGGTGTGTTTGAAGACATATGGAAATTTGACTGCACTTCGGTGTTGTCGGTCGTTGGTATTGTCGCTGACGAAGATGCTGAGGATCGGTGATTTCGTCATAGAAGGATTGGGTAAATCGATTCGATCGATGCAATCTCGTCGATTGATGCCAGTCACCAGATAGCTGCCATTGGGTAACTACGGGATGATCAGGCTGGTTGCGAGCGGGTGCGCAATTTCGGGATTCAGCAGGGAACGATTGTTCATCCAAAGGTGTGCATGCCGTCGGGTGTCCTGGTTGTCGAGGGCGTACTGATTCTTGCGGGTGTTTGTGTGCCGCCGATGGCATTGAGGACCATGTGAGCGTCATGCCTAGCGCATCGGTAAGTAGAGACACAATAACTTGGAAGTGCGGCATTAAGTCGGCGCCAATGCGACAATCATTCAAGAATGCGCGATAGGACAACGTACGACGGTTGGGGCAAGTTCCGTGGTGGTCAGGGATGTGGGCCGGCTGGAGTGACGGCGGGTGGCGTTCCAGCAAAATGGAATTAGAAGGCAGCCTACGGAATGAAATGGGCGTATGCATGTTGGCTGGGTTGTTTGTATATGTCTTGGGAGCATTCATTTCTTGATTGGCTTGTGAATGTGATGTCTAGATGAGCTTCATACATACCGCGCTAAGAGCCATACGGTGGAGCGCTGTAGACATCGTTTTTCAACAGATTTTGCGTCTTGCAATCTCGATTGCGCTGGCGCGGATGCTCAGTCCCGAGGAATTCGGTACGATTGCGTTGCTCTATCTCTTCGTTGGTATAGCGAGTGCATTTGCGGACAGTGGTTTCTCATCGGCGTTGATCCAGAAACAGGATGCCGGACATGTCGACGAGTCGACTGTCTTCTGGCTGAACGTTGCTCTCGGAGCGGCAATGGCTCTGGTTCTCGCTCTGCTTGCGCCGGCGATAGCTGCTTTCTTTGGTATCGACATGCTGGTTCCACTTATGCTGGTTCTGGCGCTTAACCTGTTCGTCGCAGCGCTGGGTTCGATCCATCGAACATTGCTGACCAAGAAGCTCGATTTCAAGACCCAGATGGTGGTTGGCCTTGCAGCCACGTTCGGCTCAGGCGCGCTGGCGATCTGGATGGCTTGGAATGGCTACGGCATCTGGGCGCTGGCGGCGCAGACACTTGTGGCGGGAGTGTTCACAACCGTGTTGTTGTGGGTGTTCAATCCATGGCGGCCACTGCTGGTATTCAGTGTGGCGTCCGCCCGGCGTCTCTTCCGCTTTGGCGGATTTATGTTGGTTTCCGGGTTGCTGAATGTTGCTTATGAGAGATCCTATGCACTCGTCTTGGGTAGACTCTTCGGTGTAGCCGAACTGGCATTCTACAATCGTGCGGACGGAACCAAGCAAGTGCCAGCAGGCGTTCTGAGCGGGATACTTTCTCGCGTCGCCTTTCCGGTATTTTCGTCTGCCGCTAACGATCCCGAGCGACTTCGGCGCGGCGTTCGCATGGCGCTTCGTAGCATCATGCTGATTAATGTTCCTTCGATGATCGGCTTGGCGGCATTGGCTGGTCCGGTCATCGATTTGTTGTTCGGTGATGCCTGGTTGCCGGCTGCCCCCATTCTGACCGTGCTTTGCCTTGCCGGGATTCTGTGGCCGTTGCATGTTATCAACCTGAATGTCCTGATGGCTCAGGGTCACTCTCGACTTTTTTTCAGACTCGAAGTTGTAAAAACGGCGATCGGCGCAGTTGCTATGATAGGCGGCGCAGCATTTGGACCGCTCGGCGTCGCTTGGGCCGTTGTCCTGTCTTCAATTCTGGCATTTCTGATCAATGCCCATTATACTAATAAGCTGCTCGGCTACGGTGCGCGAGCTCAGGTTGCTGATTTTGCGTCGGTTCTTCTGCTTGCTTTGCCGATGGGTCTTGCTGTGGCATGTGCAAGCGAAGTTTGGGATGCGCCGCCATTCATACAGGTCCCCGCTCTCGTCCTTGCCGGAGCGCTGATGTTCGGCACCTTGGTCGCACTGTTCAATGTTGGCCCCTATCGAGACGCAATTGGCTTGATCCGGTGGAGCACATGAAAGACCGGAAGTGTCGTAGCGCTGATAATAAAGGCGCGTCGCTGTGATCGAATATTTGGATCAGGATCGGTCGCTATCTCGGCTTTTGCAACAGCCGACCTCCCCATTCATCGCTTGACGGGAAAAGCCCCAGATCAGGCCCACTTCAACCAGCCGATGCCCGAAGCGGTGGCGACGTAGCCGAGGCGGAAAACCACTTAGAAAACGCCCGGAAACTGTTCAGACAAACCGAACCGTCTCCGTGGAGGGCAGGTTCAAATGTTCAAAGGGATCTCCATTTAAGAGAGATTGCAGAGAAAAAATCAACAAGTCTGAAGTCTGTCCCGACGGGGAAGCGTGAAATGGCCGGTTTGAACTTAAGTGCTGATAAATTTGATGAGGAGTTGCGGGCGGTTCCTTTGCGTGAAAGGCAGTTCGATAATGATGAAGAAGTCATCGTGTCGATTTGTACAATAACGTACAACCATGCCGCTTATCTTCGTCAGTGTTTGGAAGGCTTTCTCGATCAGGTTTGCTCCTTCCGAGTCGAGATAATCATTTACGATGATGCGTCTACGGACGGTACAAGTGACATTGTTAGAGAATACGCATCTCGATATCCGTCGGTGGTCAACGCGTGCGTGGCGGAGAGCAATTCATATTCGCTCGGAGTCAATCCGTATTATGCGTTTGCTTTCCCGAAGGCGAAGGGCAGGTACGTCGCAATTTGCGACGGTGACGATTTCTGGAACGATTTGATGAAGCTTGCCGTGCAGGTCGATTTCTTGGAGCGGAATCCGGATACCGTAATTACATACGGTCCGGCCTGTGTCGAAATTGATGGTGTCATTCAGAAGGAGATGTCACTAGGATCCCATCGGGATCTGACGGCAAGCGAGTTGAGAGCGGGGGCGTCAATCAATACGTTGACGGCTTGTTTCCGGAATCCTCGGTTGCAAACTCCCCCACCTTTTCTGAGAATATCGCCGATAGGGGATGTGACCGTTTGGGCCCTGCTGGGCTATAGGGGATCGGGAAAGTTTCTGCTGAACCTTGAGCCTGCAGTGTATCGAATTCATGGAGGGGGTGTCTTTTCGGGAAGGCCTTCAAACACAAAATACTATATGTCCCTTCTAGCTCATATCAGCATTGCGGCCTATCACAGCGAGCATGCTGACCTCCAATCGGAAAGAGCGCGTTTAGATAGGGCATTGAGCATGATCGTCGGGAGAATGGGGGCTGGGAGAGTTCTCTTTAACGTGCTCAAAGAGCTCCCCAACTTTGCAATGAAGAGACTTCGCGTATTCGTCATGCGGATCGCCAAGTCGGATTGGTAGCAGCGTTTCCGAACATAGAGCCATTTCGATGTAATCTCAATTTGGCCTATCCCCGGTTTTGAAGACACCGAGATAGATGTCTTTGTGAAGCCGGAGGCGGATCATGGGACGATGGAAGTTCATGCGAGAGTTCAAGTTTGGGGTGATCAGACTAATCGAGGGGCGGGGCGCAACTTATGTGTAAGCCTCGCTTGATCCTGGTGTGCACCAAACGGTACTGCGTAGTTGGGTGAGGGAGCCGTCGACCCGGTACAGATCTTTCCTGGCAACGGTCAGCAACACCGGCCAGCCTGTCGTCAGATGAAGCCGGAATTTACCAGCCCAGTCGGTCCAAGGTTGGGGGCAAGTTCAAGGAGGCTTTGATATGAGAGAGATTTCCAGTTTGTTCAAACCACCCGCTTTCATCATCAACTTTCATGGCATCGGAGAGGCGCAACGGGCAGTTGACGTGAGCGAGCGCCCCTACTGGGTGAGCGTTGACCAGTTCAAAGAGGTCATCGACTTCCTGACGGAAATTCGGGAGCATGCAGGTATTGCGATCACGTTCGATGATGGCAATGTTTCGGATTTGGAGGTTGCGGCGCCAATTCTCACGTTGGCGGGTTGGCCGTTCATGAGTTTCGTTCTGGCGGGAAGGGTTGGACAGAAAGGCTACCTTGACTACGCGCGAATGCGTGAACTGCAGAATATGAATTGCAACATTGGCCTTCATGGTATGCAACATCGCGACTGGACGCTGCTGAACGATGAGGAGATGCACGAAGAAACATCTGTGGCCAGGAAGCTGCTCGAAGATTCGTTGGGCCGGAGGATCAATTCGGTCGCTGTGCCGTTCGGGAAGTACAATAGACGGGTTTTGCGCATACTGGCGCACTCAGGATTTGAGAGAATTTTCACAAGCGATCGCGGTGTCCGACTATTCGATGGGGTCGTTCAGCCAAGGTATTCGGTAACCAATCAGTCGTCGCCGAGATCGATTGGCGTCTACATTGAGGCGTCGCGCCGGCTTCGTGCCCGTTTGGTTTCGGAGGCAAGATTTTGGAGCAAAAGCTGTCTATAGATTCGATTCGAAGTCTAGGACGCGCATCGAAATTATCGGCATCGGTTCGTGTGGTCGATAACGAGGCTTGGCGGCAATATGCTTTGGTTTTCTCTGATTTCAGCTATCGCTTGCTTCGCGGATATTCGGTCATGGCGGCACGGCGTGTGCGCGCCACATCGGAAGCGGTCGGAATTTTCCTTGGTGAGGCTATAATCGGGTTAGCGGACGTTCGAGTCCGGCGGGTGCCATTGCTGCCCATCGGGATCGCCTATGTCAGTGGTGGACCTGTTACCTGTGTGAATGGGAAATTTGACGGGCCCCGATTCGCAATCTGTCTGGAAGCGCTATGCGATGAGTATGTTGGCCGTCGCAGACTGACGCTTCGGGTGACGCCACCGATCATGGCAGGAGAGAATTCGGCATCTGTGGAAGACATTTTTGGTAGACTTGGATTTGTGCCAAGGCCCGAGGATGAAAAATACCAGACCATACTCAAGTCGATTTCCGGGGAAGAGGAATCTCTCGTTCGTTCTCTTGATAAAAAGTGGCGTAGTGAGCTTGTCAGGTCACGTAAGAGCGGCGCCACGGTGCGCCGCTCGACGCAAGTGTCGGATTTCGATGCGATGATGCCGATCTTTGAAAATTTACGTCAAGCAAAGGGGTTCTCCGTAAACATGGACGTGGCATTTTTCCGGGATGTCCAGGAGATGCTGAGCGAGGGCGAGGAACTCATCTGGCATCTGGCGGAACTTGATGGTGATCTGGTTGCTGGCCATCTCGGCAGCTACTCCGGCAATGTCGCAACTTACCTGCTCGGCGCTGCCAACGACAAGGGGAGGGCAAACCGTAGCTCATACATGCTGCAATGGGAAGCGATGTGCTATGCTGCGTCGCGCGGCATGGGTTGGTACGATCTTGGGGGAATCGACCCGATCGACAATCCGGATGTCTATCGTTTCAAGCGGCGTATGGGGGGATATGAGATGGCCGCAGCTGGACCATATGAACGACACCCAAGCGCCTTTGCCGGTGCTACCTTGTCCGGTGTGGAGTGGGCGCTCGACAAGGCGCGGTGGCTTTCGGCGCTGAAGCGGTGAAGTTGGCCGCGCAATATTTTGGTCAATGAGGACAAAGTGACGGCCGGGCAACAAGAACCTCTTCCCGACATCTCAGTTTTAATTGTCAGCTATAATACTTGTCACCTGACACTGCGGTGCATTGAGACGGTTCTGCAATATGTCGATGGAATCGATATCGAGGTTGTCGTGGTGGACAACGCCTCATCAGATGGATCAGCCGAAGAAATTCGGAATCGATATCCCAACGTCGTGGTCATTGCATCCGACGTCAACGGTGGGTTTGCGTTCGGAAACAATCTTGGTTTCAAGGTCGCTAGGGGCCGTTACGTTCTCCTGCTGAATCCGGATACTGAAGTCAGGGAAAATACGCTCGTCCGATGCTTGCGCTATATGGATATGCATCCCGAAGTCGGAGTGCTTGGGTGTCGTGTCAGGTACGGGGACGGAAGTCAGCAGTCGACAATTTTCAGATATCTACGATTGCGGGACTTGGTGCTGAACATCGTTCTGCCGAACAGGCTGACTCGGAAACACCCTCTGCTTGGTCAATCGCGTTATGCCCGTTTGTCGAGAGATGAAATTCAAGATGTGGACATCGTCGCCGGGTGTTTCATGATGGTGCCGAGGCACGTGATCGAGACGGCGGGCGATATGAATACGATCTTCTTTATGTATGGTGAAGAAGCTGAATGGTGCCATCGTATTTCCCGCTACGGCTTCAAGGTTCGGTACTATCCCGATGCCGAGATCATGCATCACGGCGCCGCAAGTACCAGTGACGACTCTGAGTGGAAGATTTTGGAGATGGCAAAAGGTCAAATTCTCTTTCTCCGTGTCACGCGAGGATATTTTGTAGCTTGGGTGGGAAACCTTTTAATGTTCCTTCGCGATTTGGTTCGTCTGGTCACGTTCCTGCCCCTTCGGCTGTCGGGCAAGGCGAATTCGCGTTCGTTTGCGAGAAACGGAATGTCCAGATTGATATTTCACTGGAAGTCCGTCTGGGGTTTGCCAGGCGGTCAGAGAGTGGGTGGATGAACGGATGCACAGGCTGAGGGGGACGTTCGTTAGTGCTCTGCGCTGGACAATCATGCTTGCGCTTCTGCCACTGGAGCGCATGATTCTTGCGCGCCAGGGGCAGAATGACCGCTGGCGGCCAATTTTCATCGTGGGCGCGCCGAGATCGGGAACATCGCTTCTCTATGAACTAATGGTCGCACGATTTCGGTTTGCCTATTTCTCCAATCTTGCGCACCGCTTCTACATGGTTCCGATCGCCGTAACGTGCCTTGGGTGGCCGGTGGTACGCCGCTGGAGCGGTGAGTTCAGGAGCCGTTATGGTCATATTGACGGATGGGGTGCGCCAAATGAGGCGGGGTGGATATGGGCGCGCTGGTTCAAGACGAACGAATGGCGAGGCCGGGAGCCAAATGCCGCAGGTGCATTCGATCAAATGCGACGGACCATTCAAGCGTTGTCGGCTGTGTTTGGAGCACCCTTTGTCAACAAGAATGTAATGCACAGCAATCGTATCGGTTTGATGTGCAGTATTTTTCCTGGAGCGCTTTTCATCGAGATAAAGCGCAAGGAAACCGACAACGTCCAGTCAATCATGAGGGCGCGAATGAAAGAAGCCGGCCCAACTGAAGACGGCGCTGGGTGGTGGTCGGTGCGACCGCGTATTGCAGATCGGTACATAGGTCGTGATCGACTTACACAAGCTTGTGCACAGGTCCTCGGAGTGAGCTTCGATATTGAACGCGACAGCGCTGAGTATTGCCCGGGCCACGTGTTTACTGTGGACTATGAGGAATTATGCCGTCATCCGGAGGTGTCACTTGACAGTATTCGTAGATTTCTTGAATCTCACGGTCAGAAAGTGGAAAATTATAAATCTGTCCCTGAAGCATTCGAAGCGCTGAACGACAAGCGGCTTCCCGAGGCTGTCATGGATGATCAAATCCGAGATGTCCTGTCAATGATCGAGAGTGATATCCGCGTTGTGCGAGTAGGTGGAGCTTGACCTGCTCCCCGAAAACTGGGCCGTTTGAAGCGGGAAATTCTAATTTAGCGTCCTTGGCCGGGCGGAGGATTTTCCATGAAGAAGACGAAGTTCGGCGAACAGCAGATAGCGTTTGTTTTGCGCCAGGTGGAGGAAGGGACGACGGTCGGGGAGGTCTGCCGGAAGGCGGGGATTTCCGAGGCGACCTATTACAACTGGCGCAAGAAGTATGGCGGGTTGATGCCGTCAGAGATGAAGCGGCTGAAGCAGCTTGAGGAGGAGAACCAGCGGCTGAAAAAGCTGGTGGCGGACCTCTCGCTCGACAAGGAGATGCTTCAGGACGTCATCCGCCGAAAAATCTGAGGCCTGCCCGGAAGCGGCGGCTGGTCGACCATGTTCGATCGGTCTGGCAGGTCAGCATACGCCGCGCATGCCAGGCGGTGCCCGTTGACCGGTCGACCTATCACTACCGGTCGAAGCGTGACGACCCGACGGCACTCAAGCAGCGGATCAGGGAGATCGCGGAGACGCGGGTGCGGTATGGTTATCGCCGCATCCATGTTCTCCTTCAGCGGGAAGGATGGCAGGTCAATGCAAAGCGTGTCTGCCGGCTCTATCGCGAGATGGGCCTGCAATTGCGGAACAAGTCTCCCAAGAGACGGGTCAAGGCGAAGCTGCGGGAGGGGC
The DNA here is from genome assembly GCF_019635935.1 of Parvibaculum sp. Classification (NCBI taxonomy): domain Bacteria; kingdom Pseudomonadati; phylum Pseudomonadota; class Alphaproteobacteria; order Hyphomicrobiales; family Parvibaculaceae; genus Parvibaculum; species Parvibaculum sp. Next base: position 1,451,356 of record NZ_JAHBYN010000001.1, on the reverse strand, counting down.
GCTCTCCGGCACAAGAGCCCAACCAGGTCTGGGCAATGGACTTCGTCCACGACCAGCTCTTTGACGGGAAGAAGATCCGTGTGCTCACGGTCGTCGATACCTTCACGCGGTTCTCGCCGGCGATCGATGTGCGCTTTAGCTACAAGGGGGCAGATGTGGTCGACACGCTTGAGCGTGCGGCACGACAAGCGGGTTACCCGAAGACGATCCGCCTCGACAATGGCCCGGAGTTCATCTCTCGCGAGCTCGATCTGTGGGCCTTCATGCGGGGCGTCACGCTCGACTTCTCACGGCCAGGCAAACCGACGGACAATGCCTTCATCGAAAGCCTCAATGGCAAGTTCCGGGCGGAGTGCCTGAACGCCAACTGGTTCCTGAGCCTCGACGAAGCGCGATCAAAATGCGAGGCTTGGCGTAGAGACTACAACGAGGTCCGACCGCACAGTGCGATCGGAAACGAAGTGCCGATCAGGCTTCATCTTCCGGCCGGCAACCCCGGCCAGCCTGCCGTCAGATGAAGCCGGAATTTACCAGCCCGGCCGGTCCAAGGTTGGGGGCAAGTTCAAATGTTCAAAGGACTCTGCTTCCAACTGGAGGAAACTTGGGGCTCAGGTCATATGGCTACAGTGAACTGATTGAGCGTATGAAAACTCTTCCAATGTCTGCTCCCACCATACCTCGCCGCGTTGCGGACGTAGATGACGGGCGAAATAACAATTTCGATCTAATTCGAATAATTGCCGCAGCTTGTGTGCTCGTTTCTCACTCGTTCCCAATTGCAATCGGGAGTGGCGCAGGTGAGCCTCTCGCTCAGTGGACCGGCTATAGCCTCGGCTTCATTTCCGTCGGTGTTTTTTTCGCGATCAGTGGATATCTGATCACACGTAGTTTCGATCGTCGGAACGATGTGCGGATTTTCCTGCTTTCAAGGTGCCTGCGTATCTTTCCGGGGCTCCTCTTTGTTCTGCTCGCGACGGTGATCATCCTTGGCATGGTCGTAACCGAATTTTCGTGGACGGCCTTTCTCTCCGACTCGCGCAGTCTTGCGTACGTGCCGCGGAATCTATCGCTTTACGCTCTGCAGTATGACTTGCCGGGCGTATTCGAGGAGAACCCGTTCGGACCCGCAATAAATGGTTCATTGTGGACACTCAGACATGAGGTGACTTGCTATCTCGGGGTGATGTTTTGCGGAATGCTCGGATTTTTCAGGCAAAGGATTTTGTTCGCATTTGGACTTATATTATATGCGATCTTCTACATAGTTTCCTTGATACTGGGAGACGAAGGTGGACTTCTATTCTTTTTGTCGCAGTTGCGTTTGCTTTCGCTGTTTTTTGTGTTCGGTGTCGCAATATATGTATTCAGAAATGAATTACATTTAGATGTTAGAATTTTAACCGGTCTTCTTGTTTCAGCATTTCTTTCTTTTGGCACTATATTTTACGAGCTATTATTTGCGACTTTTGTAAGCTATGCGACCATTTACGTATCTTATTGGGCGGTGGACTATTTCAAGTTTTATCGTCGTGTAGGCGACTATTCATATGGCCTTTATATTTACGCTTTTCCCTTGCAGCAGCTCATCACATGGCTTGTTCCCGGCATTTCCCCTTTCCATCTGACGCTTTTTGCGCTTCCGGCGGCGCTGACTTGTGCGATTTTTTCGTGGCACCTTATTGAGCGACCGAGCCTTTCGCTTGTAAGGCAATGGGGGTCATAAATTGAGCTTTGCCTTCGCTAGGGCGTCCGATCAACATGTTTTGAAAGAGACGAGCAAGCAGGCGGCTGAATTCTCAGATTTGGCGAATGCGTCTGGCTGCGCGGCCATTCTCGTAAGTCGGGGTCGACAATGCACCGGCAGCGACCGACCCGCCGAGGCCGAGCATCAGCAGAAACAGGATAAATATGCTGCCCCAGTAGTGAACGGTAAACGCCATTAAAATCAGTGCGAGTATGGAGATCAGCGTAGCGAGAGCAATCGTCCGGGCTTTGCTGTCCATGTTGCGGCTACGCTTGATGACGCGTCGAAATATGTCGATCGACGCGTAACCGAGCAATAGGGCAACAGGGAGGCCAAAGGTCATAGCCATCAGAAGCCAGAAAGTGTCGACGGTGGAGCTGTACATCCACGCCGGCCGCGCCCAATCGTGATGGCCGATGCCAAAAAGCGGATTGTTCATGACGACATCAGTCCCGAATATCCAAATGAGCTGACGATAATAGGCTGTCCCGGCTTCTAGAGTGAAGGACGTCGACAGGAACATTATCGCCCCGCGATTGGAAGCTAGTTCGAGGGACACGAAAAGAATGGCAAAAGCGACAAAGAACCACATCCAAGGATTTTTAACTCTCAGCCGATTGCAGGTCGAATGAAAGGTAAGGAGTCCGACTTGCAGGAAGAAGCCAAGCCACGGTGCGGAGGAGAGAGAAGCGAACGCACCTGCTAGAAGAAAGCCAGATACGAAAACGCGTTTTGCAAGCGTTGCCGCAGTGAGCCAGGCGAACGGCAGCATCGCGATCATGAAGATGCCAGCGTGAATAGGGTGTGCAAATGGGCCTTGGGCGCGAATTAGTCCTAACCGAAAATGCTTCTCCTGATATATGAATTCGGATGCGTGGCCACTTAACATTGAGCTGAGCTCGGAAACTAGATTTCGACCGGCGGAGATTTCTAGGAGCAGTATCGGTACCGAGACTATGAGGCAAAGTACGAGAAGCTTGACAAAATCGACGATGGATTGGAGATCGCGAAAATAGACGCGGGCGACGAAATATCCGAGAACGGTCTCGAAGGCGATAATGCCGCCTGACTCAAACCCCTGCAAGATGCCATGATTGATAGACATCGCCAGCACCATCCATAGCGCCGCCAGCAGGATCGCCACGTCGTAGCTCTTGAACCGGACGCCGCCACCCAGAAGCCTTGCCGTCACAAACGGCAAAATGAGGAAGAGCACGATTCGATAGGCGCTCAGTCGGAAGGAACCAATGTCGACATAGAATTGCGCCGGCACGAAGAGGCTGAGCGTCAGCAGCGCCAGCGGCCATGCGACGGCGAGGCCGCCTTGTCGGACCCGCCGCAGGGCCGGCGCCGCGTGGCGCCTGGTTCTCGCATCGGTGACGGTCACGCTGTTGTTTTCCGGTTGTGTTGGAGACGACTGTTCCCCGGGAGGGCCATTCCGGCGAATATGCCAGCTTTCAGTGTGCAGCGCACCGCTTCCATGTCTTATGGTTACCGCGTCCGCCACATCACGCGATGTGCCTCGACAAAGCGCCATATTCGGATGGCGAAGAGGGCGGCAATGGCTTTCAGCCGGTCGGCAGGCGCTTCGAGCTCCGGCGAGCGCAGAACCTGCCAGACATGAATGAGGGGCGAGAGCAGCACGGCCCAACTCCGGAGTAACCATTTCAGGCGGCCGAAGCGCCGCTCGCGCATCAGCAGATAGCTCTCCAGCGACATGCGCCGCCATTTCGCCTTGAGTTCGGTCCATGTCGCGCGCGCCGGATGCTCGACAACGACCTCATGGCCATAGGCAAGCCGCAAGCCCATGCCGGCCGCCCGGCGGCCCCATTCCACATCTTCCGAGACGCCGCCGCGGAAGCCGCCCACCGTGCCGAAGGTCGCGCGACGGACGAACATGTTGCCGCTGGGCACGAAGCGCTTTTTCGTCACATAGGATTCGATGTCGAAGGCGAAGATGCATTCGAAAGCCTCTGCCGGGGTCAGCGCGCCGGGTTTGCCGCGCCCGACCCGCACGCGCCCTCCAACAACATCGCAGCTTTCCAGTGCCGCGAGGCCCTTTTCCAGCCAGTCGGCGGCTGGCCGGCAATCGGAATCGATGAAGGCCAGCACCTCGCCGCTCGCCGCCGCGGCGCCGCAATTGCGGGCCAAGCCAGCGCCTTTACGCGTTTCCCGCAGCGCCCGCGCGCCCGGGCCTGCGGCGGCGGCGACAGCCTCGATGTCCAGTGGCGAGTTGTTGTCGGCGACCAGGATCTCGAAGCTCCCGCGCGGCAGGCTCTGCACTTCAAGCAGGGCGATGCACTGCCGCAGATTGTCGAGGTCGTTATAGTGGGGAATGACGACGGAGACGCGAATGGTCATCGCTTGGGCCGTCGTCGCCAATTGGTCCAGAGAAGCCGGATATAGGCCTTATTGGTTTTATAGTAGCGCCGCCAGAGACGGCGAGGCTCCTGCCATATACGGAAAGCCCATTCGAGCCCCGCTCTTTGCATCCATTCCGGTGCACGCTTTACCTTGCCGCCATAAACATCGAAACTCCCGCCGACGCCCATCACGAAGGAAACATCCAGTTCATCGCGATAACGATGCAGAAACCGTTCCTTGCGGGGCGTCGGCATGGCGACAAACAGACAGTCGGCATGCGCTGTGTTGATCTTCGTGACGACTTCGTTCTCGGCTTCCGGTGGAAAATACCCGTCACAAAATCCCGCGATCTCAAGCGCGGGGAATTCATTTTCCAGGCGCTGGAGAACCGATTCCAGAACATGAGGCTCGGCGCCGAGCAGGAAGGGACGAAACCCCTGTCGCGCACAAAGCTCAAAGAGCCGTTCCATGATTTCGACGCCGGCGACACGTTCGGGGATTGTCATGCCAAACATCCGAGCTCCCCACACGATCCCCATGCCATCGACATTGATCAGATCGGCTTCCGTCACGTCGCGTCGTAGTTCCTCGTCATTCTGCATGGTCACGAGCTTGGCGACATTGACGACAGTGTGATGCAGTGGCTTGCGCTCGGTCATCGCTTCAACGGCAAGACCAAGCGTTTCCTCCATTGTCAGGAGATGCATGGGCGAGCCGAGAAATACGGCACGCCGCGCCGAGATCAACGGATGATCTGCCCATGCATAAGGAACAGACATGTCGGTCATTGCGCTGCCTAATCCATCCGGCCGGTGTTGCGCCGTTTCTGGTGCCATGTCCAGAGGCCGCGCGTGTCGAGTAGTTTGCGTGTCCCAAGCGCGGCAGCGTCGATCATGGCGAACTGGCGGTGATCGACCAGCAGGACCACAATGTTGGCGGCATCAATCGCCGAGAGCGGGTCGCGAAATTCGACGCCCAGCCGGGCGATGGAATCAGGCAGCCTGTCTATATTCGGCTCCGATGCAATAATGCGTCCGACTTTTGTTCGCGCCAGCAGTTCGACGATCTCGACCGCCGGACTCTCGCGAAGATCGTCGATATCGGCTTTGAAAGCGAGGCCAAGGCAGGCGATCACGGGGTTCTCGATTCCGGCTGCGAGTTCTCCGATTGCCGCAGCCACCCGGTGCGGGCGTTCGCTGTTGACGCGACGTGCGGCCTGCATCAGCGGCGTGTCGTCAGGCGCAGCCGAGATGATGAAATAGGGATCGACCGCGATGCAGTGACCGCCGACGCCGGGACCCGGCTGCAGGATCGAAACCCGAGGATGACGATTTGCAAGATCGATCACCGACCAGACGTCAAGATTCAGCTGTTCGCAGACCGCCGCCAATTCATTGGCAAATGCAATGTTGACGTCCCGAAAGGCATTCTCCGCAAGTTTCACTAGTTCGGCGGTTTCGGCGGTTGTTTGAACGATCGTGCCTCGAACAAAGCTGGCGTAGAGAGAGGCCGCATGTTCGGACGAGCGAGGGGACAGGCCGCCGACGCTCCGGTCGTTCTGTACGAGTTCGGTAAGAATTTTGCCGGGAAGCACCCGCTCCGGGCTGTAAGCAACGAGGACATCCGCTTCGTCACCGGCCGCATGGGGGAAGGCGAGATCCGGGCGTAGCTCCCCGAGAAGCGATGAGACCTGCCGTGTCGTACCGACGGGTGACGTCGATTCCAGGATGACAAGATTTCCCTTCTTCAGATGTGGTGCGATACTGCGCGCCGCGTCGAGGACATAACGGATATCGGGTTTGCGGTCGTCGGTCATCGGCGTCGGTACAGCTACAATGAATGCGTCGGCCGGTTCCGTCCCGATGGTGGCGCGCAGTTTCCCATTGGAGACGACTTTTTGCACCAGCCCGTCGAGATCGGGTTCGACAATGTGCACGGCGCCGCGATTGACGCTGTCGACAACATTCCTGTTTACGTCCACGCCGATAATGGAAATGCCGCGACTTGCGAGCAGGGCGCATGTCGGCAGTCCGATATAGCCCATGCCGATGACGGATACAGTATTCCATTCACGCATGACGGAGCAGTTCCTCGATAATTCGCCGGCTTGCCTCGCCGTCGCCATAGGGGCTGTGTTGCCGACTCATTTTCTCATAGGCAGTCTGATCATCAAGGAGCTGTGTCGCCTCGGACACGATCCGCTCGACGTCGGTTCCGACAAGGCGTGCGGTCCCGGCCTCCACGCCTTCTGGCCGTTCGGTCTTTTCGCGCATCACCAGAACAGGTTTACCGAGAGCCGGCGCCTCTTCCTGTACGCCCCCGGAATCCGTGATGACGATGTATGAATTCTTCAGCAAATAGAGAAACGGGAGGTAATCGAGCGGTTCCAGCAGATGGATATCGGCCGTCTGCCCCAGCGCCCCAAAAACCGGCGCTCGGACATTCGGGTTGGGGTGCACGGGATAGACGATCTGGGTATCGCGACGACCGGCCAGTTGCTTCAAGGCCTCGCATACACGGTCCATGCCGCCGTCGAAGTTTTCGCGGCGATGGCCGGTCACAAGGATGAGACGCTTCCCGGAATCGAGAAACGGAAAGCGGCCGGCCAGCGATTGTGCATGTGCTGGATTTCGGTCGATATCGTTGCTGAAATGCACAAGTGTATCGATCGCGGTGTTCCCGGTCACGATCACCGAAGCGGAAGGCTTTCCCTCGGATAACAGGTTCTTTCGGGCCTGAGCTGTGGGCGCGAAATGCAGCGCAGCGATGTCGCCTATGATTTTCCGATTGAGTTCTTCGGGCCAAGGCGAATAGATGTCGCCGCTACGCAGGCCCGCCTCAATGTGGCCGACCGGAATGCGCTTGTAGAATGCTGACAGTGCCGCGGTCATTGCCGTTGTCGTGTCGCCCTGAACCAGCACATAGTCTGGTCTGGATTTATCAAGTACGCCTGCCATTTCGACCAGTATCTTCGCAGTCGTGTCGAAGAGCGTCTGCCCGGGTTTCATGATGTTGAGATCATAATGAACGGGCAAGCCGGTCAATTCGATGACCTGGTCAAGCATGTCGCGGTGCTGGGCCGTCACACATATGTCAACACGGATACGAGGATCGGCCAATGCACAGCGTGCGACCGGAAAGCATTTCAATGCTTCCGGACGGGTTCCAAAGACAATGAGTAGACGAAGTTTCGATCTGGAATCTTGAGGCATGTTCCGATTTCTTAACGTGTGTCGCCTTGCTACGATCTTACACAGGCTGTGTCGAACGCCCTAGCGCCTTTGCTTGCGACAGTTAAAGGCGTGGCGTCGCATCCGTCATATCTGTAGATTTGATGCGTTCAATCTCACAAAGCGGTAGCTCATGCGCGTGTTCAGCTTCGGCGACGACTATTATGCGAACGAGAAGTCGCTGGGCAACCGCTTGCGGCGGCGGCGGTTCGCCGTGGTTCGGAACATGCTGAGCGGGATCAGCCGGCGGACATCGCCTGTCAGGATCCTCGATATCGGGGGTACGGAGCTCTATTGGCGACCGTTTCTAAAAGACATCGAGGCGCTCAATTGCGAGGTTACCCTGGCCAACCTCGCCAGGGCGGAGGCCGCGAACCCGCGTTTCATTTCCATGGAGGGGAATGCCACCGGCCTTCCATTTGCGGATAATTCCTTCGATTTCGTCCATTCCAATTCGACCATCGAGCATGTGGGTCGCTGGCCGGAGATGCGTGCCATGGCCGGGGAAGTGCGCCGGCTGGCGCCTTCCTACTACCTGCAAGTCCCCTATTTCTGGTTTCCGGTCGAGCCGCATTTTCGTGCTCCCTTCTTCCACTGGCTGCCGGAGCAGGTGCGCGCCCGCTTGCTGATGCGGTTCGGGCTCGGCTATGGCGGACGTCGGCGCGAAACGCTTGACGAAGCCATGGCGGCGCTACAGAGCTCGCAGCTTCTCGACGCGAAGCAGCTCGGGTCATTGTTTCCCGACGCGGATATTCGCCGGGAACGTTTCCTGGGCTTTACCAAATCGCTGATGGCCGTTCGCGACGGTGGGACTTGAGCCAGACCGTGGCGCACCGCGTTAGCCTTCTGGACCTGCGCATTGGGGTGGCGGTTATTTCCTGCCGAACGGGCGCTGCGGCCCTTGGGTACGGCGCGCTTCTTTGTCTCGTGCGAACGACAGCGCTAGACTTTCCGCGGGATGTGTCCCTGCGGCAACAAGCCCGTGGGACAATATGCTGACAATAGAGCATCATACAGGTGGTCTTGGCCGGGCCCGGCGAGTAGTTGCGCCGCTGGCCGGGGATTTGGGGGAAGCAGCATGCGAAGGGCCGAACGGCAGCCCGAGAACGGGGCAGGCTTCGCCGGGAACGGAGCGGTTCAGGAGACGTCCGGCCAGATGCCGACAGCCGGTATGCAGGCGTCGGGGGGGGCGCTTCCGCCGCGTGACGATCGGCGCGTTGTCTCGAAGCGGGTGATTGGCGACGCCGTCATGGCCGTGGATGCGCTTGTCGTCTTCGTTGCGGCGGTCGTTGCCAAGTGGTTCTATATCGGTGCCGTTCTCCAATCGGATCAGGATGTCATCCCCTATGCCGCCGTCGGTGCCGTTGGTGCCATTGTTGCGGCGCTCGCGTTCCATTTTCAGGGGCTCTATGTTTTCGAAACGCTTGCCCGCCCGCGCGGGCAGACGCGGCGGGTCCTTGCCGGCCTCGTGCTGGCCGCGCTGGCGGTCGTGACCGCCGGCTACCTGCTCAAGATCGGCGAGGACTATTCACGCGGCTGGTTCATCTCCTGGATTTCGTTGTCTGCACTCACGCTGGTTGTTTTTCATCCGACACTCGGCAGGATATTGCGCCGATTGACGGCGGAGGGCCTTTTCGCGCGGCGCGTGCTCGTCTATGGCAGTGGCGCCATCGCGGCGCGTCTGACTGAAAAGGCAGCCGGCGACGGATCCCAGATGAGGATCTGCGGGGCCTTCGACGATCCGGCAAATGGCGTCGAGGCGCGAGTTGCCGTTGCCGGCGGGTTAGCTGAACTCATCGCCTATGCCCGCGAAAATCCCGTCGACGAGGTGCTGATTGCCTTGCCGCTCGACGAGGTCGAGCGGATTTCGCAGCTCGTCGAAGCGCTATCCGTGCTGCCGGTCGATATCCGGCTCTGTCCCAGCGCCGCAGAGATTAGGCAGTCGCCCAAAGCCCTGCTCAACTATCAAGGTTTGACGGTGGTCGAGCTTGAAAGCCGGCCGCTCGACGATTGGGGGCCGATCCTCAAGGTGATCGAAGATCGCATGCTGAGTTTTCTCGCCCTGGTCTTCTTCGCGCCGTTCATGCTCCTCATCGCGCTGGCGATCCGGCTCGACAGCAAGGGCCCCATCTTCTTCCGCCAGCGTCGGCATGGCTTCAACAACACGATCTTTCATGTCTACAAGTTCCGCACCATGCATGTCGCCGAGGATGGACCGGACATCGTCCAGGCCCGCCGCGACGATCCGCGCGTGACGCGGGCCGGCCGGTTCCTGCGCCGGACCAGTCTCGACGAGTTGCCGCAACTCATCAATGTGCTCCGAGGCGAAATGTCGCTGGTCGGGCCTCGCCCCCATGCGATCTCGCATAACGAGCATTATTCGACATTGCTTGAGCGCTACGCCAACCGTCACAAGGTGAAACCGGGTATGACCGGCTGGGCGCAGGTAAAGGGCTTCCGGGGGGAGACGGACACGCCGGAGAAGATGAAGGGGCGCGTCGATTGCGATCTTTACTACATCGAGAACTGGTCGCTCTGGTTCGATCTGAAGATCCTGCTGATGACGCCGTTTTTCGGTTTTATCGGGAAGAATGTGCGGTAGGCCTTACCGGCCTTTACCCATTCTCGCGAGCCTCAGATACGGCGTATCCAGAAAGCGCCCGGTTGGCGTTCAGGTTCTTGCGACAGCGCTGGACAAGCGACCGCCAGCTTTTCGATATGGTCATTGGCAAGCATGTTTGCGGCGAGTAAGACTTCGAACGCCTGATTGAACGAAAGAAATGCTTCCAGAAGGTATTGTTCATTCCACATGCGGCGATCGCGCACGATCCAGTCTTCAGGATAGTCGCGCGGCGTAAATATGTCGTGGATATGAACGATCACGCCGGAACGCATGCGTGGCAATATCTCAAGATATTCGAACAACACGTCACCTTGCGGACGGATGACATGCGAACTGTCAATGAAGAGAATGTCATTGGCTTTGAGCTCAGAAAAGAGCTCCATTTTGCAGTCCTCGACTTTTGCGCGGATTAGCTCAACACTTAACTGTTCGAGCCATGGCTGCTCAAAGGGTTCGATGCAGATGTGTCTGCAGGTGTATGAAGCATCATCTCCCTTGTTCTTCGATATGGCCTTCTGCATCAGGATTGTGGACTGGCCGCAGCCGATCTCGACGATGCGTCGCGGCCTGAAATGCCGGATGATATTGTACAAGAGTTCCGCATCACCGTGTTCGTAAGCTCCATTGTTGTAGCCGAACTCGATTTCGCCGGACTTTTCCAGTGGAATTTCCAGAAGCTCTTCCCGATAGCTGAATTCCGCGATCAGATCGAGCTGCTGTGCGACTCGAAAATCGAGACCCGGCAGATTTCTTCTGGCGCTCAGCTGTTTTCCGATGTCGGACGGTATGATCGCCGGGGCGTAGTAGTGATGCCGTAAGACGGTTACACCTAACCGGTCCAGTACTTTGCGTGTATGTGGCAGGAGAGCGGGGCTTCTCGCCAGCGCACGCAGAATTGGGCCGCCAAGCGTGGCGATAGTCGCCAGTGTCATGTCGACCGCAGGCGCGATGTACCTCTTCCACCCAGTTCTCGGGGTCATTTCTTGAGTCCCCCCGGTCTGACCGTTTCCCTGCCCACCGAGTGATATTCGAAACCGGCTCGTGCCATTTCAGCCGGTGTGTAGATGTTGCGCAGATCGATCATCAGCGGTGCCTTCAGTTCGCGCCGTACACGATCGAGATCGAGAACGCGAAACTCGTTCCATTCAGTCAGGATCAACAAGGCGTCGGCGCCGGGCATGACGCCGTAGGCGTCGTCGGCCCATTCGATATCCTTCAAGTGTTTTCGTGCCTGGCCCATACCTTCGGGATCGTAGGCGCGAATATGCGCGCCGGCCTGTTGAAGCAGGGGCAGGATGTCGAGGCTCGGCGCATCGCGCATGTCGTCGGTGTTGGGTTTGAAGGTCACGCCCAACACGCCGATCGTCTTTCCCTCGATGCTGTCGCCGCAGGCCGCGATCACCTTTTCGGCCATGCGGCGCTTTCGTTCGGCATTGGCGGCCATTACGGCCTCGACGATCTGTGTCGGCCGGCCGACCTTTCTTGCGGTGCCTGTCAGTGCCAGCGTGTCTTTCGGGAAGCAGGAGCCGCCGAAGCCGGCGCCGGCCTGCAGGAATTTTGTGCCAATGCGGCTGTCGAGGCCGATGCCACGCGAGACATCCTGCACGTCGGCGCCGACGCGTTCGCAAATGTCGGCGATCTCGTTGATGAAAGTGACTTTCATGGCGAGAAACGCATTGGCGGCATATTTGGTAATTTCCGCCGTGGCGCGGCTTGTGTGGACAATCGGCGTCTCGGCCAGCATCAGCGGCCGGTAGAGAGCCTGCATGACCTCTTTCGCGCGCGCGGCATTCGTGCCGATGACGATGCGGTCGGGTTGCATGAAATCGTCGATGGCGTTGCCCTCGCGCAGGAATTCGGGGTTCGATGCCACGTCGAAATCGGCTTCGGGATTTTGCTTGCGGACAATCGCTTCCACCTCGTCGCCGGTGCCGACGGGTACCGTCGATTTGTCGACAATGACCGTGTATCCCTCCAGATGCGCCGCGATGCCTTGCGCGGCAGCGTAGACATAGGAGAGGTCGGCATCGCCGTCTTCGCGTGGCGGGGTGCCGACGCAGATGAAAATCGCGTCGCATGACGGCACGGCACTGGCTGCGTCCGTGGTGAAGGAAAGCCGGCCTGCTTCGACATTGCGGGCAACGATGTCCTCGAGACCCGGCTCGTAGATCGGGATTTCCGCGCGGTGGAGCTTCTCTATCTTTGCGGCGTCCGTGTCGACGCAGATGACGTGATGGCCGAGGTCGGCAAAACAGGCGCCCGACACCAGGCCCACATAACCGGTGCCGATCATGGCAACTTTCATCCTTCACTCCTGATTGTCATCGGCCGGACAGGCGTCATTTCGATATCTATCTGTTTTTGACCAGCGCGCGCAAATAATTGCCGTAGCTGCTTTTTCCGACGCTGCGGGCGGCCGCCAGCAGTTGTTCGGCATCGATATAGCCCATGCGGTAGGCCACTTCCTCGGGGCTGCCGATCTTCAGGTTCTGGCGTTCCTCGATCGTCTCGACGAATTGCGCCGCCTGCAGCAGCGACTGGTGGGTGCCGGTGTCGAGCCAAGTGAAGCCCCGGCCCAGCAGTTCGACCGTCAACTCGCCGCGCTTCAGGTACATCTCGTTCAGCGTCGTGATTTCGAGCTCCCCGCGTGCCGAGGGGCGCACTTCGGCTGCCCTGTCGCAGACATGGGAGTCGTAGAAATAAAGCCCGGTGACGGCGAAGTTCGATTTCGGCTTTTCCGGTTTTTCCTCGATCGAGATTGCGTTGCCCTTGCCGTCGAATTCGACGACGCCGTAGCGTTCGGGATCGCGCACCCAATAGCCGAAAACCGTCGCGCCCTTGCCCGGCCGCGCGGCGCGCTGGAGGATCGCCGAGAGGCCGTTGCCGTAGAAAATATTGTCGCCCAGCACCAGGGCGCAGCGTTTGCCGCCGATGAAATCGCGGCCGATGATGAAAGCCTGGGCGAGGCCTTCGGGTTTTGGCTGCACGGCATAGGAAATCGAGATGCCCCACTGGCTGCCATCTTCGAGCAGGTGCTCGAAGGCGGCGGCATCCTGCGGTGTCGTGATCACCAACATGTCGCGGATGCCGGCCAGCATCAGCGTCGTCAGCGGATAATAGATCATCGGTTTGTCATAGACCGGCAGCAATTGCTTCGAAACCGCCCGGGTCACCGGGTAAAGCCGCGTGCCGCTGCCGCCCGCGAGGATGATGCCCTTCATGCGCTTTCCGCCTTTGTCCGCTCGATGCCGCCCGCCGGTAGCAGCCGGTCGAGCGTGTCGTCAAGCGCTTCTTCCCAGGGCCGCGGTTCGATGCCGAAAGCGGTTTTGAGTTTCGTGCAGTCAAGCGCTGAATATGCGGGGCGGCGTGCCGGTGTCGGGTAATCGGCGGCCGGGATCGGCCCGATGCGCGCCGTTGCGCCGCCGCGTACCGCCGCGCCGGCCATGATTGCGCGGGCGAAGCCGCACCAGCTCGTCACGCCGGCATTGCAAAAATGATATGTGCCCCAGAGCGGCGCATCCGCCGGTCTTGCCTCGACGGCCGAGGCGGCCAGCGCCAGCAAGGCCTGTGCGATGTCGGTCGCCGAGGTGGGCGAACCGCGCTGGTCGTCGACAACGGCCAGTTCGTCGCGGGTGCTTGCTAGGCGCAGCATCGTCTTGACGAAATTGTTCCCATGCGGGCTGAAGACCCAGGCTGTGCGCAGGATGATGTGGCGGGGCGCCGCCACGCGCAGCGCCGCCTCACCCTCGGCCTTGCTCGCGCCATAGACGCCGAGCGGCGCCACCGGGTCGCCCTCGCGCCAGGGTCGTTCCGACATTCCGTCGAACACATAATCGGTCGAGATATGGAGCAGCGGAATGCCGGTGTGATCGCAAGCGCTGCCAAGGATGCCGGGAGCGCGGGCGTTGACGGCCCGGGCCTGTTCGGGCTCGCTTTCGGCGCGGTCGACGGCTGTGTAGGCGGCCGCGTTGACGACCGCATCCGGCTTCGCGGCGGCAATCGCTGCGGCGACGGCGTTTTCATCGGTGATATCGAGTTCGGCGCGCGGCGGCGCCACAACCGCAAATCCGGCGGCCGCCGCTTCGGCCGCCAGTTCGGTGCCGACCTGTCCGCCGGCGCCGGTCACCAGCAGGCGTTTCAAAGTTTTTCCCGCCGCCATCCGCGCTCAATCCGCATCGATCAGACCGAGGCGTTCGCCGCGATAAGACCCTGAGCGCACGCGTTCCCACCAGTCGCGATTGCCGAGATACCACGCAACGGTCTTGCGCAATCCGCTTTCGAAATTCTCGCGCGGGCGCCAGCCCAGTTCGCGCGCGATCTTCGAGGCATCGATCGCATAGCGCGCGTCGTGGCCCGGCCGGTCGGCGACATGGGTAATCAGCTTCTCATGGGGTGCGTGCGGCGCATCGGGACGCAGCTCATCGAGCAGGCGGCAGATCGACCTTACGATGTCGATATTGGTGCGTTCGGCATTGCCGCCGACATTGTAGGTTTCGCCGACGACGCCTTTCGTCGCAATGGTGATTAGCGCTCGCGCATGATCGTCGACATGCAGCCAGTCGCGCACCTGAAGCCCGTCGCCATAGACCGGCAGCGGCTTTCCCTCCAGCGCGTTCAGCACCATTAGCGGGATCAGCTTCTCCGGGAACTGGCACGGGCCGTAATTGTTGGAGCAATTGCTGACGATTGTTGGCAGGCCATAGGTCTCGCGCCAGGCGCGCACCAGATGGTCGGCGCCGGCTTTCGATGCCGAATAAGGTGAGTTCGGCGCGTAGGGGCTCTTCTCGGTGAAGGCGCCCGCCGGCCCCAGCGAGCCGAAGACCTCGTCGGTTGAGATGTGGTGAAAACGGAAGCGCGCTTTCGCCGCACTGTCGAGACCCTGCCAGTGCGCGCGCGCCACTTCCAGCAGATTGGCCGTGCCGACGATGTTGGTCTCGATAAAGGCGGCCGGCCCGTCGATCGAGCGGTCGACATGGGTTTCGGCCGCCAGATGCATCACGATGTCGGGCCTGAAATCCTCGACAACGCTGCGCAAGGCTGACAGATCGCGAATATCGGTGCGCGAGAAACGGTAGCGGATGTTTTCAGACACGCCCGCCAGCGAATCGAGGTTGCCCGCATAAGTCAGGCAATCGACGTTCAGTACCTCGTGATCCGTCTCGCCGATCAGCATGCGGATCACCGCGGAGCCGATGAAGCCGGCGCCGCCGGTTACCAGGATACGCATCGAATACTTCCCCATTTTCAGTGCCGGTCATTGGTGCGGATCCTGGGGCCCGCCCCTAACCGGCATCGTAAACGAAAGGCGTGTCGAAATCCGCCAGGCGCGGCAAGCGCGCGTCCTTTTCGGAAAGGGCCGCCTTGCCGGACGTCACCGGCCAGTCGATCGCCAGCGCCGGATCGTTCCACAATATGCCTGCATCATGAGCTTGTGAATAATAGGCGTCCACCTTGTAAAAGACACGGGTGTCCGGCACACGCGTGCAAAAGCCATGGGCGAAACCCCTGGGGACCAGCAGCTGTTTACCATTTTCGGCGCTGAGCTCGACCGCCACATGAGCACCGAAGGTCGGCGAACCGCGCCGGATATCGACCGCGACGTCGAAGATCGAACCGGTCTGCACACGCACCAGCTTGGTCTGGGCGAAATCCGGGGTCTGGAAATGCAGGCCGCGGATCGTGCCAGGGACCGCCGAAAGCGATTCATTGTCCTGGATGAAGTCGATATCGATGCCAACCTCCGCCATTGCGCGCCGGTTGAAGGTTTCGGAAAACCAGCCGCGTGCGTCGCCCAAGCGGCGCGGCTTGACGATGCGGATGCCCGGGATGGCGGTTTCCTCGATTTCGATCATTGAATTGTCCGGGCTGGCAGCAGGCAAATGGGGCGGGCAGGGGGCGGATCGTATCGTCCGGAGGCATATATAACAAATTGAAGGGCCGGCCCCGCGCCGGTCACCATTTCGCGGCGTTCCGGCTTGCGGGAGCCGCCAAAAAAAGCTCAATTCCCGGGGCGCCGGAACCGGGTTAGGGTTCCCGTTCATGATTTGGGGGCGACAGTGACCGCAGCAAAACCAAAAACGGCCCTGATCACGGGTATTACCGGCCAGGACGGGGCGTGGCTAGCGCGGCTTCTGCTCGAGAAGGGCTATATCGTCCATGGGACGAAACGCCGCTCGTCCTCGTTCAACACGCAACGCATCGACGATCTTTACGAGGACCCGCATGTCGCGCATGCGCGTCTTCGGCTGCATTACGGCGACCTGACCGACGCAACCAACCTGATCCGGATCGTGCAGGAGACGCAGCCCGACGAAATCTACAATCTGGCCGCCCAGTCCCATGTGCAGGTGAGTTTCGAAACGCCCGAATACACGGCCAATTCGGACGCGGTGGGCACGCTGCGGCTGCTCGAAGCGATCCGCATCCTCGGGATGGAGAAGAAGACCCGCTTCTACCAGGCATCGACCTCGGAGCTTTACGGCAAGGTGCAGGAAACGCCCCAATCGGAGCGGACGCCCTTCTATCCGCGCAGCCCTTATGCGGCGGCAAAGCTCTATGCCTACTGGATCACGGTCAATTACCGCGAAGCCTATGACATGCATGCCTCGAACGGCATTTTGTTCAACCATGAAGGGCCTACGCGCGGCGAGACTTTCGTGACGCGCAAGATCACGCGCGCCGTCGCGGCAATCGAGCTCGGGCTTCAGGACATGCTCTATCTCGGCAATCTCGATGCCAAGCGCGACTGGGGCCATGCGCGCGACTATGTCGAGGGGATGTGGCGGATCGTCCAGCAGGATGAACCGGACGATTATGTGCTCGCCACCGGCGAGACGCATTCGGTGCGCGAGTTCGTGGAGCTCGCCTTTGCCGAAACCGGACGGCGGATCGAATGGAAAGGCCGCGACGCCGACGAACAGGGGATCGATGCCGCGACCGGCAAGGTTCTCGTCAAGGTCGATCCGCGCTATTTCCGTCCCACCGAGGTCGACCTGCTGCTGGGCGATCCGCGCAAGGCGCATCAGAAGCTCGGATGGCGACACAGCACGAGCTTTCCCGAACTTGTGTCCGAGATGGTGGCCTCCGACCTCAAGGCCGTTGCGCTGGAGCAGGACCGCAAGGGGCGTTATGACTGAGCCGGCCGCATATGCGCTTGACGGCAAACGGGTCTATGTGGCCGGCCATCGGGGCATGGTCGGGTCGGCCATTCTGCGCCGGCTCGAGCGGGAATCCTGCGAGGTGCTGGTCGCCGGCCGCGCGCAGGTGGATCTCCGCCGCCAGGCGGATGTCGAGGCATGGATGGAGACGCATCGTCCGCAGGCGGTGTTTGTGCCGGCCGCGACGGTCGGCGGCATCCTCGCCAATGATCAGCGGCCGGCCGAGTTCCTCTACGACAATCTGATGATCGAGGCCAATCTCATTCAGGCCGCATGGCGCGCGGGCGTCGAGAAGCTGCTCTTTCTCGGTTCGTCCTGCATCTATCCGAAGCTCGCGCCGCAGCCGATGTCCGAAGAGGCATTGTTGACCGGGCCGCTCGAGCCGACCAATCAATGGTATGCGGTCGCCAAGATCGCCGGCATCAAGCTCTGCCAGGCCTATCGTCGTCAATATGGCTGCGACTTCATTTCGGCCATGCCGACCAATCTCTACGGTCCCGGCGACAATTTCGACCTGCAATCCTCGCATGTGCTGCCGGCGCTGATCGCCAAGATGCATGCGGCGCGCGAAGCGGGCGCCGCAAGCGTGACGCTTTGGGGCACCGGTACGCCGAAGCGCGAGTTTCTGCATGTCGACGATTGTGCGGACGCGCTGGTTCATCTGATGAAGACCTATTCGGAAGAGGATCACATCAATGTGGGCTCGGGCAGCGACCTGTCGATCCGCGAGCTCGCGGAGCTTGTGCGCGATGTTGTCGGCTATCGGGGCGAGATCGTGACCGATCCTTCCAAGCCCGATGGCACCCCGCGCAAGCTGATGGACGTTTCCCGCCTCACCGCCCGGGGCTGGAAGGCCCGGATATCGCTCGATGAGGGGGTGCGGGAGGTCTATCGCTGGTATTGCGACCACCTGCCGGTCGCCTCCGGCCGGTAAATTGTCCAAAGGCACCGGCCGTCGCATCTGTTGCTCCGCCGGGGCTCATGGTAAAAGCCCTGTACAACCCGCCCCTGAAGGCCCCTTTCCACCCCCCGGACAAGCCCGCCTTGACGCAAGCAACGCCGCTCAAACGCAACAATTTTGCTGGCCATGCGCCGGTGGCCCTGATTACCGGCATTACGGGGCAGGATGGGGGGTATCTTGCCGCCTTCCTGCTCGAAAAGGGCTATGCGGTCCACGGGGTCTCGCGCGACGTGTCGCGGCTCGATCGCGGCCGGTTTGCCCATATTGCCGATCTCAACCGGCGGCTTCATCTGCATAGTTGCGACATGATCGACGCCGCCGGCCTTTCGCGGCTTCTGGACAGCGTGCGCCCCGACGAGATCTACAATCTGGCCGCGCAAACCCACATCCAAACCAGTTTCGACGATCCGGCCTATACGACCGATGTCAATGCGACGGGCGCGGTGCGCCTGTTGAACGCGCTCGTGAAACTCGACCCGGCGCGCCGCACGCGTTTTTATCAGGCTTCAAGCTCGGAAATGTTCGGCGATGCGAAGGGGAAGACCCAGAACGAGGACACGGCGCTTCATCCGTTGAGCCCCTATGCCGTCTCGAAGCACGCCGCTTTCGAGGCGACGGTCAATTTCCGCGAGGCCTTCGGCGTTCACGCCTCCAACGGCATTCTCTTCAATCACGAGAGCCCGTGGCGCGGGCGCAATTTCGTGACCCGGAAAATCTCGCATGCGGTTGCCGAACGGCATGTGGGGAATCCGGCGCCGTTGAAGCTCGGCAATCTTGATGCGCGCCGCGATTGGGGCCATGCGCGCGACTATGTCGAGGGGATGTGGCTGATGCTGCAACAGGACGAACCCGGCGACTATGTGCTGGCAACCGGCGAGCATCATTCGGTACGTGAATTTGTGGAGCTCGCTTTTTCCGAAATTGGCCGATCGGTCGTCTGGGAAGGCGAGGGCGTTGACGAAATTGGCTTTGATACCGATACAAGAGAGCGCCTGGTCGAGATCAATCCGGCCTTCTTCCGCCCGACCGATATCAGCGTCACGATCGGCGATGCGTCGCGCGCGCAGCACAAGCTGGGCTGGCGCCGGCGGACAAGCTTTGCCGAACTGGTCGGCGAGATGGTTGCGGCCGATATTGCGCGCCTTGCGCAGTCAAGCGTTGCCGTTGCCGCCGGCGGTTCCGACTGAAAACTCGCGGCGGCGGGCAAAACCCGCGCGGCACTTGTTCCTCCCGGCGCTTATTCTCGTGTCAGCTTTTCCAGGACGGGCCGGAACTTCGGGGCGATGTCGGGGCGCGCGAGCGCAAGCGCCACATTGGCGGCCAAATATCCGATCTTGTCGCCGCAATCATACGTCGTGCCTTCGAAGCGGTATGAAAAGAAATCCTGTCCGGCCATCAGGGCGATCATCGCATCGGTGAGCTGGATTTCGCCGCCGGCGCCCGGCTTCTGCGTTTCGAGTTTTGCAAAGATTTCCGGTTGCAGGATGTAGCGGCCCGAAACGATCAGGTTCGACGGCGCGTCTTCGAGTTTCGGCTTTTCGACCATGCCGGAAATGCGGTGCGTCGCATTGCCGAGATCGCCGGCCAGCGCGACGACGCCGTAGCGGTTGACATGCTCATGCGGCACTTCCTCGACCGCGATCACATTGCCGCCATGACGCGCATAGACATCCATCATCTGGGCGAAGCAGCCGCGGGGGCCGTGGATCAGCATGTCCGGCAGGGCCAGCGCGAAGGGCTCGTTGCCGACAATGTCGCGGGCGCACCAGACCGCGTGACCGAGCCCCAGCGGCTCCTGCTGGCGCACGAAGCTCGCCGCGCCGGCGGCCGGACGGGTCGCTTCAAGCTGTGCAATTTCAGCGGTCTTGCCGCGGGCCTTCAGCGTCGCTTCAAGCTCATAGGCGATATCGAAATGATCCTCGATGGCGCCCTTGCCGCGGCCGGTCACGAAGACAAAATGTTCGATGCCGGCCTCGGCCGCTTCCTCGACCGCATACTGGATCACCGGCTTGTCGACGACGGTCAGCATTTCCTTCGGCACGGCCTTGGTAGCCGGCAGAAAGCGGGTGCCGAGGCCGGCAACGGGGAAGACGGCCTTGCGAATTTTGCGGGGGGTGGTGGTCATCGGAAGCGGTTTGCCCTTTATGGAAGCGTGCCGGCAAGGTGGGGACAAGGCTCGTCTGGTTTCGCATTAATCCCGATTTGCCGCAAGCGCGAGCCTCCCGGGCCGTGGCCGGGCCTGCCGGCCCTGAAATGATTGCGGCGGTGCTTAACCAAACCGGCCGGAACGGGGTGAAACACCGGACGAACTTGGCTATCTTTGCCGGGCCGCCGCCCACAAGGATAATTGTGCCGACGGGCATCCGGTGCCAGCCAACGGAGCGATGAATGATCTATCCCGTGATCCTTTCCGGCGGTGTCGGCTCGCGGCTCTGGCCGACCTCGCGGGCGCTCTATCCGAAGCAATTGCTGCCGCTGGTTTCAGACCGCGCCATGCTGGTTGAGACGGCTGCCCGCGTTGCCGGGCTGCCGCATTGCGCGGCGCCGATTGTCGTCTCGAACGACGATCAGCGTTTCATCATCGCCCAGCAGATGCAGGAGGCGGGGTTCAGGCCGCTCGCGCATATTCTGGAGCCCGAAGGCCGCAACACCGCGCCCGCGGCCGCGGCGGCCGCAGCCTTTGTCCAGTCGCGCGATCCGCAGGGCATCCTGCTGATCCTGCCGGCCGATCATCATATCGGCGATGTCGAGGCCTTCCGGCGCGCGGTCAACGAGGGCGCGCGGCTGGCCGCGGCCGGCAAGCTCGTCACTTTCGGCATCGTGCCGTCGGCACCCGAAACCGGTTACGGCTATATCAGGCGCGGCGCGGCGCTGGCCGAAGGACCCGGCTTTGCAGTGGCGCGTTTCGTCGAGAAGCCGGACCTTGCAACCGCCGAGAACTATCTTGCCGAGGGCGACTATGACTGGAATGCGGGCATCTTCATGTTCCGCGCCGACCGGATTCTCGAAGAGATGCGCGCTCATTGCCCCGAGATCGCGGCACGCGCCGGCGAGGCGGTGGCGAAGGCGGCGCATGATCTCGATTTCCTCCGTCTCGACGCCGCGGCATTCGCCGCCTGTCCGTCGGATTCGATCGATTACGCGGTGATGGAACGGACGGATGCGGCGGCCGTTATCCCGGCCGATATGGGCTGGAGCGATATCGGCTCCTGGAGCGCGCTCTGGGAGATCGGCGCGAAAGACGACAGCGGCAATGTGACGATCGGCGATGTGATCGCCGAGGACACGCGAGACAGCTATATCCGCGCCGAGCATGGGCTTGTCGCAACGCTCGGCGTCGACAATCTGGTCATTGTCGAGACCGGCGATGTGCTGCTGGTCGCGTCGCGCGACCGCGTGCAGGACGTCAAGAAGATCGTTGCGCGGATTGCCGGCGCCGGGCGCAGCGAACACAGCGCCCATCGCCGCGTTCACCGGCCCTGGGGCTTCTATGAAAGCCTCGATGCCGGGGCGCGGCATCAGGTCAAGCATCTGATGGTGCATCCGGGCGCGGCGCTGTCGTTGCAGATGCATCACCGGCGCGCCGAGCACTGGGTCGTGGTCAAGGGCCGGGCGCAGGTGACGGTCGGCGACGCGGTGTCGATGCTGGAGGAAAACCAGTCGGTCTATATTCCGATCGAGACGAAGCACCGGCTTGAAAATCCCGGCAGCGAGCCGCTCTCGATCATCGAGGTGCAATCGGGCGCCTATCTCGGCGAGGACGATATTGTCCGCTTTGACGATGTCTATGGCCGCGATGTGAAGAAGCCCGCCGCGGAATAGGGGCGACCGCCCGCCAATATGCCCCGCTACGAGAGAGCCTTATGCCGTTGAGCGATCCCCATAGCCTTCGCCGCCTCCGGCTGCTGCTTGTGCTTGTCTGGCTGATGCTCGGGCTTGCCGTTCTGGCGGGCTCGCTGATGCCGGATCTCGGGCCGTCATCCCTGAAGATTCCACTCCCTCATGCCGACAAGCTTGTGCATTTTTGCGCCTGGGCGCTGCTGGCGGCTTTTGCGCCGCCGCTGCTCGTGCGGTTTGCATCGCGGTTGGCGGCGGCCTCGGGCCTCTTCCTGCTGAGCGGCGCGATCGAACTTGCCCAGGCCTTTCTGCCGATGCGTTCGGCCTCTTTCGGCGATCTCGCCGCGAACGGGCTTGGTATCGCGGCTGGAACCTCGGCCGGGATCCTTGTCGCGATGTTGCTTGCGCGCCGGTCCCGTCCGGTGGCGGCAGGACTTGCTTTCGATGGCGGGGACGGGTTGTTCGCGCCCGGCGAGGCGCGCTAGACCCCCGCTGGACGCCCGCTCAGACAGGTGCGGGCGGCGTATCGCCGATGCGTATCGGTCCGGCGGACTCATTGGCGAGTTGTGCGGGCTCCGCGGTCTTTGCGTCCCGTGCGGGCTCGGTGTCCCGTGCGGCTCGTGCGGTCCCGGCGCCCCCCGTCCCGTTCATCGAGAGCGCCTTCAGACGCGCCTGGAAGAGCGCGCTGAGGATCGCGGCATAATGCCGGCCGGTATCGCTGACGAGATCGGGCCGCTCCGCCACGAGCCGGGCGAGGAAGCGCTTGTTCTGTGTATAGAGCGCCTCGAGGGTGATGGCATCGGCGGCGCCGTTGACGGCGCGGCGCAGCGCCGAACAGGCCATGATCGGGCTGGTGTAGAAGCCCAGAACCTCGCCCGCGGGGTCCCGCAGCAGCCAGCGGTCGCGGGCGGGCAGGGTCCGGTTTGCGGGTGGGGAGAGCGCATCGGCCGGGACGCCGTCTGCCGCGTCCCGCGCCTTGCCGTCGGCCGGCGCCGTCTCGTAAAGCGTCAGCCCGAAGGGCGCACCGATGGTGGCCAGCGCCCGCTTGGTCGCATCGGTCTCGGCCGCCTTGAGGGCCTGTCCATGCGCCTCGCCCGGATGCAGGCCCTGACCATGACCGACCCCCGACCCCTCGCGCACAAAGCTTGCGGTCCCGGCCCGGATACAGAGCCGGACCCGGGCCGTGTAGCTGCAGGCGGGCTTGCCTTCATACTTGCCCTGCCAGACGCATTGCGTCGTCAGCGTGATCCGGTCCCAGCGCTCCGGCCCGAAGATCCGGTTGGCCTCGCGGACCAGATACCAGCCCTCCAGATAAGAGAGCGACTTGCCCCCTTCCTCCCGGGTCCGGATCGCGTCGGCGGGCGGGGCGATCCCGAGCGCCTTGACCTGCTTGCGTGTCAGCGGCATCTCCGGCTTCCCCCCTCAGGCTGTGCGGATGGTGATCGAGCAGCGCGCCGCGCCAAGCGTCGCGCCGGCAACCGCCTCGCCGCGGCGCAAGGCCTCGCCAAGTGCGGCCCGGTCGAGCTTCGGGGCTTGCGGCTTCCAGAAGGCCTCGGGCACCTGCGCCTCATCCTCGACGACCAGACCCGGCGGCACGGTTCTCAGCGAGGCGGTGAAGTCGGGCATCAGCAGGCGCCTGATGTCGGCGCGGACCATCACATCGGCGACCAGGCTCCGCTTGCGCTCGGCCCGGTCCTGGAAACGCTCGAGCCGGGCCCGCATGGTCTCGATCCGGGCCTTGAGGCCCGTGGCAAGCGACAGGTCCTCCTCGCGCGAGCGCAGGACCGAGGCCAGCGCCTCGTTGAGCCGGGTCTCGCCGTCCAGCGTATCGGCAAGGGTCTCGTCGTCGAGATCGGGGAACTCGGCCTCGAGCCGCTCTTTCAGGTAGAGATGCTGATGGAGTTCGGCGGCAACCGCCGGGCTCATGCCCTGTGGCGGTCCGTCCGGTGCCGGCGGCACGGGAGGCGGGGCTGGCGGGGCGGCAGGGCTTGCAACAGTCTCGGTCATGATAAATGATCCTTTTCCGGTCATTAGGGACCTGAACCATGCCATCGGGACGCCTGAAGTCAACTGAAACAGGTCATATCAGACTTATTTGAGGTCCTTTCCCGTGCTCCATTCCGCCCAGATACGTGCCGCCCGCGGCCTGCTCGACTGGTCGCGCGACGACCTCGCCCGGAAGGCGGGGCTCGGCCTCTCGACCGTCCAGCGCATGGAGCGGGGCTCGGGCATCGCCCAAGGCCATGCCGGCAATCTCTGGCGGCTGCAGCAGGCGCTCGAGGCGGCCGGCGTGACCTTCACGCCACCCGATGCCGCGGGCGGGCCCGGGGTCCGGCTTGCCTCGATACCGGCCGACGCATCGACATCGGCCGACGGCTAGGCGCGGTCCGGCGACTTGTCCCCGTTCTTCCCGTTTCCCCCTGCAACAACTGCCAGCAACGAAGTCACTGAAGGTGGTTGCAGTGGGGCAGGGAGTTGCGGGGACAAACAGCATCCGATGAGGCGATGACCCAACGCGCGGCAGATGCGGCGGAAAATTCGGCCCGGTTCCGGGGTGTCCCGGTCGTTCGCCTGAATGTCCGGCAAGCGATGGTGCAGTGGATATGATTGCCCGAAGACGTGCTGTTACACTCGCGCCAGGCCTGGGCTTGCTGGCGTTGGCCGTGTGGTCATGCCGGGATGATGGCGATCAGGTGATGCGCTAGCGGTCCCGGCGTGCGGGGAAGACCTGCGGGGCATGTGTCACGAGGAAGCGCATTGCCTCGATGCTGCCGCTCAGATTCCAGAGTGCACGTGCGAGCGCGTAGGGGTTGATGCCATGCGAGGTCCAGAAGACCTCCTCGTTCATCCGGTGCTGCGCATCCGGCCCTTCGGTGTGGTGGGTGGGGCATAGCGGCAGCACGCGCCAGTCCTCGGGTTTCATGCCCTTGCCGGTGTGAGCGGCGCCTTCCAAAACACATGCGAAACGGATATGGGCGACGTGGACCGGATGTGCACCGCATCCGGGGACGGCACAGGGCAGGAGCGCGATAATCCCAAAATGAGCGCGATTGCGCGGTTGCCGCCCCGTGGCGGCCTTGCGATGCTTTCCGGCAGGCTTCGGGCTGCCGCGCCGGAAAATCGGGGTCAGGGGGACGATCCGGAACATTTCTATGCGGCTAGACGGTGCCTGAGATTACCGTCGCACCACCCGGTCCCGGAACGTTCCTGTCGAGTCCCGGTGTGTTCATGCGGCGGCCTTCCGCGACTACGAGGCCGCGGGTCGACCGGTCGTGGCGGGCGCGATTCATGAAGCCTCCCCTCAATAGTCTGTACAGAGATTAATTTCTCCGACAGCCCTGAGTGATGCCTGCCCCGCTTGGGAAGTCCAGTTCTTTCGAGCACACGGATCCGTCCAGCGATCAGACGGCCTGCGTTCCCTCACTCACCGATGCCTTGTGCTTCAGCATGGAGGTGACCATGTCGTCGAGCAACGCAACCTCGTGTACATGGAGGTTCCGTGCCAGCCGGCATATGCGCGCGATCACGTCGTCGACATCGGGCGCGTTCATGTCCTCATCGATCAGGTAGCGGATCGACACGTTGAAGTGATCCGCCAGGCGCGTGACCAGCGCGATGGATGGATTGTCAGCCCTTTCCTTTTCAAGCTCGCAGATATGTGCCTTCGACACACCGACGGCGTCGGCCACCTGCTGAAGCGATTGATCCCTGTCGGTTCTCAATTGCCTGATCTTCGGTCCCAGACCCATCGGGTCCTCCTTCCCGGGCATCGCCCGTCTTCCTGCCGGGCATCGCCCGGAAAAGCACAAACAAGCGTCGCTTGTTCATTTAGTCGAACGTTTTATACTATAATAATTGACACAATGCAACATCCCTGCGAATCTTCCTGAGAACGAAGCATGTACCTGGCATCGCAATACGCAGGAGGGGGTGAAAATGAAGCGGTTGGCTTGTGAGGAGATTGCACCTGATGATTTGCGTCCCTGGGCGCGCAATGCCCGTACGCATTCGCGCAAGCAGGTCGGTCAGATTGCCGAGAGCATCCGCGTCTTCGGCTTTACAAATCCGGTGCTGATCGATGACGAGAACGCCATTCTTGCCGGCCACGGTCGCGTCGAGGCGGCGCGATTGCTGAAGATGGAGCAGGTGCCATGCGTTCGGCTCGCGAATATGACGGTTGCGCAAAAGAAAGCTTACGTGCTTGCCGACAACAAGCTGGCGCTCAATGCGGGTTGGGACGAGGAGATTCTGGCCGAGGAGCTCCAGGGCCTGCTTGAGATCGACGATGATTTCGAGATCAGCATTACGGGTTTCTCGATCCCGGAAATTGACAACCTGATTGAGGGGTTGAACCCCGAGGAGCCAGGTGATCCGGCAGATGATCTATTGCCGCCGCTGGAGGAGGAGCACGCGGTCTCCTGCGCTGGCGATATCTGGCTGCTTGGAAAGCATCGCCTGATATGCGGCAACGCGCTTGAGGCGGATACCTATCGGCGTCTGATGGCAGGCGAGAAGGCCGGCATGGTCTTCACGGACCCGCCCTATAATGTCCCCATCGATGGCAATGTCGGCGGGTTAGGCGCGATCAGGCATCGCGAGTTTGCGATGGCGTCGGGCGAGATGTCGCGTGCCGAGTTCACCGGCTTCCTCGAAACGGCCTTTCGTCATCTTGCCGATCAAAGCGCGGAAGGTTCGATCCACTTCATCTGCATGGACTGGCGCCACCTGCCGGAAATCATGGCGAGCGGCGAGGCGGCCTATACCGAACTCAAAAACCTCTGTGTCTGGGTCAAGGACAATGGCGGTATGGGGACGTTCTATCGCTCCCGCCACGAGCTGGTTCTGGTCTTCAAGAAGGGGAGTGCCGCCCATGTCAACAATTTCGAGCTTGGCCAGCATGGTCGCTATCGAACGAATGTCTGGGAATACAAGGGCGTCAATACGCTGAAGGCGGGTCGTCTGGACGAGCTGGCGCTTCATCCGACCGTCAAGCCTGTCGGCATGATTGCCGATGCCATCAAGGATGTATCGAGGCGGGGCGATATCGTTCTCGATCCTTTCGGGGGCAGCGGCTCGACGCTGATGGCGGCACACAAGACCGGCCGCCGGGCGTTTCTGGCGGAACTCGATCCCGTCTATGTCGACCGGATTGTTCGCCGCTGGCAGATATTTGCCCATGACGATGCGATCAATGCTGAAACAGGCGAGACCTTTGATGCGATCGCGAAGCGACGCCGGGTCTCAGGCGAGTTGGCACGCTCGGCGACCGACACGGCTCTGTAACGCGTTCATTCTGATCACCTCAAAACGATCGAGAGCATGAGAGCATGAGCCGGAAAAATCCGCGGGACGAGCCTCGGGCTACGACGCCGAAAGAGGGGGCCTACGAGGTAGGTTACGGCCGGCCGCCGGTCGCGTCGCGCTTCAAGAAAGGCCGGTCGGGAAACCCGCGGGGAAGGCCGAAAAAGATGTCGCGCCCACCCGTTCTGGAACGTATCGAGGACGAGCCCGTCAAGCGCATGTTGCTCGAAGAGGTTCATCGAACGATCGTGGTGCGCGACGGTGACAAGACGGTTGAGATGCCGGTCATCCAGGCGGCGATCAGAAGCCTGGCGCTGTCAAGCGCGAAAGGGAACTTTCGCGCGACGAAGTTGCTATTCGAGTTGTTGTTAGCGGCCGAGGCGGCGGCGAGAGCGGATACGGCGCGGCTTGTCGAGGTGTTGATCCAATACAAGCTTGATGGACAAAAGGATATCGATCAGTGCGAGGAACTTGGGATCGAACCACCCGAGATGGTGCCGCATCCGGACGATATTCACTTTGATCCCCGCACCGGCGTACTCACGGTCCGCGGTCCGATGACGGAGAAGGAAAAGAAGCAGATGGCCACCCGCGACAAGTTGCGCTGCCAACTGGTCGAGGAGATTGAGGTGCTTGAGCGCAAACTTTCAAAGAGGCCCGGTGACAAGGCCATCTCCGACGAAATCAGATCCAGGGAACGCATCATCGAACGGGTCGACGCGATCGCGAATCCGATCTGGTCGCCCAACGCGCGGTTGGTCGAGGGCTGATCCTTCGTCCTCTGCCGCCGCGAGGGAACGGCCGGTTTTCTAATGCTTTGTATATATTTAAAGAAAAGCCGTAAATGTCGTATTGGTTCTCCATGAAAAACGGATCTCTGGCGCATCGCATTCTCAAGGCCGTCGGCCGTCGCCGGATTGTCCGGCGGCGCGATCTTGAGCGGTTGGGTGGCTACGATCAGGTCGGCCGCGCGCTCAGGCGGCTGGAGGAGGAGGGCTTTCTGGAGAAAATCGACCGGGGCGTGTGGCTTCGCCTGGGACGCGCTGTTGGGCGGCAGATGCATGCACGGGCATGGAGCACACCGGGCGGCGCATCCGACGACAAGGTTCTGAGGCTTACGCTGGCGCAGCCGAGCTTTGACGATCTGGCGGCGCTTTGCTTGAGCCTTGGACTGAAGCGAGCGGACATGACCCTGAGCGAGCTGCGTGCGGACAACGAGATATCGCCCGGGGTTGCGCGACGCGATGAGGAAATCATTGCCAATGTGCGCGCGGGTCTTCTCAGAATGGCGCGGGCGGATGACCGATCTGCATCTCGATAAATTGCCACCGGACACGCGGGGGTTGTTCGAGTTTTTCGCAGCTCAGCCGGAAATGAACGGCCGGTTTGTGTTGACCGTCGGCACGGCTATCACGCTTCACCACGGGCATCGTCGGAGCGAGGATCTCGATTTCTATTCGTTGACGCCGAAACTTCCCCGGCGTGCGCTGGATACGCTTCTTCAGCGGATCGAGACTGCTTTTGAAAAACCGCTCCTGGCGATCCGCGAGGAGGCGATCGAGGACTTCGAGAATGAAGGTGGAAACGCGCTTGCCGATTATCAGCAGAACTACACTGTGGGGAAAGTCAAGCTGACCTTCTTTGCCGAACACGATGCGGCGCAGATCGCGTTTACGAAGACGCATGTCGGCGCTCGGTATGGAGAAATTGCGATCCTGTCCTCGCCGGCGCTCTTCGCAATGAAGTCCAGGCTCATCATGAAGCGTACGACGTCGCGTGATCTATTCGATTTGTGGTTCTACCTGTCGGGCGGACACCACAGCATGAAAGAGCTTGCGGGATATGCGATGACCGAGGCTCGAACCGACTGGGAGGGCGTGCGTCTCCGTCTCCTTCCGGTTCGCTTGCCGTCAACTGATCCGGGATTTGAGGGCATGATTTCCGATGGGCCGCGGACCTTTGAGGCGCTGATCGGCGCGCTGCGTGCGCTGGCGGACGAATACGAACAGGGACCGCGTCTGGACGAGGTATCAGGCGGCACGCCCTAGTCTGATCGCTCGCTCCCGGGCGTCCCGCTTCCGCGTTGCGGCTGGCTGTCTCTGCATAACACCAGGACTGCGAATGGCGGGGACATCCGGGTTGGGCGGCTCGGCGCGTAGACAGGCCGCATCACCCGCGATGCGCCGCGGCCACCAGTTCCTGAAACTGGATGACACCGTTTTCATGGACGGGTGAGAGCCGCCCCCGGTCGTAGATGCCCGCTTCGAGATTCCTCTGCACGGCAATGCAGATGTCGATGTCTTCCTTGGCGACCATATAGGCCCAGTCGATCAGCGCGTCGCGCTCCTCTTGCTTTGCCGGATCGAGATCCTTCACGAAATAGCGATAGGTAAGGCGCATGCTGCGCGGGCCTGTGGGCTCGAGCTGTGCGACGTTCATCCCCCAGTTGTACATATTGAAAAAAAGCCCCGGCAGCCGCCATACCCAGAAACCGTCCGTCTTGCCGCCGTCGCGCGCATCCGCCATGTGGCTTTGCAGCGTGTGTCCCATCGTCGTGATTTTATAGCTCGCCATGTCGATGGATTCATTGAGCCCCGGATGGATCGTCGGGATGTGCCATGCCTCGGCATAGTTGTCGCCGTAAGTCTTCCAGTTCACATCCGCCTCGATGGTGAATTCGCGCGCGATCTGCATCTCTTCCAGCGGATAGCGCAGCGCCGCCGTCGCTATATCCTCAAGCCAACTTTCGAGCGGAACGGCGGGGTCGAGAGACACGAACACGAGCCCGCGCCAGCTCTCGCAACGGACCGGAAAGAGCCCATACTTGTCCTTGTCGATTTCCATGGTCGGAGCACCGCGCAGCCGCCCTTCGAAGTCGTAGAGCCAGCGGTGATAAGGACAGGCGAGCCGGTCGGTGTGGCCCGCGCATTCCTGCACCAGTGGCGAGGCGCGGTGCCGGCAGGCATTGTGGAAGGCGCGAACGATGCCGTCCCGCCCTTTGATCGCGAATATGGGGTAGCCCGCCAGCGTTGCCGACACATAGTCGCCTGCCGCGTCGAATTGCGCGGCGCGCCCGATCAGGAACCAGTGCTTCGCCCAGATTTCCCGGCGTTCGACCTGCCACGCCTCGTCGCTCCAGTACCACGCGGCGGGCAGCGTTTCCGGACAGGGCATGGAAATGGTTTCGGACATCGTTGCCTCCCTCGCGCGGCCATTTCCGGCGAAGGCTAGCGGCGGCTTCATAACCGCCATATGCCCCAGTTAGGACGGGTCTCAGCTCTCGCTGCGATGAGACAGCGCCTCGTCCAGCGTTTCGAAGAAGAGCGCCAAAAGTTCGGCCTGCGAGCGCACGTCGAGCTTCACATAGATACGCTTGATGTGGTTGCGAACCGTTCCCGGCGCGATGCCGAGCATACGGCCGACCGCCTTCGGCGGCAGGCCCTTCAACAGAAGGTTTGTCACCTCCTTCTCGCGTTCGCTGAGGCTGTCGCCGCCGAAGCGCCGGTACGCGGTTGAGAGAAGCTGATGGAGCTGGAGCGATCTGTCGTCGTCGGAACTGCTTTTTCGGTCGAGCAGCGACCAGAAATGCGTTGCCGCGGTTTCGATCGCCGGCAGAACAGCGGCAAGCCGCCGGTATTCAACCGCACTGAAAGGGGCATTGTCCGCAAGCCGCATCAGCGAGACGTATCCGGCAAGGTCGGTGTCGAGATAGAGGAGGTAGCAAATTTCGTCGACCATGCCATAAGGTCGATAGTAGGAGAGGTAGTAGTCGCTCTTCCGGAAGTCGGGCGGGAACATTTCCTTGGGCGAGAGGCAGACGCTTTCCGCGCGGGCGAGAAACTGATCATAGGTCGGATCGAGCAAGTATTTGCCGTCCGTGTATCCATCGTTCCATTCATCATGTCCATCGACATCGACGATGACCGGCGGCATGTCGCTGCGGTAGAAGCCGATATAGATCTGGGTGTCGGGCACGAAGTGCCGCAGCCCTTCGGCGAGCCTCGCGGCGCTGGCATGAACCTCCGTCGCTGCGAGTGCGCCAGCGAGCCCCTCGCTCCAGCCGGCCACGGCGCCGAGCGGCAGTGTTCCTTTGATTTCTCGGTCTGTCATGGGCCAAGTTTAGCACGGTCCGTCACCATGCCCAGCCCGCTTGCGCGTGCCCTATAGCCTACCAAGGCCACAGATCGCGAAGGGGGGATCGGTTAGAAATAACCATCCGACGATACGTTTGCATGGAGAACCTCTTGAGCCTCGCCGAGCGAAATCTCAATGAATCCGGCGTAGAGAGCGCCGACCGGCGCCACAATATTCATCCGTTTACGGATTTATCGGTGATGGAGGCGGCGGATCGCACGGTCATCGCTTCGGCGAAGGGAAACTACGTCTATGGCGAGGACGGACGGAAGTTTCTGGACGGCCTCGGCGGCATGTGGTGCGTCAATATCGGTCACGGGCGTGACGAAATGGCCGATGCCGTTGCGAGCCAAATTCGTACTCTCGACTACTATTCGCCGTTCGACGATCTAACCTCTGCGCCCATGGCCGCGCTCGCCGAAGCCCTCGCCACGCGCGCGCCGGGCTCGCTCAACCGCGTGCTCTTCACGACCGGGGGATCGACAGCCGCCGATTCGGCCATTCGCCTCGTTCACCACTATTTCATCCGTCGCGGCGAACCGTCCCGCCGGCACATCATCACGCGCGACAAGTCCTATCACGGCAGCACCTATCTCACCGCGTCGCTGAGCGATCGGGGCTACTCGACGGACTGGAGTGCCGAAACCGCGTTCATTCATCACATCGCATCGCCGGGGCTTTATCGCCGTCCGGACGGTGTCACGGAGGCGGAATTCACCCAGCTTCTGGTTGCGGAGTTCGAGGCGAAAATCCTCGAGCTCGGCCCCGAAAATGTCGCCTGCTTCATCGCCGAACCGATCCAGGGTTCGGGCGGCGTCATCGTGCCTCCCGTCGACTACCATCCGCGCATGATCGAAATCTGCCGGAAATACGGTGTTCTCTATATTGCCGACGAAGTGGTCACAGCCTTTGGGCGCCTGGGGCATTTCTTTGCCTCGCAGGACTACTTCGGTTTCGTTCCGGATATCATCACTTGCGCAAAAGGCCTGACTTCAGGGTATGTGCCGGCGGGCGCCGTCATTCTCTCCGATGAAATCTACGAAGTGCTGTGCCGCCCGGGCACTTACTTCAATACCGGCTTCACCTATACCGGACACGCGGTCGCATGCACGGCCGCCCTCAAGAACATCGAGATTATCGAGCGCGAGCGCATCTGCGAACGGGTGCGGGAGATCGGCCCCTACTTTGAGGAACGGTTGGCTCCGCTTGCCGATCTGCCGCTTGTCGGCGACGTCCGCGGCCGACGTTTCATGATGTGCATCGAATATGTGGCGAACAAGGGCCGCAAGGAGCTCTTCGCCGACGACGTGCGCATCGGCAAGCGCATATGGCGCCATTGTCAGAAGCGCGGCCTTCTGGTCCGGCCGCTCGCCCATCTGAACGTCTTGTCGCCGCCGCTGACGCTTGAGAGGAGCGAGATCGACTTTATCGCCGACGTGCTCCACGACGCCATCATCGACACGGCTGACGAACTTGTTCGAGAGGGGGTCGCGGCCGAATAGCGGCTTGTCCCATTTAGGACATATCGCACCGGTCGCCCGGCGGTCTAGCTTTCACGATGGCCGCGATTGTCTGGCGGTGTTGCTTGGGGAGCGCTCCGGGGAGAGCGGAACACAAAAAGGGGGTTTCCATGTTGGATCGTCGCGGGCACTCGGGTATTTCGTTTCTGTCGATGGGGCTCGTGGCGGGGGGCCTGATGGCCGCTGTCGTCGCCGTTCCCGATGTGGCATTCGCCATGCAGTTCAAATACGGAAATGCGGATATCTCCTTCGATACGACGATCTCCGCTGGCGCCGCGATGCGGACGTCCGGCCGCAAGTGCATGTATATCAGCGTCGCCAACCCTCAGGGCTGCGCGAATGACGGCCTGACCGACAACTACGACGACGGCAATCTGAACTACGACAAGTGGGATGTCTTCTCCGCGCCGGTATCGGGCCTCTCCGAGCTCGAAGTCAAGCTTGAAGACCTCGGCTTCTTCTTGCGCGGCAGCTACTTCTTCGACGCGATACAAAGCGACAAGGAATCGACGCGCCGCACCGACCTGACCGATGCCGCGGTCAGCCGCGTCGGCCGCCGCGCACGTCTGCTGGACGCCTATGTGTACGGCGATGTCGACATGGGCATTCCGGTTCATTTCCGGCTCGGCAACCAGGTGATCAACTGGGGCGAGAGCATCTTCTACGGCGGCGGCATCGCGGAGACCAACGCGTTCGACGTGACGAAGCTGCGCGGCGCCGGCGCCGAGATCAAGGAAGCCTTCCTGCCGGCCCCGATGGCCCTGGCGCGGTTTGCACCCGTCTCCAATCTCGATGTTTCGGCCTACTACCAGTTCCGCTGGAACGAAACCGAACTCGACCCCGTCGGAACCTTCTTCTCGTTGGAAGACGCGGTCGGGCCCGGCGCAGTCGGTCTTTTCTACGGCCCGGCATTTGGCGGCTTCGGCGATCCGGCAGCCTCGGGCGTCGATGCGCCGACCCAGTTCCTGCTCGGTACCGGCATTCCGCTGGTCGCCGACCAGCGGCCGTCGCATTCCGGCCAGTGGGGCATCTCGGCGCTCTACTTCAGCGAAATGCTGCAGACGGAGCTCGGCCTCTACTACATGCGCTATCATCAGAAAGTGCCGGTCGTCGGCGCATTCGCAGCTTGCGATCCGATCTTCGGCTGTTATCCGACGGCCTATTTCAGAAACTATGTTTCCGACCAGGACCTCTTCGGTGCCAGCGCAAGCTTCGTCTGGCAGGATATCTCGTTCGGCGTCGATGTTGCCTATCAGCCTGACTACGCCATTCCGCTCGCCGATCCCTTCACGGCGGCGGCCACCACGGCGTTCCTCGTCGATCCGGTCGGCTTCACCGGAACGGCGGTCGAGCAGGGCTTCATCCGCGAAAATCGTACACAGACGATCCTGAATGCGCTTTATTCGGCGGGCCCCGCCGCACCGGTTTTCGGCACGGTCATCCGCACGTTCGGCATGGACGACATCACCTTCATCGGCGAAATGGCCTGGACGCATTTCGACAGCAAGCCGGCGGGTACCTTCGGTCACTCCGATGCCGTCGGCTACATACTCGATATCACCGGCAGCTATCAGGGCGTCTTCGGCACGCCCTGGGTGCTCTATCCGGGCCTCTCGTTCCGCCATGACGTAAATGGAACCGCGCTCGACTACGCGATGACGGACTCGCATATCGATGCGCGCCGGCAGGTCACACTGCGCCTGAACGCCGACTACCAGTCCACATGGGCGCTCGGCGTCTCCTACACGAGGAACTCCGGTGGCGGCTACATGAACTTCTCGCGGGATCGCGACTTTGCGACCCTGACAGTTTCCTATGCCTTCTAGGCGGCATGTGAAGTAACGGAAGGCGAAAGGGGAGAAAGATGTTTACACGGGTTTTCGCGACTGCCGCTCTCTTCACATGCGGCATGATTTTCGGGTCGGGTTTCGCACAGGCCGACGGTGCGGCCGATCTCGGTGGGCGGCTGACGCCGCTTGGCGCCGAAACGTCCGGCAATGCGTCGGGCACGATCCCGGCATGGGATGGCGGCATCGTTACGCCGCCTGCGGGCTATGCGCGAGGCGGCGACTATGTCGATCCTTACGCCGCCGACACGAAACTCTTCTCGATAACGAATGGCAATCTCGACAGCTACCGGGAGAACCTCGCCGCGGGTCAGATCGCGCTACTCGAACGCTACGCGGACTACCGGATGGACGTCTACCCGACGCGCCGCAGCTGCGCCTTTCCGGCCTCGGTCTACGAAAAGACCCGGGAAGGTGTTGGCAAGGCGCGGCTCGATCCGGCGACGCACGATCTGGTCGACGCCCTGCCGGGCGGCTTCCCGTTCCCGCTGCCGCAGTCGGGCGCGGAAGCGATGTGGAATCACCGTGTGGCATTCGAAGGCATCGCGCGAAGCGTTCTCGGAACGACCGCCGTCGTCAGCGCGGGCGGTCAGTACGTGCCGCTGAAATGGGACGAATTGCGTCTTTCCAATTTCTACAATCCGGAGCGCCAGACCTTTGGCGATCTCGGAAACGTGCAGCTCAAATATCTCAGCACCTACATTGCGCCGGCCCGCGTCGCGGGTGAGGCTTATCTCGTTCACGAAACGCTGAACGGCGAGCGCAATGCCTGGTTCTACAGCACCGGTCTCCGCCGCGTACGCCGCGCGCCGACCCTCTCCTACGACAACCCCGTGTCGGGCTACGAAGGCCTCGGCGCCTCCGACCAGCTTTACATGTATAACGGCCGCCTCGACCGCTACGACTGGGAACTGGTCGGGAAGAAGGAACTCTATATCCCGTACAACAACTATGAGTTCGCGCATTCGAAGAACAGCGTTCGCGATCTTGTGGGACCGAACTTCCCGAGCCGCGATGCAACGCGCTACGAGCTGCACCGCGTCTGGGTCGTCGAAGCGACCGTGAAGCAGGGCACGCGCCATATCATGCCGCGCCGAACCTTCTACATCGACGAAGACAGCTGGCGTGTCGTTGCGGCGGATATGTATGACGGTCGTGGCGGTCTGTGGCGTTATCAAGAGGAAACCACCGTCAACGCCTACGACGTCCCGACATGTTTTGGCTTCGGTCAGGCGCTTTATGACTTCCAGGCTGAGCGCTATATTCTCGACCTCGTTTTCAACGATGACCGGCGGCCGGACTTTCATGCGGCCGATTCGGTAACCGACGATATGTTCGAGGTTGGCGCACTTCGCAAGCGGGGCACGCGCTGAGTTCCGGGGGGACCCCGCCTGTTTCAGCGGGGAATGCGCGAATGCCGGGGCAGGGCGGGAGCGAAAGCTCCTGCCCTTTTCCATTGTTGTGAGGCATGCGGATATGAGCGAAGAGGCCGGCATGAGCGGGGACGCGGTACGGCAGGGCTGGTGGCGAGGGCTCGATCCCGGCGGATCGGCCGTTCTTTTTCTTGTCGCCGCCTGCGGCACCTACGGTGCGATCGTAGCGTCCGCCTTGCCGAGTCTTGTTGGCGCATGGATATCCGATATTGGTCTCACCGAGCGCATGGCGGGCGAGGTCGCGACGGTAAACGTGCTCGCCGCAACGCTCGGGCTTTGTCTTTCGCTCTTCCTTGTTTCGCGCTGGTCCCTGCCACGTATTGCGCGGCTCGGGCTCCTTCTCGGTATCTGCGGCGACCTGCTCTCCATTCTCGCTTCCGACATGCTGCAGCTCTCCGCGCTGCGCGCCGTGCAGGGCCTCGGCGTCGGATTGCTGGTCGGCGCGACGACCAACTGGATCGGCCGTCAGGAAAACGCGGCGCGCGGCTTCGGCATGTACATCATGCTGCAATTTGTGCTTGCCGCCGTGCTGATCGCGGCGATCCCGGCGCTGCTGTCGTATCTTGGCGCGGCGAGCGTCTATGCGGCGCTTCTCGCGCTTGCGGCCGTTTCCCTCATCCTCTATCCGCTGCTAGGCCTCAATGGCGGCTCGGTGCCGCTTCGCCCCGCCGTCGCGGAAGTGCTGGAGCACGCGGACGCTGCCGCCGAGGCGGAACATCCAGCCATGCTGAAACTCATGTCCGTCCTTGCTTTCGGCCTTTTCAACATCGCCGCCATCGGCCTCTGGAGTTACATGTTGCGCTATGGCGAGGTTGTCGGTCTCTCGGCGGAGGGGGCGGCGCAGACGCTAGCGCTCTCCTCCCTCTGCGGCATTCCGGGCACAATCCTCGTCATCGTTCTGAGCGCGCGCTACGGTCGCTTCCGGCCGCTGATGCTGGCACTCGCCGTCTACACGGTGCCCGTTGTTGTCTTTGCTGCTTCGCATGTGGCGGCCGCGGTCTTCGTCGCTGGTCTGATCGTCCAGAGTGTCGCCTGGGCCGTCGTCGCGCCCTATTTCCAGGCGGTGCAGGCGGCGCTCGATCGCACGGGCCGGCTTGCGGTCTGGGGCATGATCGTCGCCTCCATTGGCGCGGGGCTCGGCCCCGCCTTCATCGGCTTCGCGATCGACGGCACGTCCTATGTGGTGGCCTTCGGGGTCGCCATTCTGGCGCTCGGGCTTGCGGCGCTGGCCGGCGCCGCGCCCGCCCTCGTCACGGACCGGCGCGAGGGCGGAAGCTAGATCTCGCTGCGGAAATCCGGAAAGGCGCCGTCCTTGTAGAGCGGTTCCACCACGCGCTCATAGGCGCTTGCAAGTGCGAACACCGTATTGTCGTCATAGCGGTCGCCGATGATCTGGATCGACGTCGGCACATTGTTCGCCGCGCGACCTGTTTGCGCCACGACGATCGGATAGAGATAAAGCAGGTTGAAGGGATGGGCGAGACACCATCCGGTCATCGAGTCGACCGTCATATTGTTGATCGTCACGCTGTCCGTCGCGTGGTTGGTTGCCGCGGGGATCGATGGCAGGCCCGTCGTCGGCGAAACGATGGCGTCGAAACCGGCGCTGAAGATCGCGTGAATTTCGGTGTTCATTTCCGCCACCAGCATCGCCGCCGTTTCCGCCGCGTTCTTCGGGAGCGAAAGCATCTTCTGGTAGAGACTATGATACTGGTCCGAAACCTCCTTCGGATCGGAAATCATCTCCTGGATCTGGTCGAAGAAAGCCCGCCACGATCCGGTGAGCAGGGTACCGTGAAATGCCTCCTGCACCTTTTCATCGGTCCAGTTAACCGCCACTTCCTCGACATGCGCCCCGAGCGCTTCGAAGTGTTTCAGCGCGCGTTCGGTGTTGGCGCGCACTTCGGGGTCTACATGCGCGAAGCCGAGATCGGGGCTATAGGCGATGCGCATGCCGGCGACCGTCCGCATCGGATCCGGCAGCGTGTTCTTTTGAAGCGCCGTGTGGTCGTAGGACGCAGGCCCGTTGCCGAGATCGTACATCGTTGCAAGATCGGTCATGCTGCGCGCCATCGGCCCATAGACGGATTGGGGCGAGAGTGTCCATGGTACGACGGTTGGAAATCGGCCATAGGGCGCCTTGAAACCGCAGACGCCGTTGACGCCAGCTGGAATACGGATCGAACCGCCTGAATCGCTTCCGGTCGCGAGCGTAGTCGTGCCGGCCGCAAGCGCCGCGCCTGAACCGCCAGAAGAACCGCCCGGCCCGTATTCGAGGTTCCAGGGATTGCGCGTCGTGCCCCAGTGGTGCGATGTCGTTACCGTGCAGATGCAGAATTCCGGCACCGTCGTCTTTGCATGAACGATCGCGCCGGCGTCGAGGAAGCGCTGCACCATGGGGTGTGAGGTGCGCGCGACATAATCGAGAAAGAGCTTCGAGCCCGACGCCGTCGCCTTGCCTTCAAGGTCCGTATCGTCCTTCACCGCCAGCGTCACACCTTCGAGCGGCCGCGCTTCGCCGCTCATGTAGCGCGCTTCGGCGCCTCTCGCCGCCTTTCGCGCCTCGTCGTAGAATTTCCAGGCGAAGGCGTTGATTTTGGGCTCTACCTCGTCGGCTCGCGCGAGCTGCGCTTCGAGCACCTCCACCGGCGAAAGCTGCTTCGAGCGATAGAGCCGAAGTTGCGTCGCGGCGGGCATATAAGCGAGGTCGAGCTTGTCGGTCATGCGGAAGTCCCCTTTTCCCGCATATTAAGCGGGATAGGGTTGGCTGCACGCCATATCCTTATTGGGCCAGCGTAAAGGTCAGGGAAGCGCCACGGCTTTTATCTCCGTGAAATCCTCGATCCCGAAAATGCCGCCCTCGCGCCCGTTGCCGGATTGCCTGTAGCCGCCGAAGGGAGCGGCGGCGGGCGGCGCCGCGCCGTTGATCTGGACCTGGCCTGCACGAAGCTGCCGTGCTACCCGCATCGCGCGTTCCCCGTCGCCCGACGACACATAGGCCGCAAGCCCGTAAGGCGTGTCGTTCGCGATCCGGATAGCTTCATCCTCATCGCGGTAGGAGACGATGGACAGAACCGGCCCGAAGATTTCCTCCCGCGCTACAGTCATTTCGGGTCGGACATGAGCGAAGACGGTGGGTTTCACGAAATAGCCGGCACCGAGTTCCTCGACCGCCTCCGCTCCGCCCGTCACCAGAACAGCGCCTTCCTGACGTCCGATTCGGATGTAATTGCGAACGCGTTCTAGATGTGCGAGCGAGACGACGGGGCCAATATCGGTTTTGCTGTCCCGCGGATCGCCGACACGCAGGCTTTTCGCAATTTCCGCGCAATACTCGGCGATCTCATCGTGCCGTTCTGCCGGCACAATGAGCCGTGTCGGAGCGTTGCAGGACTGACCCGTATTCTCCATGCATCCTTCGACAGCGTTTCTGACCGCTGTGCTGAAGTCTGCGTCGCGAAGCAGAATGTTCGGCGATTTACCGCCGAGTTCCTGTGTCACGCGTTTTACCGTCGGCGCGGCGTTGATCGCGACTTGAACGCCCGCGGCGGTCGAACCGGTGAAGGAGACCATATCGACAAGCGGATGTGCGGCCATGGCGGTGCCGACGTTTGGCCCGTCGCCATGCACCAGATTGAAGACGCCCGCGGGAACGCCCGCTTCCTCCAGCACCTCCGCGAAAAGTACGGCCGACATCGGCGTCAACTCGCTCGGCTTCAGCACCATGGTGCATCCGGCGGCGATTGCAGGGGCAACCTTTCCGGCAATCTGGTTCATCGGCCAGTTCCAGGGCGTGATCAGCGCGCAGACGCCAACAGCCTCGCGGCGCAGCCGCACATTGCCGGTGGCCGGTCGTTCGATCGCGAAGTTTTCAAGCGCCTCGATCGTCGCACGGAGATGATCCGCTCCGGCGGCAGCTTGCGCCTCATATGCGAGCGTTTTCGGCGCACCCATTTCGACGGTAATCGCATCGGCGAATGCCGCAAGCCGTCGTTCATAGATGTCGAGCACGCGCTGCAGCATCGACTGGCGCTCCCCGGCCGTCGTTTCGGAAAAGCGGGAAAATGCCTTACGTGCCGTTTGCACGGCGGCATCAACGTCTTCGGCCGTACCAAGCGCTACTTCGCCGTAAGGCGTTGCGGTCGCGGGGTTCAGCAGGATCTGCCGCGGCCGCACCGATGCGTCCACCCATTTGCCGCCGATGAAATACTTGTCGAACATGTTCATGTTCTCGTTCCCTGCGCATCGCAGGAGGGCGAGTCTAACGATCCTCGCGGAGGCTGCGATGATCTTGATAGGCTAACAGCCTGATTGCGTGGACGGCTTTCCTGGATGTGTCCAACAACGGTCACAGTCACGGCACTCAGATGCCGCGCGTGGGAGGCGACCACACCGTCAGGTCAGATTTCATCCGATCTCGCGGCACTCTGCCTGAGCCTTGGCCTGAAGCGAGCGGATGTGATCCTGGGTGAGCTGCGTGCGGATAGAGAGATATCGCCCGGGGTTGCGCGAGGCGATGAAGATATCACCGTCAATCCACGCGCGGGCGCAACAGCGTAGACGAGCTTGCGGGATATGCGATGGTCGAGACCCGAACCGATCGGGAGGGCGTGCGCGTTCGCCTGCTCCCCGTTCGCCTGCCGTCAATTGACCCGGGATTTGAGGGCATGGTCTCTGATGGGCCGCGGACCTTTGAAGCGCTGATCGGCGTGCTGCGTGTGTTGGCGGATGAATACGAACAGGGACCGCGTCTGGATGAGGTACCAGGTGGTACGCCCTGGCCCTCTCTTGCTGCTTGCGGCCTTGCCGCTGATTGCCTCCGCAGGAATGCTGGCGTCGTAAATGCGGCCGGAAAATCAGCGTTTGGCGCGCGCCCCGGAAATTGTCAGCCCGGCCCGTCCAAGGTTTGGGGGCAAGTTCAACAATGACGACAATTCACCCTGACTGCGGTCAAGCGTTCGGTGCTGCTTCAACGGACGGAATCTTTCCGGCGACGGGGCGAGCCGTCATCTGCCGCCTCTTTCCCGGGCGGCGCCGACTTTCCCTGTATTCGCGTTGTTGCTTCCCTGCTCGCGCAAAAAAATTCCCTGTTTCGTCGTCTAGGGAATTTTACGCCAAGCTCCTGAATTCTTGAGACCTTTCCAGCGGGCATCTCCGGAATCCGGACCCAAACAGGCAACTTTCCCTGTTCTTTCCCTGCTGAACAGGGAAACGAGCGTGACGTTGATTGCACACACCGCCGCGACCTCGTCGCTCCATTCCGGATGTGTTTTCGCGCCGGTCGCTCCGCATCGGTTGCGTTCATGCTTAATCGAAACTCTTTCTACATTGCCGCCGGGCAGGATTTGCCTCGCGACAGATGGTGAAGACCGGTTTGTCTGCTGACGGAATTTTCCATGCAGCGGGGCCGGCTTCCGGCGAAGAGGAGATCGAGATGACGCTCAATGAACAGAATTCGGCCATGGCGGGTGCCAGCGGCGGCGCGGCGCGGCGGCGTCCGCCCGAGCCGCCGGTGCGGCTGGTGCGGCCCGGCAATGAAGACATCACGATCGGCGAGAACAGCGTTCTCGAAGGATCGTTCGACACGCGCGGCGCGATGTTCGTCGATGGCGCGGCGATCAATGCCGACCTCAATGCCGGGTTTCTCTCGATCGGCACATGCGGCCGGGTCGAGGGCCAGGCGCGGGTCGAACGCGCCGAGATCGCCGGTGTTTTCGACGGTACGCTTGTCGCGTCCGGCGAGGTGACGCTGCGGGCTTCGGCCCGGGTGGATGGCGACATCAAATGCGCCCGGATCGTCACCCATCGCGGTGCGGTTATCGCGGCGCAGATCCGTATCGTCGAGACCGAGGCGGCGTCCGGCGACGGCGTGGCGGCGGCGCTGGCCGGCCTGCAGGCCGCGCAGGGGCCGATGCGGCGCAGCATCCGCCGCCGGATCAAGCGGGCCATGCCGCTCGTCTGGGGCGCGGCACTGGCTTTCGGCCTGATCGGGGTGCGCTCGATCTTTTGACGGGCCTGCTTCTGGCGAGGGCCGGCGAAAGTCGTCCGTCTTTTGCCCGTGTTGTGAGCAACACGAGGTCGGACAATTCGCGGGAGGCTGTCTCCCCGGTGGCGTCTGTGTGAGAATATCGGGCACCGCCAATTGGCGAATCACCGGACGAGGGAAAACCGAGGCCATGCCGGAGAACGATGCGATCCATCCGGGCGTCCGCCTCTTCTCCGGCGATAGTGTCAGTCCGGTCCATCGCTGCGACGAGAATGACGAGGCCGTGGCGCAGGAGCACGAATACAAATTTGGTGCCGACAGCGGTTGGACGCAGGGCATTTCTCGTCAGGCAGGGGCATGAGAATGACATTCAGGACCGAGCAGGAGAAATTCTGGACCGGCGCGTTCGGCGATGCGTATATGGACCGGAATCAGGGCGAGCACATCGTTACGTCGAACATGGCGCTTTTTGCCCGTATCCTCAGATCGGCGCCGGACGTCGGCTCGATCGTCGAGTTTGGCTGCAATATCGGGCTGAACCTGCAGGCGCTGCACCGCATCAATCCGAATTTCGAACTTTGCGGGCATGAAATCAACGGCACCGCGGCGGACAAGGCCCGCGCCCTCGGTATCGCCGAAATCGTCCATGGAACGATCATCGATGCGCTGCCGGTGGGGCGGACATACGACATGGCGTTCACCAAGGGTGTGCTCATTCATATCAACCCGGACGAGTTGACGCGGGTCTATGACAACCTTCACGCGCTTTCGGCGCGCTATGTGATGGTCTGCGAGTATTACAATCCCGCCCCGGTGGTTGTGAATTATCGCGGCATCGAGGATCGGCTGTTCAAGCGCGACTTCGCCGGCGAAATCATCGAGCGGTTCGGTATGCGGCTGGTCGATTACGGCTTTGCCTACCACCGGGACAATTATTTCCCGCAGGACGATTTGACGTGGTTTCTTCTCGAAAAATGAGCCAGGGCGACCGGAGCCCGCGATGCCGAATCCGCAGCGGCCTGGCGCTTCTATATGCGACCGCTGTCGTTTTTCGCCGTTGACGAAGCCATCTCCGGCCCGCTCCGGATGCTGTCGAACATCTACTCAATGTCCTCAAGCTTGACGGGCGTGTTGCGCTGAATGTCGGCTTTTACACGCCGGCCTATCAGAGCGTCGAGATGCTTTGGTGCCAGACCGTAGCCGGGACGTACGCTGCGAATGGCATCCCGGGTAATCGCTTCGCCTGCTCTCAAATCTTTCACGAAATAAAGCGAGCGCCGGAATTTGATGTTTCCCAGTTCACTGGACTTTCGCCCGTAGTCGATCGTGCCGATCGCCCCCCATGCCGTCCGCGCGCCATTCACAAGCGCCGCAAACTCTTTCGGTTCGAGTGAAAAACTGTCATCCGGTCCGCCGCCCGTGCGATCCATCGTCATATGTTTTTCGATCACAGTGGCTCCCAGCGCCACCGCGGCGATTGCGGTCGTATTGTCAAGCGTATGATCCGACAGACCCACCGGTACCTCGAAGCGCGCCGCCAGATCCGAGAGCGTGGCGAGGTTGTAGTCCGAGGCCGGCGCCGGATAGCCCGAGACGCAGTGCAACAGCACCAATTCGCGGCAGCCAGCTTCGTGCGCCGCCTCGACCGCTTCCGAAATTTCCTCCAGATCTGCCATGCCGGTGGAAATGATCATCGGTTTGCCCTTCGAGGCGACATAGCGGATCAGCGCCAGGTCAACGGCCTCGAAGCTGGCAATCTTGTATGCTGGCGCGCCGAGGGCTTCCAAAAGGTCCACCGCCGTGGAGTCGAAGGGCGACGAAAACAGCGTGATGCTTCGTTTGGCGGCATGGGCAAAGAGCGTTTCATGCCACTCCCATGGCGTATGCGCCCACTCATACAGATCGTAAAGCGTACGCCCGGCCCACAGGCCTTCGGAAATCTGGAAATCCGGCGCATCCGATTTCAGTGTGATCGTGTCGGGGCGATAGGTCTGGATCTTGACCGCGTCCGCGCCCGCCTCGGCGGCGGCGTCGATGAGGCGCAACGCCTGGTTCAGGTCGCCATTGTGATTGGCCGACACTT
Source organism: Parvibaculum sp. (assembly GCF_019635935.1). NCBI lineage: Bacteria > Pseudomonadati > Pseudomonadota > Alphaproteobacteria > Hyphomicrobiales > Parvibaculaceae > Parvibaculum > Parvibaculum sp. The sequence continues at coordinate 1,407,136 of NZ_JAHBYN010000001.1, read as the reverse complement.
CAGCAATGACATAGGGCGGATTGCCGGCGCCGATGGCGCGGCCTGAAATTTCAATGTTTGTCATCGCTCTGAACCTTTTTCAGGCTGATCGAATACACATGGCCATGCAGTCTGAAGAACGCCGGGTAACGGTTCGGATCGCATACCCTGATCTTGTCGAATTGTTCGGAAATTGACTTGCCCGGGTCAACTTCACTGTCCGCAGGGGTTCTGCGCGGGTAGTAGCTCGCTTCAGTATCGGGCTGGGGTACTGGTGTCTCACCGCGTTCCACCATACCTACGACCTGGTCCAAAAGCGCAATTTCGGCATCGAAAAGCGCTGCGTCGATCTCATCGTGCAACTGATGTGGCGCAACATCGAAGGCTCTTTGCGCCCAGATCGCTCCGCTATCCACGCGATCTTCGGCATCGATTGCAGACACCGTTATGGTCGACGCACCTTCGAGAATCGACCAGATGTGCGGGCTCCAGCCACGGCCGGCGGGAAGATCGCTGGCGTGGAGAACGATACAATGTCTGTAGAGCTTTCTCTGTTCCGACGAGATCAATTCGGTGCAAGAGATCAGGAAAAGAATGTCGCCTGATGTGAGTTCTGTTTTTTTCCGCAAGAGTCCAAGTCGATGCCGGGTCTCGTGCTTGCGCATCCATTGTTTAAGCCAGGGATTTACCGGATGGTCGTCGCTTGAACAGATGATGTCGATTTTCATGCCGACGCCCCCTGACCGAAAATGGACAACACCCGCCCGACCCCCTCGCCATCGCAAAGCGCGGCTGCATTTTCCGACAGGGCAGCCATGCGGCCGGGATCGCGGGCGTCGGCCAGCGCCGCCCGCAATCTGTGCGCGAAATCCGGGGTGTGCAGCGGCCCGGGATCGAGCGCCGCCCCTGCCTTGGCCAGTGCCTGCGCGATACCGGCCTGATTCTCGGCAATCTGCACGATGATACTGGGCAGACCAAGGCAGCAGCGTTCCCATGTGGTGCCGCCACCCGCACCGATGGCCAGATCGGCCTGACCCATACGCGCGGCCATGTCGCGCACATCAACCACTACTTTCGTTCGCCAGGGCATTTCGCCTGCCAGCGCGCGAACTTGTTCTAGCGCAGGGGCCTGCGCGCCCATGACCACTGCGATCTCCAGATTCTCGGGCAGTGGTGCGCCCGGCAAGGCCCGAAGAATGGTCAATGTCGCATCGACTGTATCCACTCCGCCCATCGAAATCAGCAGATGCCGCAGGCCGCGCCCGGCACGCGCCGCCAGTGCCTTTGCCCGCAGATCGGCGAATTCGGGGCGCAGCAGCGCGTAACGCGGCCCGGTCAGGCAGATGCTGCCGTCAGGCACCAGCCCGGCATAATTCAAAGCGTCATGGCCAAGGTTCTGGTCAAGCAGCATGTCGCAGATATGGGGGCGGTCAGCCAGATCGTCGATCACCATCAGCTTCGTGCCGTCGGGCAGGGCGGCCTTTTGCCAACGCGCATCAAAGGCGTAGTGATCCAACACCAGCCAATCCGTAGGCGCCGCCTGCAGCGCTGCGCGGGTTTCCACCGCGTCCTGCGTCCAATCCACGCCGGCCCAAGCTGCATGGGCGGGCGGGCCGGCCGGGACAGGTCCTTGTGGTGCAGGAAGCGGGGTCAGGCCGAACTCCGCCGCGATTTGGGGATTGAGGTTGCCTGGCAGGTCGCGACAGACGAACCGGCAGTTGTGACCTTGCAGCGCCAACGCCCGAGCAAGCGTCAGGCAACGCATGACATGGCCGGTGCCGATGGTCAGTGCGGCGTCTGTGCGGAAGGCGACATGCATCACGGATGCGCCTCCGCCTGAAGAATGCGCATCATGTGTTCCGCGCGGATCCAGTCTTCCTCGGTGTCGATATCCTGAACGCGATGACGCGGCAGCGGCAGGCCATATGCGCCATTGTCGAATATGCCCGCCCCGCTTTGCCATGTCGCGGCCCGCGCCCAGTAGAATTGCCCGGCGTCGTGCCACGCTTCTTCCAGATCCTGAGATCGGGTCTGCATCTGCGCGGGGTCGAACATTTCGACCGCGCCCGACGAATGGCGCCTCAGCGCCCGCTGGATTGGGAAAGCAAAGCTGGTCACGCTCAGAACAAAGGGCGCGCGGGTTTCCTCAAGCAACCGGTGACCGGCGCGCAGATCGGCGGGCGCGACAAAGGGGGCCGTCGCATAAAGGCAACACACGGCGGTGCTATCCGCGACGTTCAGGCGCGCTATTGCATCGGCGATTACCGGCACCGTGGGGGTGTGGTCATCAGCAAGGCCGGGGGGACGGCGAAACGGTGCCTCTGCACCGCAGGCGGCCGCGACTTCGGCGATTCTTTCATCGTCGGTCGAGACGACGATCCGGTCGAAGAGCCCGCTCTCCCGCGCCGCCTCGATCGACCATGCGATGATCGGCTTGCCCGCAAAAGGCCGAATGTTCTTGCCCGGAATGCGCTTGCTGCCGCCACGCGCCGGGATCACCGCGACGATCATGCCAGCGCCTCTTTTAGTGTCGCGACGACCTTGTCCTGGTCGTCAGGCGTGAGGTCGGGAAAGAGCGGCAGCGTCAGGGCGCGGGCGTAGAACTTCTCGGCACCGGGAAATTCGCCGTGCCGGAAACCGAGCGCACGGTAATACGGCTGAAAATGAACGGGAATATAATGCACATTGACGCCGACACCCGCGGCACGCATGTGCTCGAACACATGCGCCCGCAACGTACCATTGTCATCGGCTGCTTCGAGGTTGATCGCATAGAGGTGCCAGGCGGAGTTTCTGTCGGTGCGGCGCGGCGGGCGTCCGACCGGCAGGTTGCCGAGCAGCACGTCGTAGCGATCGGCGAGCGCTGTGCGCTTCGCGACGAATTCGTCGAGGCGTTTCATCTGGCTCGCGCCAAGCGCCGCGGCAATGTCGGTCATCCGATAGTTGAATCCGAGCGCGTGTTGTTCATAAACCCATGAGCCGCGTTCATCGCCGCGCATCACCGCCAAATCGCGCGTGATGCCATGCGAGCGTAACAGCCGCATCGCTTCTGCGAGCGCCGGATCGTTCGTCATCGCCGCGCCGCCCTCACCGGTCGTCACGATTTTCACCGGATGAAAGCTGAACACGCAAATGTCGGAATAACGGCAATCGCCGACAGGCCCCCCATCATAAGCCCCTCCGATCGCATGGGAGGCATCCTCGATTACATGAAAGCCGTACCGCGCCGCCAGCACCGCGATTTCCTTCATGTCGCAGGAGTGGCCACCGAAATGCACCGGGATCAGCACCTTGGGAAGACGACCCTGAGCCTCGGCACTCGCAAGCTTTGCCTCCAATGCGGCGGTATCCATGTTGTAGCTCGCAGGATCGATATCGACAAAATCGACCGTCGCGCCGCAGTAAAGCGCGCAATTGGCCGACGCTACAAATGTGTTGGGTACCGTCCATGCGATGTCGCCGGGCCCGAGCCCAAGCGCAAGACAGGCGATGTGGAGCGCCGAAGTCGCGCTGTTGACTGCTACCGCATGGTCAGCACCCGTTGCGGCGCAAAGGGCGGCCTCGAAGCGAGGCACGGCAGGGCCTTGCGTCAGCCAGTCCGATTTCAGCGTTTCGATGACTGCTGCGATGTCGTCGTCGCTGATGCTTTGCCGCCCATAGGGGATCATGCCTCGGCCCGTGCGTTGTACGCAGCGATCTCCTCTGTATTCAGGAAGTGCGGGTTCGTGCCGGAATTGTATTCGAAACCCTGTTCGACGATCTTGCCTTTTTCGCCGCGCCGGTTCGTCAGGTAATCGGCATCGCCGTTGAAGAACCTGATGGTTGGGCGGATGACATAGTGATCGTCGAATTCGACAGTAAGATGGGAATCGTCGGCCGGACACATGATTTCATGCAGCTTCTCGCCGGGGCGGATGCCGATGGTCCTGGTCGGCATTCCCGGAGCTATCGCGGCAGCCAGATCGGTGATCCGGATTGACGGGATCTTGGGCACAAAGATCTCGCCGCCATGCATGCGCTGAAGATTGTCGAGCACGAAGTCGACGCCTTCCTGGAGCGTGATCCAGAAGCGCGTCATCCGTTCGTCGGTGATCGGCAGTTCCTTCGCACCGTCCTGGATGAGCTTGGCGAAGAAGGGAACCACCGAGCCGCGCGAGCCGACCACATTGCCATAGCGCACGACGGCAAAACGTGTCGGCGCACTGCCGACCATGTTGTTGGCGGCCACGAAGAGCTTGTCGGAGGCCAGTTTGGTCGCCCCGTAGAGATTGATCGGGTTGGCCGCCTTGTCGGTCGATAGCGCCATCACGTGACCGACCTTGTTCTCGATCGCGGCCTTGATGACGTTCTCGGCGCCGTGAATGTTGGTCTTGATGCATTCCATCGGATTGTATTCGGCTGCCGGTACCTGCTTCAGGGCGGCGGCGTGGATCACGATGTCGACGCCCTGCATGGCCTGGCGCAGGCGCTCGCCATCGCGCACGTCGCCGATGAAGTAGCGCATTTCAGACCCGTTGAACCGCTGCGCCATCTCGAACTGCTTCAGCTCGTCGCGCGAATAGATCACGAGGCGTCGCGGGCGGTGGCGCTCAATCAGCGTGCGGGTAAATTTCTTGCCGAATGATCCCGTGCCGCCTGTGATCAGGATCGACTTGTCCTCAAACATGGCTCTGGCTCTGCCTTTCCGAATGATTCGGGCCTGCGCCCCCGCCTGCCGCCCTTCATTCTTGCCAGAGTTAACCTTTACGGATGGTTACCAAGTGCGCGGATCGCCGGTGCTTCGACGGCGGCCTTCCGGGCTCTCGCTTTCTTTATGTCGTTGATTTTGCTTGTTTTTGTCTCTTCGCGCACGAAAGACCCGGCAGCCTTTCGGTTGCCGGGTCTGTCAATTTCTCCGCCTTTTTCAGGTTAAGACCGTTTCAGCAGGCGCCCTTGCGCAGCAGTACGGCCGGCAGCGTCTTGAACATGATCGCGATGTCCTGCCAAAGCGACCAGTTCTTGACGTACCAGGCGTCGAGCTGGACGCGGCGCATGTAGGTCGTGTCGTTGCGGCCGCTGACCTGCCAGAGGCCGGTGATGCCGGGCTTGGCGGAGAGGTAGTATTCGGCGTCCTCGCCGTAGCGCAGGACTTCCGGGTAGGTGACCGGACGCGGTCCGACAAGGCTCATTTCGCCGCGGATCACGTTCAGGAGCTGCGGCAGTTCGTCGAGGCTGGTCTTGCGCAGGAAGGCGCCGATGCGGGTGATGCGGGGATCCTCGCGCAGCTTCTGGTCGCGGGCCCATTCGGCGGCGCGCTGCGGATCGCTGTCCAGAATTTTCTTCAGGATTGCATCGCCGTCCACATGCATGGTGCGGAACTTCCGGCACATGAACTCGCGGCCCTTCTCGCCGACGCGGCGGTGGCCGTAGAAGGCCGGGCCGCCGTCGAGGCGGATCAGCGCCGAAGCGGCCCAGAAGAAGGGCGAGAGGACCAACAGCGCGGCGGAGGCGACCGCGAGGTCGAAGCTGCGCTTGACGATGCGCGCCATCGGACGGTTCAGGTTGTCGGCCAGCGTCAGCATCACGAGGTCGTGGCTGAAGAAGTTGCCGGTTTCGAGCGCCATCACGCCGATGCCCTTGACCGGCGGGATGATCGAAAAGGCGATGCGGGCGCGGTGCAGGGCGCGAAGGATGTGGTCGAGCTTGGCCATTTCCTCGGGCGAGGGCGCCAGCACCACGAAACGGGCGCCGTGGCCGTTGCAGGCGAGGCGGAGCGCCGCCGAGAGCTGGCCACCAGCGCGATAAAGCAGGCTGCCGGGCCTCGAGGCATTGCTTTCCGAGGTCAGGTCGGCGAGGTCCACCGTGCCGGCGATCTCGTAGCCCAGATAGGGCTCGGATTCGAGGACCTGGGCGGCCTCGTCGGTGTTCTCCTTCGAGCCGATCAGCAGCACCGGTGCCGTCCAGCCGCCGTACCGCTTCAGGACATGTCTCATACCGATACGCGCCACCGGGACCAGAACCAGCGCCCAGACCCAGGCCTGGAGCATCCAGAGGCGGGAGAAATAGTCCTTGGTCAGGTAGAGCAGGAAGCCGTCGACCAGCGCGACCAGGGCAATCGCCTTAACGATTTCCTTGGCCTCCGACCAGAAAGGGGTGCGCTTCGAATAATGGCCCTTGGCGGCCCACCAGAGGACCGGCAGCATCAGCAGGAAGCCGATGCGGACAAGGCGGCCGGTCAGTTCTTCGGCGTTCAGGGCACCGAAATCGGTGTTGAAAAGCTGGATACTGACGCCGAAAGCGATCATGCCGGCAATCAACTGGGCGATCATCAGCGCCCCCATATCGCCCATCAGCAGCATGAAGCGGTCGGCGAGCGGCGTCAGGCGCGAGCCGGCCACCTGCTGCTCGCGCGGCGCGGCCTCGGTCGCGGGCGCCAAGGGCGAGGCAACGGGGGTTGCGGTCTCGAAAGCTGAAATCCGGTTGTTCAGTGCGGTCACGGTACTCACGCCTACAATGTGTCCGAATGCGACAATTGCTTCGTGAGAGCGCAAGTTGTGCGCCAGAATGCCGTGTGCCGAATTGAGCTGTTGAACGCGGTTAATTCGGGGTTAATGCAAAGGTGGGGCCTTCGTTGTTTACCTTCAGACGACATTCGATGCCGGGTGGCCGCGAGTTGCTGCTTTATGGGCGTGGGCTCCATGAGGCGCCGCCGCTCGCGGCGCTGCCGGCCGAGCCCCCGGCCACGCCGCCGCATCTGCGCTGGCATCCATTGCTTGGCGAATGGGTTTCCTACGCGGGCGCGCGACAGGGGCGGACATTCCTGCCCGACGCGGCGGCCTGTCCGCTTTGCCCGGCGGCAGAGGGGCGGCTTGGTGAAATTCCCTTTGCCGATTTCGAGATTGCCGTCTTCGAAAACCGGTTCCCTGCGCTGGTTGCCGGGACGAACGAATTGCCGGCGATCGAAGGCATCGCCACGTCGCCGGCTGCGGGGCGCTGCGAAGTGGTGGTGTTTTCGGCCGATCATGCGGGCGGGCTCGGCACGCTGCCGGTCGACAGGCTGGCGCTGCTGATCGAGGTCTGGGGTGCGCGGCTCAAGGCACTGCGCGACGAGGCCGGCTTTGCCTTCGTCCTTCCTTTCGAGAACCGGGGCGAAGAGATCGGCGTGACGCTGCATCATCCGCACGGCCAGATCTATGCCTTCTCCTTCGTTCCGCAACGGGCGCTGCGGGCCGCGCAGGCGCAAGCGGATGCGCCGGTCGTCACACGTCTAGTTGAGGCGGGCGCGCCTGCGCTGCAGCTCGACGAGAACGGCGCCGCGGTGTCGTTCGTGCCGCCATTCGCGATGTACCCGTTCGAGACCTGGCTTGCGCCGCGCCGCCGCGTTCCCGGTCCCGATGCGTTGTCGTCTGCGGAAACGGAAGCGCTGGCACGTCTGCTAGGCCGCTCGGTGCGCCGTCTCGACGGGCTTTTCGGCAAGCCGATGCCCTACATACTGACGGTGCAGGCAGCGCCGCGCGGCTTCGAAGACAGTTTTCACATGACGATCGAAATTCGTCCGTTCCGGCGTGACGCCGGCAAGCTGAAATATCTCGCGGGCGTCGAGCAGGGCGCCGGTATCTTCCTTGTCGACATCCCGCCCGAGCAGGCAGCGGCGCGCCTGAAAGCCGTCGATCCGGAGGGCCGTGCGTGAGCGACATTTTCCTGCGTGCGTTCGGCCGCGCGCCGGCCGTCGAGGCGTCGGCGCCGGGCCGGGTCAACCTGATCGGCGACCACACCGACTATGCGGAGGGTTTTTGCCTGCCGATGCCGCTCGATCTCGAAACGTCGGTTGCGCTGGCACCAGCCCATGCGTTTCGGGCCTGCAGCGAGGGGATGGGCACGACGCTTGTCTTCGATCCGTTCGGCCCGCCGCGCGGCGACTGGACCGACTACATCGCCGGACCGTTGGCCGAACTTGCAAAGGCCGGTTTCGACGTGCCTCCGGTCGAGGTGTCAGTGTGCTCGTCGGTTCCGTCGGGCGCCGGGCTTTCGTCGTCGGCGGCGCTCGAGGTTGCCACATTGCGCGCCATGCTGGCACTCACCGGGCAGACGCTTCCCGATGGCGAGGTGGCGCGTCTCGCGCAGGCGGGTGAGAACAACTATTGCGGCGTCCAGTGCGGTATTCTCGACCAGATGGCGAGCGCGGTCGGCCGTCCGGCGCAAGCCTTGCTGCTCGATTGCCGTACGAATACCGGCCGTCTCGTTACCGTACCGCCGGAATTCCACTTTGCGATCGTGCATTGCGGCGAACCGCGGCGTCTGGCGGACGCCGCCTACAATGCAAGACGGCAGGCGACCGCGGAGGCCGCGCGTCGTCTCGGCTTGCCGGCGTTGCGCGATGCGGATGCTGGCGCACTTTCTGGGCTCACCGACGGCGAAATGCTGAAGCGCGCGCGCCATGTCGTGACCGAAAACGAGCGCGTTCTTGCCGCGGCTTCGGCGCTGGAGGCTGCCGACCTTTGGCGTTTCGGCGCGCTGATGAATGAGAGCCATGTTTCGCTGGCGCGGGATTTCGAAGTGTCGACACCGGCGCTCGACAGGCTGGTCGAGAGCGCGCTGGATGCCGGTGCGGCCGGTGCACGCCTCACCGGCGCCGGGTTCGGCGGTTGCATCGTTGCGCTTTTTCCGCCGGACATTTCGGACTGGTGGCCGAGAGTTGCGGCCGGAAATCCTGCTGCGTGGCGCGTCGGGGACGGCGCGTAGCCGCGCCGCTGCCTACTGCGCGGCGTGAACGCCCGGGCGTTGTGCCGGTGCTTTCTTCAGGATTCTTTCTTTCGGAAAGCGGATGCTGACCGTTGTGCCGCGTCCGGGGTCGCTTTCGATTTGCAGCGTGCCGCCGTGATGTTCCATCAGGCATTTCGACAGGGGCAGGCCGAGCCCGGTGCCCTCATATTTGCGTGCGAGATCGGAGTCGATCTGACCGAATCTCTCAAGCGCGACCGGGATGTCGTCGGGTGCGATACCGATGCCGGTATCGATGACGCGGATGACGAGCGCTCCGCCTTCGACGCCCGCTACGACGCGAACTTCGCCGCCGGCCGGTGTGAATTTCACCCCATTGGACATCAGGTTCAGCAGCACCTGCCGAACGCGGCGGTGGTCGGCGTGAATGTGCGGCAGGCGTTTGTCCAGTTCGATGTGCATGGCAACGTTGCCGGCATTGGCCTGGGCTTCGATCATGTGCGCGGCGTCGCCGATTGCCTCGCCGACATCGACATCTTCCTCGTTGAGCAGCAGCGCGCCGGCGTCGACACGGGTGAAGTCGAGAACGTCGTTGATCAGCGACAGGAGGTGCTTGCCGCTTTTCAGGATGTCGTCGGAGTAGTCCTTGTAGCGCGAGCTTCCGAGCGGCCCGAAAGTTTCCGACGACATCAATTCGGAGAAGCCGAGTATCGCATTGAGGGGTGTGCGCAATTCATGGCTCATCGTTGCAAGGAATTGCGACTTTGCCTGATCGGCCGAAGCCGCGGCGCCGAGCGCCACCATCAGTTCCTTCGATGTGGTTTCGAGCTTGCGCTTGGTTTCTTCGAGTTCCGCAACATAGGCGCGCAGGCGGTCCGCTTCCTTTACGGAGCGGTCGGACAGATACCCGTCGACCGCCGATCCGGCAAAGGCGAGTACGACGATCAACACGGTGATGGCTGCGACTGCGATGGCCATGGCATAGGGTTCCACGGCGCTCTCGGTAAAGACGACGGACGGATCTGGAACGATGGAAACCGCTGCCATTCCCGTAAAATGCAGAGAGCAAATCGCAAGCGTCAGCAATGTCGCGGCAGCCATGCGCCCCATGAATCCCGGCAGGGCGGAAAGCGCTTGCAATGCCGCTGCGCCGAGAACGACACCAAGGACGATCGAGGCGATGACGAAATCGCGATCCCAGACGAGGTGACCGTGAAGGCTGACGGCGGCCATGCCGACATAGTGCATGGCGCCGATGGCGAAGCCGAGCGCCGCGCCGCCGATGCCGGCGGGCCGCAGGCGCTGGGCAACGAAAAGCCCGGCCGTCGAAAGCGCAAGCGCGATGATGAGCGACGCGAAAGTCAGGCCCGGCGCGTAGTTCACGGGCTCGTCCGGACGGAATGCCAGCATGGCGATGAAATGCGTCGCCCAGATGCCGCAACCGGCGACGATGCCAGCACCCAGAATCCAGAGTGCACGACGCTCCGGCCCGACTTCCCGCGCGTGGACGAGAAGACTGACAGTCGAAAGACTGGCAAGCGTACAAACAAGCCCGGCAAGAAAGACAAGGCTCAGGTCGTGCTCAACCGTTATGCAATTGTAAATCGTCAGCATGTTCCGCGATTGGAGCATGCCGGCGCTTAACCCCGTCTTAAGGTTGCGCGAAAGCGCCGTTTTTGAAGCGGGAAGCGGTTATGTTGTTCCGTTTTCAGCCGATTTCCGGGCGAGCCGGTCGAGAAACCGGAACAGCAGGGCGCCCGCCACCATGGCGGCCACCCCCAGCACGACGGTGCCGTCAATGCGATCGGGGAAGTAGGGATGCGACGCGATGAGACGCGTCTTTTCGTCGATCAAAGCGTATTCACGTTCCTTGAACGGCCAGACCGCAAGCAGCGAGCCACCCAGAATGCCGATCACGGTCAGCATCGTCTGACGATGATAATGGGTCAGCAACCAGGCGATGGCGCGCGAAAAGGCCAGGGCGCCGGCGACGATGCCGGCCGCCAGCGGCACGAGGAACGAGAAGTCGAGACGGCCCAGCGCATCGATTGTCTCGGTGTATTTGCCGAGGATCAAAAGCACGAATGAGCCCGATATGCCGGGCAGCAGCATGGCCGCAATCGCGATCATGCCGCAAAGAAAGACAAACCAGATGTCGTCCGGCGTGCGAACAGGCACCAGGATCGAGACGGCGAGCCCGAAGGCGACGCCGGCGGCAAGCCATATCCAGTGCAGGCGCCTGCCCGGGCCGACATGAGACAGAAGGCCGACAACGGAAGCGGCGATCAAGCCAAAGAAGAAGCCGAACATCGCTTCGGGAAACTCGGTCACGAGAACCGACAGCGGTACGACGCGGGTGAAGACAATGATGGCGAGAAGCGCGCCGAAACCGAGCGGCAGCAGAAACAGGAAGTCGATGTGGCGCAGTGCGGCCGTCAATTCGCGTTTCCGGAGCTGCTTCAGAAACATCATGTCGACATGAGCGATCGCGGCGATCAGCCGGTCATAGATGCCGAGGATAAGCGCCATCGTGCCGCCGCTGACGCCGGGTATGAGGTCCGCCGTGCCGATGCACATGCCACGCAGCGTCTGCCGTGTCGGATCGACATTGTCGCGTCCGTCGACGCTCAGGCGCCTGACCGCATTGAACCACACCGCGAGCACAGCGTCGGTCCAGCGTACAGCAAAGCCATGTACCCACCAGCCGAACGGCGTTCCGTGCACGATGCCGATCGTTAGCAACGTCACGGCGCCGCCGCCGATCACGACGTCGGTTGCCCAGTGCGCGCCGGCGGCGATGCGCGGCATCGCGAAGACAATGCCGAGAGCGGCGCCGAGCAGGCCCATGCGCCAGCCAAGGCCCACCCACCACAGCACCGCGATGATCATGGTGACGGTGGCGTGATCGCCCGGGAAACTCGAATTGGAACCTTCCTTGGCGAGTGACCAGGGCACATAGGTCTGGATTGAGTGATATGCGTCGAGCGCCAGCGACGGCGAGAGGCGCGGAAAGGAAATGATCTCGCGCTGAAGAACGATGACGACCAGCAGGATTGCCGCCGTCACGACGCCGAAGGCAACGCCGTCGCGGAATCGCGCGAAATCGCCGCGTGAAATGTAAGCGAGATAGACACCGAGAATGATGAGCGCCGACAGGTAGTCGAAGCGCCGGTCGCCCGACAGGGCCCAAATCACCGCCATCGGCTGCGATGTGACGGTGGCATTCGTTGTATGGAAGACCCAGATATCGAAGGCGTCCCACCACGCGCGCGTTACTTCGATGGGCCACCATGAAGCAAAGAGAAGTGCTGAAAGGACTGTCCAGAGCAGCAGCGACTTCCATTGCCATGTTCTGGACAGTGCGAATTCCATCAAGCTTCCTCTCGCGCCACGAATCGGTTCTGCTTCCCCACAAGCAAGGCCCGGATTTTATATTCACGTCGCGGAAATGACACAAAAATCGGCAATCGCGGCCGTCAATGAAAGCGCGGCAGCCAGTCGCCATGCGCGTCGATCAAATCGTCGACGAGCCCCCATATCTGATCGAGCGACAGTTCGGCCGCCGTATGCGGGTCCATCATGGCGGCGTGGTAGATGTGTTCGCGCTTGCCGGTTGCCAGCGCCTCCAGCGTCAACGACTGCACATTGATGTTGGTCTGCATCATGGCGGCCAGATGAGGCGGCAGGGCGCCCACCCGTGTCGGCGTCACACCGTTTGCGTCGACGAGGCAGGGCACCTCGACGCAGGCGCCGGCCGGCAGATTGTCGATGAGGCCTGTGTTTGCGACATTGCCATTGATGACCGCCGGCTTTCCGGTTGCGACGGCGCGCATGATCTTCGCGCCGTATTCGCCCGAAAATTTTACCTCCAATCGGTTCGCCGAAACCAGTTCGCGCTCCTGGGCTTCCCATGCCGCAATCTGCTCTTCGCATCGGCGAATATACTCGTCGAGTGGGATGTTGAACTTCTCGATCAGTTCCGGCCGGTCGCGCTTGATGAACCAAGGCACGTATTCGGCGAAATGTTCGCTCGACTCCGTGACGAAATAGCCGGTGCGGCGCAACACCTCGTAGCGCACCTTGTTCCACGCGGGCTCGGTGCCTTGCGACGCGATTTCCTTCAGGCGCGGATAGAGGTCCTCGCGCGTGCCGTCGGGGCGTTCGCGCTCGAACTTCGTGTAGAAAGCCATGTGATTGATGCCGGCGCATTGGTAGCGCAGCGATTTGTAGTCGACGTCGAGATCCTTCGAGAGTTCGTAGGCCGTACCTTGCACCGAATGGCATAGGCCAACATGACGGATGTCGGGCGCCATGCGGTTGAGCGCCCAGCAGTTGATTGCCATGGGATTGACATATTGGAGCATCAATGCGTTCGGGCAGAGCTCGCGCATGTCGCTGGTAATCTCCAGCAGCACCGGAACGGTGCGCAGGCCGCGCATGATGCCGCCGACGCCAAGCGTGTCAGCGATGGTCTGGCGGAGACCGTATTTCTTCGGGATCTCGAAATCGGTCACCGTGCCGGGCTTGTAGCCGGCGACCTGAATCATCACGATCACGAAATCGGCATCCCTCAGCGCCTCTCGCCGGTCGGTCGTCGCAGTGATCGTGGGCGATACCGACAGCGCATCGGCGATCTTGGCGGCGACGACGGCGGAGGTTTTCAGGCGCGCTTCGTCGATGTCGTGCAGCGCGATCTCGCAATCGGCGAAAATCCCGTTCAGCAGGATGTCGCCTACGAGGTTTTTCATGAAGACCGTGCTGCCCGCGCCGATCAAGCAAACCCTGGTCATGTTTCGTGCCCTTTTGCCGCCTTGCGGTCCTGCCGCCGTTTCCGGCAAGTTAGAGAAAACCGGAGGGGGAATCCATGGCCGAACCGCGCGACACCGACGTTACGATCGGGGTCTGCTACTATCCCGAGCATTGGCCGGAGGCGATGTGGGCGGACGATGCGCGGCGAATGCGGGCCACGGGCATCAGGCGTGTCCGGATCGGCGAGTTTGCGTGGTCGCGGCTCGAACCTCGTCCCGGCCATTACGATTTCGACTGGCTCGGCCGCGCCCTCGACACGCTGCATGACGCCGGACTTGAAGTTGTCCTCGGCACACCGACCGCGACACCGCCGAAATGGCTGGTCGACGCGATGCCGGACATGTTGCCGGTCGACGCCCGCGGCCGCCCGCGCGGCTTCGCCTCGCGCCGCCACTATTGTTTTTCCCATGCGGGATACCGGCGTGAATGCGCGCGAATCGTGACGGCGCTTGCGACGCGCTTCGGCAAGCATCCGGGCATCGTCGCCTGGCAGACCGACAACGAGTATGGCTGTCACGACACGGTACTCTCATACTCGCATGAAGCGCTTGTCGGCTTTCGTCACTGGCTGAAGGAGCGCTATGGCGACATTCACCTGCTCAACGAAGCCTGGGGCAATGTCTTCTGGAGCATGGAATATCGCGACTTCGCCGAGATCGACTTGCCGTCGGGCGCCGTCACCGAGACCAATCCGTCGCACCGCGCCGACTTCCACCGCTACTCGTCCGATCAGGTGGCGGCGTTCAACCGCGTGCAGACCGGCATCATTCGTGCGCTCTCGCCGGGCCGCGACATCCTGCACAATTTCATGACCTTCTTCCTCGACTTCGACCACTACGCGGTGATGAAGGACCTCGATATTGCGACCTGGGATTCCTATCCGCTCGGCAGTCTCGATGTCTTTCCCGGAGAAACGGCGCACAAGGCTGCCTTCGCGCGCACTGGCGATCCTGACATGCAGGCCTTCCACCACGATCTTTATCGTGGCGCGGGGCGTGGACGTTTCTGGGTGATGGAACAGCAGCCGGGGCCGGTCAATTGGGCCCAATACAATACCGACGCGTTGCCGGGTCTCGTCCGGCTCTGGGGGCTCGAAGGTTTCGCGCATGGCGCCGAGACGATTTCATACTTTCGCTGGCGGGAGGCGCTCTTCGCGCAGGAACAGTTTCATGCCGGCCTCAACATGCCCGACAACACGCCCGATCGCGCGCTCTTCGAGGTCGAGCAATTGTCGGCCGATCTCAAGGCGCTCGGGCCGCTGGGTGCGGCCGCACCCGCCAGGGCGGCGCTGGTCTTTTCCTACGAGGCGGCGTGGTTCCTGCGTGTGCAGCCGCAAGGACGCAACTTCAACTATGTCGAGCCGGTTTTCGCGATGTACCGCGCGCTCCGTCGCCTCGGCCTCGATATCGACATCGTCGGCCCACATGCCGATCTATCCCCCTATGCGCTGGTGCTGGTGCCTTCCATGCCGCATGTTCCGGACGTGCTGGCCGCGGCGCTCGCCACCTTCGAGGGCACGCTGCTTGTCGGCCCGCGCAGCGGCAGCCGCACGGCCTCGCACCGCATTCCCGACAATCTGGCGCCCGGCCCGCTTGCCGAGGTCCTCGGCGTCAAGGTCACACGCGCCGAGAGCTTCCGGTCGTATTCGGCTGTGCCGGTTCGCTACGACAACGAGACCTTCGCCTTTGACCGCTGGCGCGAATTCGTCGAGCCCGCGCCGGGAACGGAAGTGCTGGCCGAGAGCGAAGACGGCCATCCGGCGCTGACGCGGTGCCGCCGGGCTTACTATCTGGCGGGGGGTGCCGACGGGGCCCTCCTTGAACGTATTGTCGAGCGGCTGGCGCGCGAGGCGGGGCTTTCGGTCTGCGCCCTGCCGGCCGGTCTCAGGACGCGGCGGCGCGGTCCGTGGCGCTTCGTCTTTAACTATGGGCCGGCGCCGGTCGACATCTCGCCTTATTTCACCGATAGGGATTTCGTGTTCGGGGCGCCGATGCTTGCCGTCGGTGGCGTTGCGGTCTCTCGATTTTCTGACGGGCCGTGATAGCGTCTGCCGATCGACATGCGTTGGAGTGCGCGATGCCAGCTTCTATCCTTCCGGGTTTCCGCTCGCGAGCCCGGCTTTCCTTGCGGTCGGCCGTTACCGCCGTCGCGCTGGTCGGCTTCTCGGTAACGGGCTGCGCCGCCAATGTGCCGCCCGGCGTGCCGCTGCCGCCGCCCGGCAGCGCCGCCGCGCTTGCCGACGATACCGAATTCGCCGGCTGGCTGACCGGCTTTCGCGAAGCGGCACTGAAGGCCGGTGTTGCGCCGCAGACCTTCGACCGTTCGATGCGCGGCGTCCGCCCCGATCCGCGCGTCGTCGAAGCGAACGAGAGCCAGCCCGAGTTCACGCGGCCGGTCTGGGAATATCTCGAAGGCGCGCTGTCGGACACGCGCGTTGCGCGGGGCAAGGCATTGCTGACCGAAAACAAGGCGCTGCTCGACCGCATCGAGGAGGCCTATGGCGTCGATCGTCATGTGCTGGTGGCGATCTGGGGTCTTGAATCGAACTATGGCAGTTTCCAGGGCACGATGTCGGTCGTCCGCTCGCTGGCGACGCTGGGTTACAAGGGCCGCCGTCAGGACTATGGCCGCACGCAACTCATCGCTGCCCTGCAGATCGTGCAGAGGGGTGACATTGAGCCCGAGCGCATGCTCGGATCATGGGCGGGCGCGATGGGCCAGACACAATTTATTCCGACCACCTACAATGCCCATGCGGTCGATTTCGACGGCAACGGCAAGCGCGACATCTGGAACTCACATGCCGACGCTCTGGCGTCTGCCGGTCACTACCTGCAGAATTCAGGCTGGCGGCGCGGCGGCGTCTGGGGCTACGAGGTCAAGCTGCCGCAAGGGTTCGAGTTCGCCGAAGCGGACATGTCGGTTTCGAAAACGCAAGCGGAATGGATCAAGGCCGGCGTCGCGCGCATCGACGGGCGGCCTTTCCCGGGCGGCGAGGCCGATGAAAATTCCTCGATCTTCCTGCCGTCGGGTCATCGGGGGCCGGCCTTCCTCGTCATGCACAATTTTCGCACCATCCTCGCCTACAACGCCTCGACATCCTATGCGCTGGCCGTTCATCTGCTGGCCGATCGCTACAAAGGCCGCGGCGAGATCGCGGCGTCCTGGCCGCGCGGCGACCGGCCGCTGGGACGCAGCGAACGTCACGACCTGCAACGGCTGCTGACCGAGCGCGGCTACGACACCGGCGGCGTCGACGGCATCATCGGCTTCAACACGCGCAAGGCGATCCGCGCTTATCAGGTCACGGTGGGGATGCCGGCCGACGGCTACCCGACGCCCGAACTGCTCGAAAAACTGCGCGGCCGCTGAAGATCATTTGGGCAGACTGCCTGTTTTTTCGACTGAGGTAGCCTGTTTCTGCGGGTCAATGCCGCAAACGCCACATTTCCGGGAATGGCATCACTCTTGCTCTCCCTGTAGGGTCAACGGGCGAAAAAATTCGCCGCAAACGACAGGAGCAATATGGCGTCGGCCTTCTTTGACGAAATGGGATCCCGGGGCGCGGAGGTCCGGCAGGCCTATCGGACGCTGCAAGCCTGGCTCGACGAGACGCCGACCGAGATATTGACCCTCCGGCGCGACGAGGCCGAGACGTTTTTTCGCCGTATCGGCATTACCTTTGCGGTCTATGGCGAAGGCGGCGATCCGGAGCGCATTATTCCCTTCGACATCATCCCGCGCATCCTGGAAGCCGCCGAATGGCGGCAGATTTCGAGCGGGCTCCTGCAGCGCGTCAAGGCGCTGAACGCATTCATTGCCGACGTCTATGGCGCGCAGGAAATCCTGAATGCGGGCGTTGTGCCGCGCGATCAGGTGCTGCTCAACGAAACATGGCGTGCGCAAATGCAGGGCGTCGCCGTTCCGCACAATGTCTACACCAACATCGCCGGTATCGACATGGTCCGCGTCGGGCCGGAAGAGTTCTACGTGCTGGAGGACAATTGCCGCACGCCTTCCGGTGTTTCCTACATGCTGGAGAACCGCGAAATCACCATGCGGCTGTTCCCCGATCTGTTCGCGCGCCACAATGTTGCGCCGGTCGACCACTATTGCGACGATCTTCTGAAGACGCTTTCGTCGGTCGCGCCGCGCAATTGCATCGGCGAGCCGACCGTCGCGGTGCTGACGCCCGGCATCTACAACAGCGCCTATTACGAACACTCGTTTCTGGCCGACCAGATGGGCGTCGAGCTTGTCGAAGGTCCCGATCTCTATGTGATGGACGACGTTGTCTACATGCGCACCACACAGGGACCGAAGCGTGTCGATGTCATCTATCGCCGGGTCGACGATGATTTTCTCGATCCGCTGACCTTCCGGCCGGATTCGGCGCTCGGTGTCGCCGGTCTGATGAGCGCCTATCGCGCCGGCAACGTCAATCTTACCAACGCAATCGGTGCCGGCATCGCCGACGACAAGTCGATCTACACCTATGTGCCGAAGATGATCGAGTTCTATCTCGGCGAGAAGCCGATCCTCAAAAATGTCCCTACCTGGCGCTGCAGCGAGCCGGACGAGGCTGCCTATGTGCGCGCTCATCTGCATGAGCTTGTCGTCAAGGAAGTTCACGGCTCGGGCGGCTACGGCATGCTTGTCGGCCCCAAGGCAACAAAAGAGGAGATTGGCGAATTCGCATTGCGGCTCGAGACGATGCCCGAGAAATACATCGCCCAGCCGACGCTGGCGCTCTCGACCTGTCCGACCTTTGTCGACGAGGGCGTGGCGCCACGGCATGTCGATCTGCGGCCCTTCGTTCTTTCGGGCGCCGACATGCGGGTTGTGCCTGGCGGATTGACGCGCGTGGCGATGCGCGAAGGGTCGCTGGTCGTCAATTCGAGCCAGGGCGGCGGGACCAAGGATACATGGGTGCTGAAGGGATGAGCCCATGTTGAGCCGCACCGCCGACAATCTGTTCTGGCTGGCACGCTACATGGAGCGCGCCGAGAACCTGGCGCGCATCCTGCGGGTCACGGATCGCTTGTCGCTGATGCCTTCGACTGTCGATGCCGATGGCAGCGAATGGCATTCGACAGTGGTCGTGTCGGGCTGTGAGGAGGGTTTTTACGAAAAGCACGAAGAAGCAACGCCCGAGAACGTCATTTCCTATCTCGCTTTCGACCCCGACAACCCGTCGAGCATCCGTTGCTGCATCGAAACGGCGCGGCGCAACGCGCGCGCCGTTCGTACCGCGCTCACCACCGAGCAATGGGAAAGCCTCAACACGGCGTGGCTCGAATTGCCGGGGTGGAACGAGGCGCGGGTGCGCGGCAGCGGGCTTCACCGCTTTCTCGATTGGGTGAAAGACCGGTCGCTGCTGTTTCACGGCGGCACCGTCGCCACCATGCTCCGCCGCGACAGCTACTACTTCACCCGGCTCGGCACCTTCATCGAGCGCAGCGACAACACCGCGCGCATCCTCGACGTCAAGTATCATTTGCTGCTGCCCGAACATGCCGAGGTCGGCGGCGGAATCGACTACTATCAATGGGCGGCGATCCTTCGCGCGGTATCCGGTTATCGCAGCTATCACGCGGTCTACAAGGAAGGCCTGAAGCCCTGGCTGATCGCCGAGTTTCTGATCATGCGCGAGGAAATGCCGCGTTCGCTGATCAGCTGCGCGGCCGAAATGAAAGATTGTCTCGACAAGCTCGGTGAGGAATATGGCCAGCGCAACGAAGCGCATCGCATGGCGGGTCAGGTTCATTCGCGCCTGCGCTTCGGCAAGATCGAGGACGTATTCCGGCAGGGCCTGCATGAGTTCCTGACCGAACACATCGCCCAGAACGACCGGCTCGGCGTCGAGATCAGCCGCGGCTACCTGATGTGATATGATGATCAAATGCGAATTCTGATCCGTCAGGAAACGACCTATCGCTATGAAGGGCCCGCCAACTATTCGGTGCAGGCGCTCCGGCTCGTTCCGTTGGGCCATACCGGGCAGAAAGTCCTCTCCTGGCGGGTGACCGCCATGCCCGCTGGCCGGGTTCGCGAAAGCCGTGACGCCTACGGGAATGTCCTGCAGATGCTTTATCTCGACCGGTTGCACGAGGCGCTGACGATCAGCGTCGAGGGCGAGGTCGAGACGTCGGATGCCGGCGGCGTCGTTGCCGGCACGTCGGAGCCGCTGCCACCGCTTTACTTCCTGCGCCAGACCGAACTGACGGCGCTCGATGCAGCGATCCGCGCGCTGGCCGCCGCCGCGCAAACCGCATCGGACGGCACGCCTCTCGATCTGGCCCACCGGCTGATGGATGCGGTGCGCGATGCCATCGACTACCGGATCGGCGAAACCCATGCCGCGACGACCGCGGCCGAGGCGCTGGCCCACGGCTATGGCGTCTGCCAGGACCACACCCATGTCTTTCTCTCGGCCGCCCGCCATCTCGGCCTTCCGGCGCGCTATGTCAGCGGCTATCTCTGGTTCGAGGGCGACACCGAATATGAGGCTAGCCATGCCTGGGCTGAAGCCTGTATTGATGGCCTCGGATGGGTCGGCTTCGACGTCGCCAACCGTATCTGCCCGACAGAAGCCCATGTGCGGGTCGCCTGCGGTCTCGACTATCTGGAGGCCTCGCCCGTCCGGGGGCGCCGGCGTGGCGGCGGCGAGGAAACACTCGAGGTGCGCCTCAAGGTGGACGACGGAGCGGCGCAGCAATAGCGCAGGCCCTGACGACAAGAAACGGATGAGATCGGGAGACTTCGATGACCTATTGCGTCGCGCTTCGGCTTGAAGGCGGCCTTGTTATGCTGGCGGACACCCGCACCAATGCGGGCGTCGACAATATCTCCACTTTCCGAAAACTGAGCGTCATCGAGCATCCGGGCGACCGCGTGATCGGGCTGATGACGGCCGGCAATCTCGCGGTCAGCCAGGCGGCGGTCAACCGCGCGGTCGAGCAGGGGGTCAGGCTCGGCGATAGCGAGGAACTCGAAACCCTGCACACCGTGCCGACCATGGTGCGCGCCGCGCAGCTGATGGGGCAGGCGGTGCGCGATGTCTACCGCACCGACGGGCCTTCGCTTGAGGCACAGGCCGGCGACTTCAACGTCTCGATCCTGCTCGGCGGGCAGGTCGGCAATGGCGAGCTGCGGCTCTTCCAGATCTATTCGGCCGGCAACTACATCGAGGCGACGGAAGACACGCCCTATCTCCAGATCGGCGAACACAAATACGGCAAGCCGATCATCGACCGGGCGCTGAACTACGACACAGATCTCGGCGACGGGTTGAAGCTGGCGCTGATTTCGATGGATTCGACCATGCGCTCCAACCTGTCGGTCGGCATGCCGATCGACCTGATGGTCTATCGCCGCAAGGCGCTGAAGGTCGCGCTGCAACGGCGCATCAAGGACGACGATCCCTATTTCGCCGATCTGCGCCGCTCATGGTCGGATGCGCTGACCCAGGCCTATCGCGCCATTCCGGGCCCCGGCTGGGACTTCTAGGCGGTGGTCAGCTCGCGGCCTTGGTGAATGTGCCGAGATCGAAATAGTCGCGCCAGACCTTGATCTTGCCGTTTTCCATTTCGAAGACGCCGCAACAGGGGAGCGCTACCGGCTTTCCACCGACCTTCATGCGGTCGACGCGTTCGGCAATCACAATGTCGCCGCGCGAGACGAGGTTGAGGATTTCCCATTTCGTGTCGGACCAGTTGGCGACGAAGGCGCCGATAAAGCCCGTCAGCGCCTCGCGCCCCTTCACCGGCTCCAGCATCATGTTGTGATAGACGCCGTCCTCGGCGAAATAGCCGACGATTTCCGCCACGTCGAGACGCGGCCAGGCGTCGACGAAGTCGCGAATGATTTTTTCGTTGTCGCTCATCAAAATTCTCCCCGCCGGAAACAGTTCGGGGCGGTCCTTGCGGGCCGCCCCGTTCTTCATTCGATCAGAAGTCCGAGAACTTCTTGCCTTCCGCGACAATCTTTTCCAGAAGCGCGGCGGGCTTGAAGTCGTCGCCCATCTGCGCCTGGAACTCCTTCATCTTGGCCAGCACCTTGTCTGCGCCCACCGTGTCGCCATAGAACATCGGGCCGCCGCGATAGACCGGGAAGCCGTAGCCGTTGATCCACACGATATCGATGTCGGAGGAGCGGATCGCCTTTCCTTCTTCCAGGATCTTCGCGCCTTCGTTGATCATCGGATAGATGCAGCGTTCGAGGATTTCATCGTCCGAAATCTTGCGGCGGTTGATGCCCTTGCTGGCGGCGTGATCGAGGATGATTTTCTCGACGACCGGCGAAGGTTTCGCGTTGCGGTTCTCGTCGTAATCGTAGAAGCCCGCGCCTGTCTTCTGGCCGCGGCGGTCCATTTCGCAGAGCTTGTCGCGGATCGTCTCGCCTTTCGACTTTTCCTTCGACCAGCCGATATCGAGACCGGCAAGGTCCGACATGGCAAAGGGGCCCATCGGCAGGCCGAAATCGTAGAGCACGCGGTCGACATCCCAGGGCATCGCGCCTTCGAGGATCAGCTTCTGCGCCTCGCGCTGGCGCTGGGCGAGAATGCGGTTGCCGACAAAGCCGGGGCAGACGCCCACAAGAGCGGCGATCTTGCCGATCTTCTTCGCCATCTGCATCGAGGTGGCGATGACGGGCTTCGAGGTCTTGTCGGCGCGCACGACTTCGAGAAGCCGCATCACATTGGCGGGCGAGAAGAAATGCAGGCCGATCACCGCTTCCGGCCGCTTCACGGCGGTGGCGATTTCGTCGATGTTGAGGGCCGAGGTGTTGGTCGCGAGAATGGCGCCCTGCTTGACGATCTTGTCGAGCTTCGAAAACACTTCCTTCTTGATGTCCATGTTCTCGAACACGGCCTCGATCACGAGGTCGCTGTCGGCGAGCGCGTTCATGTCGAGCGAACCTGTCAGCAGGCCCATGCGCTTCTCGACTTCCTCCATGGAGAAGCGGCCCTTCTTGGCCGAATTCTCGTAGTTCTTGCGGATGGTGGCGATGCCCCGGTCCAGCGCTTCCTGCTTCGTCTCCACGATGGTGACGGGGAGGCCGACATTCAGGAAGTTCATGGCGATGCCGCCGCCCATTGTGCCGGCGCCGATGATGCCGACCTTGTTCACAGGAATCGTCGGCGTGTCGGCCGGCACGTCCGGCAGCTTCCAGACCTGACGTTCGGCAAAGAAGACATGGCGCTGCGCGGCCGACTGCGTGCCGGTCACCAGTTCGCGGAACAGCTTCTGCTCGACCTTGATGCCTTCGTCGAAGGGCAGGTTCACTGCCGCCTCGATGCACTGGATGTTGTATTCGGGCGCCAGGAAGCCGCGGAACTTGCGGGCATTGGCCTTGCGGAATTCGGAGAAAATTTCCGGCTTGCCGCGCGCCGCTTCCACTTTCTCGTTGAGGTCGCGCACCTTCTTCAGCGGCCGCTTCTCGGCAACGATCTTTTTCGCGAAGGCGACCGCGCCTTCGCGCAGCTTTCCTTCTTCGGCGAGGTCGTCGACGAGGCCCATTTCGAGGCACTTCTTCGCGCCGACATGTTGGCCGCTCGTCACCATTTCGAGTGCCTTCTCCGGCCCGACGATGCGGGGCAGGCGCTGCGTGCCGCCGGCGCCCGGCAGGAGGCCGAGGTTCACTTCCGGCAGCCCGCATTTGGCGGACGGCACCGCCACGCGGTAATGGCAGGTCAGCGCCACTTCGAGGCCGCCGCCCAATGCCGTGCCGTGGATTGCCGCGACGACGGGCTTCGGCCCGTGTTCGATCATCGCCAGCGCATCGAACAGGCTCGGGCCCGACGGCGCCTTGCCGAACTCGGTGATGTCGGCGCCGGCGATGAAGGTGCGGCCCTCGCAGATCAGAACGATGGCCTTCACGTCCGCGTCGTCGATCGCCTGTTTGATGCCGTTGTTGATGCCTTCGCGCACCGGCCCGGACAGGGCGTTCACCGGCGGCGAGTTCAGCGTCAGAACGGCGATCTCGCCTTCTTTCTCCAGCGTGGCGACATCGTTGATCTTGGTCATGGAGGGGCCTCCCGGCGGTTATTCTTCTGGTGTTTTGAGGCCGGGATTATAGCGGCGGGGCCCGCCCGCGCCAGACGCGGCGCTGTACAGCGGCTCACGGCCCCGGTCGGCGGGTGAACAGGCACACCGCCCGCAAGCTTGACCTGTTAATGCGTTTCATTAAAATCCGGGGCCAAAGAGGAAAGGGGAGGTTGGATCCATGAAAATCGGACAGAGAGGGCTTGCGATCGGCGGCGGTGTGCTGATTGCGGCGGTGGCGCTGGGCTGGTTCGCCTTCGAGCGCTATGCGATCCAGCTTCCGGCCATGATGATGGATTGGCGCGATCCGATCGGCCCCAACCGGGCAGTCGAATGGGCGGCGGGGCCCGACGCGCCTCAGGCCGCGGCCGAGAACCGTCCGCCCAACATCGTGTTGATCGTCGCCGACGATCTCGGCTGGAACAACATCACCTTAAACGGAGGCGGCGTCGCCGGCGGCTCGGTGCCGACCCCCAATATCGACTCGATCGCGAAAGCCGGTCTCGTCCTCTCGCATGGTTATTCCGGCAGCGGCACCTGCGCGCCCTCGCGCGCGGCCATGATGTCGGGACGCTACCCGACGCGTTTCGGTTTCGAATTTACGCCGATGCCGCCCGGCATGGCGCGCATCACCACGCGTTTCGCCGCCGAGGATGAAACGGCGCTGCGCAACACCGTGCTGCGCGACGCGGAAGGCGAGGAGCTTCATTTCACCGAGATGGGCATGCCGCAGAGCGAAATATCGATGGGCAACCTGCTGCAGGATGCCGGCTACCGCACCATCCATATCGGCAAATGGCATCTGGGCGAAACCAACGGCATGGCTGCCTACGACCAGGGGTTCGATGAAAGCCTGCTGATGGCGTCGGGCCTCTATCTCAACCTCGACGATCCCGCATCGGTCGAGGCGCGCAACGATTTCGATCCGATCGACCGCTTTCTCTGGGCCAATATGCGTTTTGCCGTGCGCAAGAATGGCGGCCCGCGCTTTGAGCCGGACCGTTATCTGACCGACTATTTCACCAACGAGGCGGTGAAGGCGATCGAAGCGAACAAGAGCCGCCCCTTCTTCCTCTACCTCGCGCATTGGGCGCCGCACACGCCGCTGCAGGCGACGCAGGAAGACTATGACGCGCTTTCCCACATCGAGGATCATACGCTGCGTGTCTATGGTGCGATGATCCGCGCGCTCGACCGTGGTGTCGGCGAGGTGCTGGATGCGCTGAAGCGGAACGGGCTTGAGGAGAACACGCTCGTCATCTTCACCTCCGACAATGGCGGCGCGCATTACATCGGTCTGCCCGAAATCAACCAGCCCTATCGCGGCTGGAAGGCGACCTTCTTCGGCGGCGGCATCCGCGTGCCCTTCTTCCTTAAATGGCCGGCGAAGATCGAGGCCGGGCTGGAATATAGCCACCCGGTGCATCATTTCGACCTCTATGCGACGGCGGCGGCGGTGGCGGGCGTGCCGGTGCCCGATGACCGGATCGTCGATGGCCGCAATCTGCTGACCGTATTGGAAGATGCCGAAAGTCCGCTGCATGAAACGCTCTTCTGGCGCAGCGGCCATTACCAGACGGTCCTGCATCGGGGCTGGAAACTGCAGCGCACCGAAAGGCCCGACGCGGTCTGGTTGTTCGATCTCGACAGCGATCCGACCGAGCTGAACAACCTGGCAGCCGGACGTCCGGAAAAGGTCGCCGAGCTTGCGGCGCTGCTCGACGCCCACAATGCCGAGCAGAAGGCGCCCGGCTGGCCGTCGCGCGTCGAGATGCCGGTCTCGATCGACAAGAGCCTGCGCGAGCGGCAAGCGGAAGACGACGAATATATCTACTGGCCCAACTGAGGCATCCGCTGCCGATCACATTCCCGTGCGGCGGGCTTTTGCCCGTTGACCCTCACACCCGGCGATGCGAGCTATAAACGCATCGTTGGGGGGAGGAATTTTCAATGCGCATCGCATCTGCCGTTTGTGTCGCCGCTCTGCTCCTTGCTGTGCGGGCCACTGCACTTGAAGGCCCGGAGGGCCGCTGGATTGCGCCTGAGGAGGACGCCGTGGTCGAGATTGCGCCCTGCGGCGATGCGCTGTGCGGCACTGTCGTCGAAATCCTCTCGAATCCTGACGGCGATGCCGGTTCCGTCACCAAAATCCTGATCGACTTTGAGGCGGCGGGCGGCGGCAAATGGTCGGGAACAGCCTATAGCCGCGCGAAGGACAAAAGCTACGATTGCAATATCGAGATGCTCGACGCCAACCGGCTGAAGCTCCGGCCCTATGTCGGCATTCCGATTTTCGGCGAAACGCTGGTCTGGGAACGCGCGCCGGAATAACACCGGCGTTCAGCCGCGCAACTTCTCCCGCCCGACACTGCGGCAATGCCGCGCAGCTTGCGGTTGGATTCCGCTTTTCCGGCGATTGGATGTTAAAGTCCCGGCCGGGGCTGCATCCGAGGGAGACAGGCGATGAGCGACAATCAAGCGGCGACAGGACAGGCGGCGAATGGGCAGGCGGCGCCCGGTCGCGACTACACCCGCAAGAATGCCGAAATGGCCTCCAAGTGGAAGATCGACGTCAACCGCGACCCGTGGTCGATCCCGCTTGAGGAACTCGACCCCGCGCATGACGAACTTTTCGCGGCCAACAAGGTGCTGCCCTATTTCGAACGGCTGCGCCAGGAAGATCCGGTGCATCTGAACGAGACGGGTCCTTACGGCCGCTACTGGTCGGTGACGAAATATGCCGACATCATGCATGTCGACACCAATCACAAGATTTTCTCCTCCGACATCCGCAATGGCGGCATCCGCCTCGGCGGGATGCGCGTCGAGGGCGAGCCCGATCCGCTGACCCATCTGCCCATGTTCATCATGGAAGATCCGCCCAAGCACGACGAGCAGCGCAAGGTCGTGCAGCCGATGTTCACGCCGCAGAACCTCGCCGACCTCGAACCGCTGATCCGCGAACGCGCCGGGCTCATTCTCGATGCGTTGCCGCGCGGTGAGGAATTCAACTGGGTGCGCCAGGTCTCGGTCGAGCTCACCGGCCGCACGCTGGCGACGCTTTTCAACGTGCCGCAGGAGGACCGCCACAAGCTCATCCACTGGTCCGACACGGTCGAGCGGATCGGCGACCCGGCCTATTTCGAGACGCCGGAAGATGCGTTCAAGGAGCTGTGGAACTGCTGGGAGTATTTCGACGGCGTCTGGAAAGACCGGCTGGCCAATCCGGGGTCGGACCTCATTTCGCTGCTCGCGCATGGCGAGTCGACCAGGAACATGTCGCCCAACGAATATCTCGGCAACATGCTGCTTCTGATCGTTGGCGGCAACGACACGACGCGCAATTCGATCACCGGCGGCGTTCTGGCTCTCAATCAGTTCCCGGATGAGTACCGCAAGCTGCAGCAGGACCCGGACATCATTCCCAACATGGTGTCCGAGATCATCCGTTGGCAGAGCCCGGTCGCCCATATGTGCCGCACCGCGCTCGAAGACACGGAGCTTGGCGGCAAGCAGATCAAGAAGTGGGACAAGGTTGCCATGTGGTACGTCTCGGGCAACCGCGACGACAGCAAGATCGACCGTGCCAACGAATTCCTGATCGACCGCGAAGGCGCGCGGCATCATCTTTCCTTCGGCTTCGGCATTCATCGCTGCATCGGCAACCGGGTCGGCGAGATGCAACTACGCGTTCTCTGGGAAGAGATCATGAAGCGCTTCAAGAAAGTCGAAGTCGTCGGCGAGCCGGCATATCTGCGTTCGAACTTTATTCGCGGCATCACCGAACTGCCGGTGATCGTCCGGGAATAGGAACGGGCGGTTCGCCGCATGGTCGAAACTAGTGTGTTCCCATGAAAGCATCGCTTGAAAGCCTCATGCAGGAAGGCCGGGACGTCGTCTTGCGGCCTCTTGCCGAAGCGTCCACGCTGCCGCCCGGCTTCTACACGTCGCCGGAGATCTTCGCGCTCGAAAGCGAGCGTGTCTTTCGCCGCAACTGGGTTGCGGTCGGCCGGGCCTCGGAGATCCCCAATGCAGGCGACCGCTTTCGCATCGATGTCGCGGGCGAGCCGCTTCTCATCGTGCGCGGGAAAGACGGCGCGGTGCGCGCGCTTTCCGCCGTCTGCCGTCACCGCTGGATGCTGCTCGGCAGCGGGGCGGAAAGCTCGGGCACGATTTCCTGCCCCTATCACAAATGGACCTATGCGCTTGACGGTTCGCTGATGGCGGCGCCGCTGATGGAGCGGGCCGATGGCTTCGAGCGTGAAAACTGCTCATTGCCGTCTTTCGGCTGCGCGCTCTGGAACGGCTTCATCTTCGTCAATCTGAGCGGCGAGGCCGCGCCGCTGTCGCACGCGCTCGCGCCGCTCGCGGAGGAGTTCACGCCCTGGAAGATGGATGAGATGGAAGTCGTCGGCCGGATCGAGTTCGACCAGCGCTACAACTGGAAGGTGCTCGCCGACAATTTCATGGAGGCCTATCACCACTTCGCCATCCATCCGGAAACCTTCGAGCCGAACTATCCGGCCGCGATCTCCCATGCGGACGAAGCGAACGGGCCTTATGCGGCTCTGCGCATGCCGCACAAGGACGACGGACTTTCGGACACACTTTTCAAGCCGCTCGACGGCATTCCCGAGCGTGCGCGGCGCGGCTTCTCCGTCTTCAACGTCTATCCCTCGATGCTGCTTGCGGTGCTTGCGGACAGTGTCATCTGGTACCGCATGGAGATCGAGAGCGTCGACAGCTTCAAGCTCACCGTCTATCTCCTCGCGCATCCGGCGTCGCTCGACGTGCCGGACGTCGAGACGCTCAAAACCTTTCTGCGCGAGGGCACTTTCGCGGTCCATATGGAAGATCTGCCCGCCTGCGAGGGTGTTCAGCGGGGCCTCATGAGCGGCGTGGCACGGGCCGGCCGCCTCAGCCATCTCGAAGGTGCGATCCACGCGCACCAGAAATGGCTCATCGGCGAGCTTGCGCGGCCCTGACCGGTAAGGTGCGCCGCACGGGCCGCCAGCCGGACAGCGCCCACCGCCTTCGGCGCAAAGGCGCGGCCGATGCGGAACGCGGGGCTGCGGCGCCGAAAGGCTCCACGACGATGTAAATGTCGTGACCGGTCTCGATCGCCTCGTTGGGCGAAACGCCGTAGCGGGCGAGGAACTCCATCGGTGTTTCCTTGGCCTTGAAGAAATTGCCCTCCACCATGCCGCGCGCGTTCATCCGCAGCGGCGGTTCGCTACCCAGCCTCACTTCCTTGATGCGGAAGCCGGCCTGATTGAGCGCCGATTCGGCATAGCGCACCGAATGGGTGTTGGGCAGATATTTGGTCCAGTCCGCGCCATAGACGCGTTTCATCCAGGCGATCTGCACGCTGGTGTTGGCGTTTTCGACATTCGACATCTTGATCAGCTTCAGCGACGGATCGCCAAAGGGAATGTCGAGATTGTGGAAGGCGCGCATGTTGAGCATGGCGGCGGAGCTGGTGCCGCGGTCGCTGATCATCGGCACATTCACATTGTCGAAGAAGTCCGGCAGGAGCTTGGCCTCCATATAGGACCAGGTCATCTGCTTCGAGCCGGCGAATTCCGGCAGTTCGGCAAGGCCGAGCTCGCGCTCGACGACCGCGACGTCGTCGCCGCCATTGAGGAACTTGTCGGTGCTGAACTTCTTCCCGTCGCCTTCCAGGACTTCATGCTTGAAGGCGACCGGCTGCTCCTTGCCGTCCTTCATCACTTGCTTGGGCAGCCAGTGGTCCTCGGCCGCCTCGTCGAAGGCGCCGGGCAGGGGTTGCTTGACGCGCTTGCGCTCATTGGCGAGTGCCTTCTGGAATTCGGCCGGATCGCGATAGGGCTGCAATTCGATCACCGCGCGGACATCGGGGTCGCCGGCGGCCTGACGAAGGATCGACGGATCGGCTTCGATCAGTTTCTGAAAGTCCGCCCGGCCACCCAGATGCGCAATCTTCTCATAAGACGCCCGGTCGAGGCCGCGCGCCCAGGCCGGCACCCCGCCGGCATCGCCGACGACACTCTCGGCGATGCGCAGCGCCGCCTGCTCGGTCGCGTCGAGTGCCTTGAGGCCCGCTTCGGCGGCAAGGCGGCGTGCATCGAAGATCGCGTTGGCCACGTCGATGCGCTGCGGTTCGGGCAGGCCGCGGACCTTGCCGATCGAGCTTTCGGCCAGCCGCTCGCTCGCCGTCAGCGCCTGGGTTTCGAGCAGGCTCATCGGCAGCAGGTCGTTGTCGGCGGCGAGTTTCCGCAAGCTCGCAATGCCGTCGGCGTCGGCGAGATGCTCGAAGCCGTCAAGATCGGTGTAAGTGCCCTGCCGTTGCAGACGCGAGAAGAAATCCTCGCCCGCATCGGCGGCCCGGTCGATCCAGCGTTTCAGAAGGGCGAGCTCCGCGGGCGTGGCCGCGCCGGTATAGCTGCGCGTCACCAGTTGCAGCACATCCTCGGCATAGAGCCCGTCGACGATCTCAAGACCAGCGCGCGGTATAGCGGTGCGCTGCAACTCGTCGAGCATCGCAAAGCGCATCAGGTCGCCGCGCCCCGACGCGACGTCGTATTTGGAAATAATCGCGTGGATTTCTGATTCCGTCAGACCGACGCGGCGCGCTTCCGAGATCGCGGTCTCGATGACCTCTTGTGCGGCAGCCGTGTGCGCGCCTTTGAGGAGTTCGTTGCCCTCGCCCGGCGTGATGTCCCGGCCTTCGGCGAAGGCCTGTTGGGCATTCTCACGGGCCTTTTCGTAACCGGCATTGGCGTCGTTGCGCATGCGGTCGAGTTGATCGGCATTGGCTCTCGCAGCGTCGGCCTCGGGAAGGCGCTGCGTGTCCGCGCCCGAGCTGGGCGCCGCGCCATCGCCGGGCTGGCCGACGCGGATCGTGTCGTCGGCGCTGGTGCTGCCCGGCGCGGGCGTCGCCGGTGCGCCGGGCGTACCCTCGATGATTGTATCGCCGGCGGCGGAGGAACCGGGCGCGCCTTCGAGGATCGTGTCGCTGGCGGCGGTGCCGGACGGTTCCGGTGGCGCGCGCGGTTGTGCGGGCGGCGTGGCTTGCGTCTTGGTCAGATCCTCGACATCGGGCAGCTTGCCGGGATTGGCCGGGTCGATCAGGTCGTCGAGTTCGAGGTTCGAGGCGCGCTGCACATCCTTGCCGTCGGGAAAATTCTTCGCAAAATCCTCGGCCGGAATTTTCGGCGGCTCAAGCTGCGCGAGTCTCGGCGGCGCGGCCTGGCCGACGCCCGTGCCGACGCTCACCTCGCCCAGCAGCTTGCGCCCGCGTTCGATGGAGCGCGCCTGCGAGACAAGGCGCTTGCCGCCGCGATAGACGGCGGCCGAGGACCCGCCGATATCCTTCAACCCCTTCAGAAAATCCACGCCGGAGGTGAAAGCGAGGCTCGGCACCACATCGAGATAAAGACCGGCGGAGATTTCGGCCCAGTGGCGGTCTTCGGCGAGCGCCTGTTCGAGACGCGCATCGCCGAGTACGGCATGTGCGCCGCGCGCAAAGCGGACTTCCGCCGTGGTGTTCAGCTTGTGGCCGACCTCGGTGTAGAGCACATGGGCGGCATTGGCGACATCGGCCATCGTCGCCACGGTGCTGAAAAAGAGCGCTTCGTAACCGACCGCCCAGCCGAGGAGACCGCCGCCCGCGGCCGCCGCCGAAGTGCCGATGGTCGCGGCGATAACGATGATTTTGGTGTCCTGCGCCGAGAGCGATTGCTGCGCGGAGAGAGCCTCGGCAAATACCGGCACGCCCGCCATCCAGGCCCGCGCCACGCGGTCGGCCTTCCAGGCGTCGTCGCGTTCGCCGCGGATGGATTGCGCGGTCATCAACCGGCTGCGGGCGTAGCGATTGACGGCTGCAAAGCCGCGCCCGGTCAGTTCGACGAGTTTCTGGTGCTCGCCACAGGTCTTGATCGCCCGCGCCACGCCAAGCGCCGCGCGCAGCGAGGCCAGATATTCGCGCAGCATCTGCCGCGTCGCGTCGAGGCGCCACGCCTCGGCGGCGGCCGCATCGAGGCCGAGTTCCTGCTTCAGCAGATCGTCGCTTGCATAGCTGAAGCTGAAGGAGACGGTCTTGCCGTTCGGCGCTTTGACATCGATTGTCGAGAAGGGATGGTTCGGCGCGTAGGACGAGGGGATTTCGGCGCTGGCGCGGAACCCGTATATGGCGGCGTCCGAGCGGATTGCGCCGACATCCTCGATCTGGCGCGTCATCATTTCGATGAAGGCTTCGCGCAGGATCAGCATGGCGGCGTGGTCGCCGACCAGCATGTCGAGCGCATAGGTTTCGCCGCCGGTAAAGGCGGTCGGGCTCTGGATCACGCCGGCGGCGGCGTCGCGGCCAAGCCGGGCGCCGCTGGCAAGCCATCCTTCGCCGCCGATCGCACCGAGCATCTCCTTGCCCGTGGCGCGCTTTGCCGCGTCCGCGAGATAAACCTTGCTTTTGAATGTTGCCGCCTTGCGCCTCGCCAGCGCGTCGAAATCGACGGGCGTGTCGATCGGCGTTCCGGTGCAACGCGCCGCCTCCATCACGGCGCGCGTCCATGTCAGGTTCTGCGCCGCGCCGAGACCCGGCGCCGTGTGCCGCACAATCTCGGCCGGCGAATTGACGACCTTTGCCTGGGCGTGGAACGGCTCGGTGCGCAAAATGTCGGTGGCGGCGCTGACGCCGCGGATCGTGTCGCCGTCCTTCACCTCGACGCGCCAGTCGTCGCCGACCTCCGGCAGGTCCATGGCGCCGCCGGCGGCTTCCTGTCCCTTGTCGACAAGGCCGATGGGCGGCGTCCGGTAAATATGGATCGGCTTGACGTTTTCGACATTGCCGCCGGCGAAGCGCACGGCCTCGCGCAGTTCGGCCAGCGCCTCGTCGTCTTCCTTGGTGCGCGGCAGCCGCTTGGCCATGATCGTGCGGTTGCCGGCGAAGACATGCACTTCGTCATTGACCCAGAGCTGAACTGGCAACTCATCGGTAAGAAGCGGTGCCGCCGTGCGAAACTCCAGATAGATTTTTTCGGGGATCAGCACATGGTCGGCGCCTTCGGTCTCGGCGCCGACCGGCCGCGTCACCGCGAAATCGGCGACGAAATCGCCATAGCGCAGCACCCAGCTTCCCTCGGCGCCGTTCAGCGTGAAGCCCTTGCGGCCCGGCGCGGCCGGACGCTTCAGCTCGGCGCGGATCAGGATCCAGTCCTTCTTGTAGATCGCATCCATCATCGCCTGAAGGAGAGCATCGTTGCCGATGCCGTCGGCCAGCATCTGCTGCTTCAGATTTTGCCGGATATGGGCGAAGGCGTTGTCGAGGATCAGTTGCGCCGTCGGGCGGTCGCCATATTGCGAGCGCTTGGCCTCGACGAAATATTCGACATCGGCGTCGAGCGACTTCAGTTCGGCCGTCTCGCCGGTTTCGGTCGGCAGCTCGTCGCCGACGACCAGCAAATAGCGGCGATCGATCAGAATTCCGACCGATGAGCCGTCCGCCTTCCAGGGGTAGGGAAATTTCGCGCCGAGATATTCGCGGATGGCGAGCTGGTTTTCGCTCGGCGCCACCGCATGAATGATCGGGCGCGGGCGATACCAGGTCTCGATGCCGGTCTGATAGGCGCGGCCGGTGCCGTCGCCCGCGAAGCGGAAATCGGCGATGCGGCCGCCCTCGCTTTCGTCGCGGCCCGTAACGGCGTTTGCCCATTGCTTCCAGCTTCCGGTCAGCGCCTCGTCGCCGATGTAAAGCTCCATCTCGACCTTGTGCTTGCCGACAGGCTGGTCCTTCAGAACCTTGAATGTCTCCTCGGAGTCGCCATGGGCCAGTGTGATCTTTTCCGGCCCCTGCCATTCATAGGGCGAGCCTGCGCCGACAGGTTTTGCCTCACCGAGGGGCGGCTCGACATATCCTTCCGCGCCGGGCCATTGGCCTTCGAGCGTCACGCTCAGCGTGTCGCCCGAGCGCGCGAAGCGGGTTGAACGCAGCGTGTATTCCTCTTTGGTCTTGGGATGCGTCAGCACGACTTCGGCGCTGCCTTCGCCGTCCGCCACCGTCGCCTTGCCCCGCACCCGGCCGAGAATGCGGTCGTGATAGGCGACTTCCCATTTCCCGGCGAGATCGACCGGCGCCAGATCGTCGTCGCCGAATGCGCCCATCGCCAGCATGGCTGCACCCGCCAGCGCCGCCGCGCCGCCTGCGCCGGCCACGGCCATGCCCGCCGGCGTGGCGAGGTCGGGAAGCGGAATGTCGAAGCCGAAAAGTTTCATCGCCCGCTCCCATAGGTGACGCCGGCATGGGTCAGGACCAGCGTGGCGCTGCGATAGAGGCGCGGGTTTTCTTCGGTCTGTTCGACCAGCACCGAATATCGGCCGTTCAGGCGCACATTGTAGGTGCTGCCCGGACGATCCTCCTCGAACAGCGCCTCGACATGGAAGGGGTGACCGAAGTGAATGCCGTCCACGGGTTCGAAGACATATTTCGGCATCGGCGCGGCGAGATCGTCGTCGTCGAGACGCGCGGGCTCGTCCATTTCCTCAAAGCGCGGCACCACGATTGAAAGCCGCGCCGGGATTTCAGGTTCGGGCTCGCCGATGCAGGGCGGCTTGCTGTCGATTGCGTACCGCAATCGGTTCGGCAGAGACGCCATTCCCCCATCGTCGCTGTCGTAGGGAATGGTCAGTGGAAGTCCGCTGAAGATGTCGATGCTGCCGGCAATCGGCGCCCGATATGCCCAGCCCACAGGGTAGCCGTCCGGCGGGTAGTGACCGTCAAAGGCGACGCTCGGATTCCTGTCGAGAAACCCGACCCAGCTTTGGGTCTCCGAGCCGCAGTCGTTTGCCTCCCGCCATCCCTCGCTCTCCAGACGATCCGCCATCTCGTCGATTTCCCGGCGCTTTGCCCTGCGCTGCAAGACACCCGCCTCGTCGGACGGGATCTTCGCGTATTCGAGGACGGCGGTTTCCAGATAATCCTCCCAGCGCATCTGGATCGCCGCGACGTCCTGCAAGTGACGTGCGTGAACGGCCAGCCCGTCCAGTACCGCGTCGCGATAGGCCGGCAGGAGTTCCTCCTTGAGTTCCTTCTCGGTGCTCTTCCAGATCTTGTGGCCGCCTTCCAGATAGGCGACCTCGGCCTCCAGCACGTCGCGGACGCGGCGGGGCAGCGTCACGGTCCCACGGCGCGGCGCCAGCGCATCGGCATCCGCATGCCCGCTCGCGGCCAGCGAATTGAGGATCGGCCAAGGGCGCGCGGTCAGGTCCTTGCGGTAGTGTTGGAGTATCTCGATGTAGCGGGTAAAGAAGCCGCGCTCCACGCCATCAATCACGTCATCGTCGATCGGCGCATTGCGTGGCACCGACCGCAGCAATGGCATCGCGTCTTTTTGCGGTTCCGCCCGGGAAAACGGCAATGTCGAAAAGCTGACAGGGCTGTAGTCCCGTTCCGGCACCGTCAACTTTTTGGGCAGCCATCTCTCGATGATCTGCGCGTCAGTCGTGTCGTAGGCGTAAAAAGGGGATCTTTCGCTGAGACTGACACGGTGGAGCCGGGCGCCGGAGGACGGGCCCCCGGCGAGATAGACGGCGGAACCGGCGAACGCCATCGTGGCGGTTTGGAAACCCGGCGCGGAGGACGCGACACCGCGCCTTGCATAGGCATCGGCCGCCATCTGCAGCACGTCGGGGCCCCTCAATATCGGCGCGACGCCGCGTTGCGCTTCGGCGATCTCGTCGATCATCTTGTCGACCCGCTGCCCGAGTTCGTCGATGAACTTGCGGTCGCTGTTGCTCAGCAGCGCCATCGGATTGGCGGGCGCTCCGGCAATGACCGGCGCCACAAAGGGTGAGCCGCCGCTGGCGATGGGCGGCGTTCCGCCCGGCGACACAGGCGTCGACATCGGCGCCGACATGGGCGGCGCCATTACCGGCGGCATCGACGGGACTTCAAACGTCATGGGCGGCGACTGGATCGTATAGGGCGGAGGCTCCAGCCGCTCGTCTTCACGTTGCGCCAGCGCCGGCACGCACAGCATCGCCGTCAGGGCGAGGCCCGCCGTCAGCGACCGTGCGACAGAGTGGTTCATGCCGACCTCCGGGTCGTGAGCCTATTGCCGCACCAGTTCGACGCGCCGGTTCAGCGCGCGGCCATCTTCGCTTTCATTGGTCGCGACCGGCGCGAGCAGGCCGACGCCCGCCGCTTTCAGCCGCGCGGCCGCAATGCCGTGTTGTCCGGTCAGCGCCGCGACGACGCTTTCGGCGCGGCGCGCCGAGAGCGACATGTTGTGGTCGTAAGCGCCCTTGCTGTCGGTGTGGCCGACGACATAGAGCTTCAGGCCGGTGTCGTCCTTCAGCAGCTTGGCAATCTCTTCGAGCGTTGCGTCGGATTCCGGTTTGATGGTCGCGCTGTCGGTGTCGAAATAGACGCCGTAAAGCGCGATGCGGCCGGTCTCGGCAATGGCCTTGGCCATGGCGGCCGCCTCGACCAGCACCATGCGCTGTTCCATTTCGCCGGTCTCGATCACATCGAGCAGCACCAGCGGTTTCTTCGCCGTCATCCTGAACTGGTCGAAGCCTTCGATGGCGATGGCGAGCGAGACATAGACCGCGCCTTCAGGCCGGTCGAGCTTCGCCGTCAGCGCGCGCACGTCGTTCGGCTGCGAAAACGCATATTGGGTCACCTGGCCCATATTGGTCAGCGGCACGCGCTTCAGAAGGGCGCTGGTAATCAGATAGGAGCCGGCGCGCGGCGCATCGGGACCGTTTCCGCATTCCGCGCCGCCGCATTCGAAGATGGTTTCAAAGCCGGCGTCGGCCAGTTCCTTCCGGTAGTTGCGCATCACCTCAAGTGTCGAACGCCCCTCCGGCGCCACATAGAGAATGCGGGTATGCGCGCCTTCGACGGTCTGGGCGTCGGTGAGTTTCGAGGCGGAACTCCGGTGGGGGCCGGTCGCAATGTCGAATTCGTCGTAGGCGCGCGTGTGATAGCCGATGATGATGGAGTCTTCGTAGCGCTTGAGCAGCGGGTGGTCGCTCGCGCCGTCGACATCGTTTGCCTGCGCGGCGCCTGCCAGCGCCAGACCCGCAATGGCCGCCAGCGCCGCGGCGCGACGCCAGACCCCCGCTCGCCGCGTGCCCTCGATCCGCTTGGTCATCGGTCTGCCCTCCCTGCGACGCCGGTGGCGAAACCGCCCCTTTTCACAAGGGATAGAGCCGGTTTGCCTGTTCTGTCCTCATCAAAAGTGATGATAGGGTGGAGCTCGGGGATAACGGGTCCCTGCTGGCGGGGCGCTGATGGAGAACACTGTCGAGACCATTCCACTTGCCGAGGCGGCGGGCTTCCCGCGGCCTTCCGTCTGGTGCGGCGCGGCGGAAGCCGACGGCCCGACGGTCCTCTATGTCTATGGCGGCACCTTCGCGATGAACCGGGGGCCGATGCACAGCGTCATTGCCGACCAGGTGGCCCGCAATGCGCGCGGCCGTGTGCTGATGGTCGATTACAGGCTGGCGCCCGAACATCCCTTTCCGCTCGCCATCGAGGATGTGGTCGCGACCTGCAAGGCGCTGCTGGCGCGCGGCGTCCCGCCCTCGAAGCTCGTCGTGATGGGCGACACCGCCGGCGCCGGCATCGCGCTTGCCGCCCTCATCGCGCTGCGCGACGAGGGTGCGCCGATGCCCGCCGGTTTCGTCGCGCTCACGCCCTGGGTCGATCTCACGATGTCGGGCGGTTCCTATGTCGAGAACATCCGCACCGGCCGCTTCGCCTCCGATGTCGAGTTGCTGGCCATGCTGACGATCGACTATCTGCAGGGCGCCGATCCCCGTCATCCGCTGGCCTCGCCGGTTTTCGGCGAGCTTTCCGGCCTGCCCGAAACGCTGATCCATGCCGGCGCCGACGACATCCTGCTCGACGATGCGCGGCTGCTTGTCGAGGGGCTGCGCCGCGTCGGCGGGCGGGCGCATCTTCATGTCTGGCAGGGACTTCCCGACACCTGGCAGCGCCTCCAGCCGCTCTCGCCGCAGGCCGCGGCGGCGCTTGCCAGCATCGGCCAGTTCGTGCGGCGGCGCACCGGCGCGACTTCCCGCAGCGCGGCCGAAAAACAGCAGCTCAGCGACGCCTATTCGCGTGAACTCGCGGAATTCGTCCAGCCGCACATGAACGAACGCTTCGACCAGCTTTTCGAATGGGCGCGCGATCACGATCCCGACTGGGTCTGGCATTTCATGGAGCGGCGGCTCGAATTCGGCGCCCTCGTCACGCAGGAGCAGATCGAGCATGACTGGCTGGCGCTTCTTTTTGCCGACGCGCCGGAGGCGATGCTGCTCTTGAGCGCCAGCCGGCATGTCATCCTCGCCAATCGCCGGGCGCGCCGGGTGCTGGAGAGCGGCGGCGTCTTTGCCCACAAGAACGGGCGGCTCACCGGCGCCGATACGCAGAGCGAGGACGCGCTTTCGGTCCTGATGGATCAGGCTTTCGGACTGGTCAGCGCCGGGAACAATTTCGGGCCCGCCGACCGCTATGGCCGCGTCGCGAACGGCAAGGGCGAGGTTTTTCTTCTGCGCTGCGAGCGCATCCAGCCGCCGGCCGACGGCTCCGGCGCGCCGCCGATCGCGCTTGTCCGGATCTTCGAGGAAGGACGCCGCCGCCGGATCGACCGCGATGCGCTTCGCGCCTGGTATGGCCTCTCGCCGCGCGAGGCGGAGCTTGCGGCGTCTTTTGCCGAGGGCTCAAGCCTTGCCGCCTTTGCGCGCTCGGAGGGACTTTCGATGGCGACCGTCCGTACGCATTTCTCGCGCATCAAGTCGAAGCTCGGCGCCGCGGATCAGGCCGCCGTCGTCGGCAAGGTCATCCGCGCCGCCTTTGGGTGATCCGCAAGCCGGAACCGGCTCACGGAATATAGCTGCAAGAGGCGTCGAAGCCGCAGCCCTGATAGGTGTTTTCGAACTCGTCGCGGATGATATGGGCAACGCCTTCGGCGCGCGCCGGTTCGATCAGCAGCGGCTCGGACAGCACCTTCACGTCATAGGTCCAGCCCTCGGGAAGATTCAACCGGTCGCCGAGCTGCGCCATATTGGCGGACGAAAGCGTCTTGTCGGTGTTGTGGCTGTAGACCTGCATCACCCACACCTTGCCGTCGGGCTGGCGCATCAGGAAGACGGGCCGGTCCTTCTCGAAGTACCAAAGCGTGTCGCGCGTGATCTCGACATACTCATATGGCTTGGCGCGCGTGATGTTCGCGGCGGCGGCGGCGGTCATTTCGGCCGCCCAGGTCAGCTTGACGCCATCGGCATCCATCACGTCGCCGGCCTTGTAGAACATCACCTTGTCGGCAATCCAGAAGCGTGCCGGATTCAGCATCAGGGCGGGCACCCCGTATTTTTCCGCCAGCGCCTTCAGGTCGAATTTGTCGCTCACTTCCGTGGTGCAGGGGATGGGGGAGTTGGTCGAATTGAAAACATGCACCACAACGTCGGGCGGCGTGCCGATTGCCGGGCCGAGTTCGCACCATGGCGTATCGCGCGTGTTGTTGGCGGCCAGCGAGTGACCGGGCAGTGCGCCCATCTTCAACGCGTCCGCCTGCGCGGGCGCTCCCGTCATCGCGAGGCCGGCGCAGAGCCCTGCAGCGGCAATGTGCCTGGCGATTGCGGATTGAAGGATGCTCATGGGGTGTCCTTTCGACGAATGATGTGCAGCATGGCGTCCGGGCTTTTTGCCCCGCATTTTCCAAGGCGGTTGAAAAGGCGCCTTCGTTGACATACCATTTAGTATCTAAATACCAACTGGTATGTCAATACCCTTCGATTGGCGGGCCGATATGAACGACACGCAGGTGAAACGACGGCAGCGGTTGACCCGGCCCGAGAGCAAGGTCCGCACACGCGCGGCCCTGCTCGCGGCGGCGCAGAAAGTTTTCTCGGAAGGCGGCTATCCGGGAGCCTCGCTCGACCGGATCGCCGCGGAGGCCGGTTTCACCAAGGGAGCGGTCTATGCGCATTTTTCCAGCAAGGAGGAGCTCTTTCTCGAATTGCTGACCGGGACATTGGCGCTGCAGGTCGCCGACCTCGAAAACATTCTCGAAGCGGTTCGCGGGGCGCCCGACCGGATCGCCGAAATTCTCGAAGGATTTCTTGGCCGCTTCGACGACGCCGGCCCGGACGGCAGGCGCGACCTACCCATGCTCGGTATGGAGTTGCAGCTTGAATCGCGGCGAAACCCCGGATTCGCGGTCGCTTTCGAAAAGGTCATCGAGCGTCACCGCCGCACATTGGCGGCCGTCATCGGCGAAATCTTCCGTCTGCAAGGCAAGGCCGCGCCGATGCCGATCGAACAATATAGCGGCACGCTGATCGCAATCGTCGAAGGCATGGCGCTGGCGCGGGCGGCAGGCCCATCGGGGTCGGTCGGATCGATCGGCCTGGTTCTGAAGATATTGCTCAGTCTGGAACCGGCCGACCGGCCGGCAGCGGCCGAAGACAAGCGCTGAGCCGCGCGGCTCTGGCCGTTCAACCTTGTTCAGGGCGCCGTTTGTTTTGGCGTTGTCCGTCTCTTTCTCCCCTGTGCTACGCTCGCAGCAATCGCAACAGGTTAACGCAGGGAAGGGGCGGTTTTCCGTCCCTCGATGATCGCTTGAGCAACGAGAGAAACGCACCCGCCGAGATCGAAGCGGTCCGCAAGGGCTTCGAGACGCGCGGCTATATCTGCAACGCCCATATCGCCACCTCGATTTTTCTTGCCGAGCGGCTGCAAAAGCCGCTGCTGGTCGAAGGTCCGCCCGGCGTCGGCAAGACCGAGCTTGCCAAGGCGACCGCCGAACTTCTCGGCAAGCCGCTGATCCGGCTCCAATGCTACGAGGGGCTCGACGAGGCCAAGGCGCTTTACGAGTGGAAATACGGCAAGCAACTTCTCTACACGCAGGTGCTGAAGGAAAAGCTCGGCGACCTGATGGCCGGCGCCAAGGGTCTGAAAGAGTCCATGACGCGGCTGCATGATTTCGACGACACGTTTTTCTCCGAGGAATTTCTTGAGCCGCGCCCGCTCCTGAAGGCGCTGTGGCAGCCGGGCGGCGCGGTGCTGTTGATCGACGAGATCGACAAGTCGGACGACGAGTTCGAAGCCTTCCTGCTCGAGCTTCTGTCGGACTATCAGATTTCGGTGCCCGAGCTCGGCACGATCAAGGCGCGCACGACGCCGATCGTGTTCCTCACCTCCAACAACACGCGCGAAATCGGCGACGCGCTGAAGCGCCGTTGCCTGCATCTCTATATCCCCTTTCCCGACACCGATCTCGAACAGCGCATCATCCGCTCGCGCGTGCCGGAAGTGGAAGAGGAGCTGCGCCGCCAGCTTGTCGCCTTCGTGCAGGGCCTTCGCACGCTCGACCTCAAGAAACTCCCCGCCGTCAGCGAAACCATCGACTGGGCGCGCACGCTTGTGCTGCTGCACGCCCGCGAGCTCGACGCAGATCTCGTCCGCAACACGCTCAATGTGCTGCTGAAATTCCAGGACGACATCGACAATGTCGACGGCGAGATCAATGCGCTGGTGACGAAAGCGGTGCAGGCGAGGTAAGCGCCCATGACCGAAGTCCTTGGCGATTTCATCCGCGCGTTGCGTTCGGCCGATGTCCGCGTTTCGACCTCGGAATCGATCGATGCCGGCCGCGTCGTCGGGCTGGTCGGGCTCGACGACCGCATGACGCTCCGCGATGCGCTGGCGCAAGTGCTGGCGAAAAGCGAAGACGAGAAAGCCGCCTTCGAAGAAACCTTCGACGCCTTCTTTGCTTTCGACCAGTTCAAGAGCCGTCCGCCCGCCGCCAATGACGACCGCGCGGATGCCGCCGAAACAGCGGAAGCCGAAGGCGGCGAGGGCGAGGACGGGTCGCCGCAGCAATCGGGCAGTCCGTCGGCGCCGGGGTCGGGCGGCATGGGCGGCGAGCCGGGGGAGGGTGGCGAACCTTCGCCTGCCGCCGATCTCGCCGCGCTGCTCGAACGCGGCGACCAGGCCGAGCTTCAGATGGCGCTGGCCGAGGGCGCGCGTCAGGCGCAGCTCAACCGCATCCGTCTCTTCACG
Organism: Parvibaculum sp.; assembly: GCF_019635935.1. NCBI lineage: Bacteria > Pseudomonadati > Pseudomonadota > Alphaproteobacteria > Hyphomicrobiales > Parvibaculaceae > Parvibaculum > Parvibaculum sp. Next base: position 1,365,556 of record NZ_JAHBYN010000001.1, on the reverse strand, counting down.
CAGCGCGGCATGTTCACGCGCCGCATCATGGAGTTGATGGGGCTCGACGGGCTCAACGAGGAAATCGAACGGCGCGAGCGCGACGGCAATGTGGCGGGCGCCGAGCGGCTTGCGGAAGCGCGCGAGGGCTTGCGCGGCCAGGTGCGCGACTATGTCGAGAAGCAGCTCGAAATCTTCACCGCCAATTCGGGCCGCCAGTTGCGCGAGGAAGTTCTGGCGCAGGTACGGCTTTCCAATATCGACCGTTCCGACATGCGGATCATGCGCGAACTGGTGCGCAAGATGGCCAAGCGCCTGATCGCGCTGCATTCGCGCCGCAAGAAAGTGTCGCGACGCGGCGTGCTCGACGTGCGCCGCACCATCCGCGCCAATATCGAATTTGACGGGCTGATGTTTCACACCGTCTGGAAGCGGACGAAAATCGACCGCCCCAAGGTGATGGCGGTTTGCGACGTTTCCGGGTCGGTGGCGCAGGTCGCGCGTTTCCTGCTGATGTTCCTTTACTCGTTGCAGGAAGTGCTGCCGGGTGTCCGCAGCTTTGCCTTTTCCGGCCGGCTCGGCGAAACGACATCGCTCTTCGAGCGCGAGAAACTCGAAGAGGCGCTGGTCGAGGTCTTGCGCGAGCATGGCGGCGGCTCGACCGACTACGGCCAGTCCTTCATGGATTTCGAGGAAATCGCGCTCGACGACATCGATCATCGTACCACGGTTCTCATTCTCGGCGATGCGCGCTCGAATTATGGCGATCCGCGTGGCGACATATTAAAAAAGATCCATGCGCGGGCACGCCGCGTCGTCTGGCTCAACCCGGAACCGCGCACGATGTGGAATTCGGGCGACAGCGAGATGCGAAAGCTCCAGCCCTATTGCGACAAGGCCGTCACCTGCGCCTCGCTGAAGGACCTTGAGCGCGTCGTCTCGGAGCTTTTGCGGAGCGCTGTTTGAGCGTCGCTCCCGAAAGCGGGGATAGATTATTTTTCCCCGCGATTTATCCCCGGGGTCTTTTGCCGCGCACAGGTGGCGCGAGCGTGTTCGTGACAGTTTTTTGACAGATCGATGACAGAAGGCCCGTTTTCCTGAGCGGTCGCCGCACTTATCCCCGGCCAATCCAGTGGGCGTATCATGGCCCTGTCTAGGCAATCCTTTATGTGCCGACTAGACTTTGTCTCGTTTTGAGGCGCGGGTCGGGGCACGGGCTCTGCAGGACAAGGGGCGGGTTGCGGCCATTCAGCGGCTGAAAACGTCCCGTTGCGGGACGTATTTGGGAGTATTCGGGGTATTCGATGCATCGGGGCGTCGCGAAAACACAAGCAAAAGTGCAGGAAAATCAACGGTCGCGTCTCGCGCTGCTGATGGCGCTCGTGCTGCCGCTGGCGCTGTTCTGGTGGACCGCCGTTGCCGCGCAGCCGATGCAATTGACGCCGGTGCATGTCGAAAGCGCCGCGCTGGTCGAAGACGAGGCGCCGCCGCGCGCCGCCGAAAAACCTTCGGAATCAAGACGTTACAATGTCGTCGTCATGGGCGACTCGCTCGGCGACGGCACTTGGGCGGGGCTCTACCATGTGCTCCGTCAGGACAAGCGTTTCACCGTCATCAAGAAATCGCGCGTCGCCACCGGCTTTTCGCGTGCCGATTACTACGACTGGAACGAAGCGGTGCGCGACATCGCGGCGGAAACGCGCATCGACATCGCGGTCGTCGTCATGGGCACCAACGACCGCCAGCCGATCGTCGAAAAAGGCCAGCGCCATGCGCTTTTCGAGCCGGGTTGGCGCGAAATCTACGAACGCCGCGTCGACGCGTTCACGGCGACGCTGCAAGCGACCGGCGCCCGCATCTACTGGCTCGAACTGCCGGTGATGCGCAGCCCGCGTTTCGGCGGCGACATGGCGCAGTTCAACGAAATTTTCGAGGAGCGGGCACGCATCAACGGCGTTTCCTTCGTCAGGACCGATGGTCTGGCCACGGACGAAACAGGCGGCTACACGGCCTACGGCGCCGACCGTTTCGGCCGCACGCGGTTGTTGCGCGCCGAGGACGGCATTCACTTCACGATGCCGGGATACGAGTTGCTGGGCGAGCGCGTGGCGCAGGCGATGCTCGCCGATGTCGAAACCGGCGGGGGGCCCGTTCGCGTTGCCGAAGCGCCGCCGCAATTGCGGGCCGAGATTTCTGCGCCGGAAGTGCCTGCGGCAGAGCAACCCGTTGCGCAGGAGCCGTTTGTCTATGACACATCCGGCAGACGCCCCGGCAGATCCGATGACTGGCGCTGGACCGGCCCGGTCAACTGATACTTCCCGCGCCCGCGCCCGCGCCGCGCGTTTCGCGGCGGCGATCCTACTTGCTCTCTGCATTGCGCCCGCTCATGCCGGCGACTGCCCGCCGCCGCCTCCGGGTCTTCAGTCCTTTCATGCGGCAATCGACGCGGTTGACGCGGGAACGCGCAGCTATCCGATCACGGTGCTGCATCTCGGCGACAGCCATATCTCGCTCGATCATCTGACGCGCCCAATGCGCGCGCGCTGGCAGGCGCGTTTCGGCGATGCCGGGCGCGGGCTGATGCCGGGCGTTCCCTTCCGGTATTATGCGCCCGACGGCTTTGCGCTTTCGATGCGCGGGCCCTGGGTGGTCGTTTCGAGTTTGTTGCGTACGACCGAAGGCCCCTTCGGCATTCAGGGATTTCGCGCCAGCGCCGACGGTCACGATGCGGTGATGACAATGACCGCCGATGCGCCCTTTTCGGCGCTGACGCTGGAAGTCGCCGGCGGGCCGGACACCGGGGCGGTCATGTTGAAGCTCGGGGACGCGGCGCCCTTTCGCCTGTCGACACGCCGCGCCGCGCCGGGCCTTGTGCGCCTGACGCTTCCAGCCGCCGCAAATCGCGCCGCGCTCTGGCCGGCGGGCAACGGTCCCGTCCACCTTCTCGGCTGGTCGATTGCGCATGCCGCCCCTGATGGCCACGCGGGCATTCGCTACGACAGTCATGGCATCGTCGCGGCGACGGCCACCATCACCGAGCGCTGGGACAAGGAAATTGTCGATGCACAGCTTGCCGCACTGACACCCGATCTCGTCATTCTCGGCTATGGGACCAATGAGGGTTTCGACAACGGTCTTGATCTCGACGCGCACAAGGCGCTGCTGGGTGGCCTGATCGATCGCATCCGGGCCGCCGCACCCGGCGCGTCGCTCGCGCTGCTCGGTCCCTTCGACGGCGCGCGACAGGGCACGGGCGAGGCTTGCGGCGACGGATGGGCGACACCGCCGAAGCTTGGCCCGCTGCGCGAGACGATGCGCGCGCTCGCCGCCGAGGATGGCGCGTTCTACTGGGACGGCGAAGCCGCGATGGGCGGGCGCTGCAGCGTGCATCGCTGGGCCATGGAAACGCCGCCGCTTGCCTATACCGACCGGGTGCATTTGCGGCCGGACGGCGCGGCGCGTCTCAGCGAGGCGTTGTGGGCGGCGCTGATGGGCGCCCGCGAGACGGCGAAAGGCGGTATCTGCCGGCCGTGAGCCGGTTTGGGTGGTTAACCATAAGTTAAGGGAATTATTGAGCTTTTCGGCCCGGACGAGGATGATGCGTCTGGTTCCGTCATGCCCCCCTGATGGTTGGCTGGGCGACTTCTGTTCGAGTGCGGGTGACGGGGCGGCATGCTTTTTCCGACCATAGAGTTCGGGATTTTCTTTCTGATCGTTTTCACGGTCAGTTGGGCTGCGCGCTGGACGCCGCATTGGCGCAAGCTCGTGCTGCTGGCCGCCAGCTATTTTTTCTATGGCTGGTGGGACTGGCGGTTCATGGGCCTGCTCCTCGTCTCGACCCTCATCAACTATACGGCCGGTCTCGGCCTTGCGCGCACGGCGCATCCCGTGCTGCGCAAACTGATCGTCACATTCGCGGTGACGGGCGGTCTCGCGATCCTCGGCTTCTTCAAATATTACGGCTTCTTTCTCACCTCGCTTTCGACGCTTCTCGAGATGGTGGGGCTCGAGCGCGACCTGCCCTTCATGCAGGTGATCCTGCCGGTGGGTATTTCGTTCTTCACCTTCCAGGGCATCTCCTATGTCGTCGACGTCTATCGCGGTCATGTGCGGGCGGAGCGGTCGCTCGCCAATGTGATGCTCTACATCTCGTTCTTTCCGCAGCTTGTCGCCGGCCCGATCGTGCGGGCGGCGGATTTCCTGCCGCAGTTGCATCGCGCGCCGGCGTTGACACGCGCCCATGTCGGCGTCGGCACGGTGCTGATCCTGTCCGGTCTCGCCAAGAAAATGCTGATCGCGAACTATCTGGCGACCGAGCTGGTCGATCCGGTGTTTTTCGACCCGACGGCGGTCAGCGCGCTCGACCTGCTGATCGGCGTCTATGGCTACGCGATCCAGATTTATTGCGACTTTTCGGGCTATAGCGACATCGCCATCGGCGTTGCGGCGCTGCTTGGCTATCGTTTTCTCGAAAACTTCAACCAGCCCTATCGCGCGTCGAGCCTGCAGGACTTCTGGCGACGCTGGCACATCTCGCTGTCGACCTGGCTGCGCGACTACCTCTACAAGCCGCTTGGCGGCAACAGACAGGGCGAGGCGCGGACCTATCGCAATCTCTTCCTGACGATGTTTCTCGGCGGCATCTGGCACGGCGCGGCATGGACGTTCGTTTTCTGGGGCACTTTCCATGGTGCGATGCTGGGCATCGAGCGCTATGTGCGGCGCAGGCTCGACGAATTCGCGCCCCCCAACAGCGAGGCCGGCGGCATCGCCAGCGCGATCGGGCATGGCGCACAGCACATCGTCGGCGTTTTCTGGACCTTTCATCTGGTCTGCTTTGCGTGGATTTTCTTCCGCGCCGACAGCTTCTCGACGGCCGGCAGCTATCTTGCGGGTTTTGCGCGCTGGTCGGATCCGAGCCAGTATGCGACGCCGTTCCTGGTTGGCCTGATTGCGCTTGCGATGCTTTTCCAGTTCACGCCGCGCGATCTCGGCCGCTGGCTGGCGCAGGGGCTGCAATGGTTGCCGTCGCCCATCCTCGGGCTCATTCTCGGCGGCGGCATCTGGCTGATCTGGGCGGTTGCGCCCGAAGGCGTCGCGCCTTTCATCTATTTCCAGTTCTGAGGCCGAACCATGCTGGATCTCATTCGCGAAATCGAAACGGACCTCGAAGACGGATGGGAAGCCGCCTCGCGCGTCGAGTTGCAGACGGCGGAGCATACGCGACGCGCCGTCGCGCGCTTCGCGCGGGCCTTGTGGATCACACTGGCGATCATGCTTGTCTTCAACAGCGAACGCCTTGTCACCTGGGTCAACGGGTTCGGCGTCGGGCCGGTTCAGGACACGGTGGTGGCGCTTTCGGTCGCGTGGAACGAGCGCATGCTGGCGAGCGGCTTCACCGAGCCGTCGCTTGCGGCGCGCGGGAAGGTCGATGAGCTGCGCGGCGCGAGCTGGGCCGAATTCGAGTTGCGGGTCGACAGCGAGCGCGCCCGGGCGCGGGAAGGCGCAAGGTTGCTGCGCGGCGGGCTTGGCGGCGGTCCGGGCTAAGATCGGTTTACATCAGCGCCTGGAGCGCCCACAACGCGCCCATGCCAACGGCAAGGGTTGCCAGTACGCTTTTCGTCGCCCACGCCACGCCCGCGGCAAGGACGCAGGCGATCAGGCGCGGATTGTCGATTGCGATATCGAGACCGCCCTCGGGCATGCGCAGCGCCGCCGGCAGGATGATCGCGCTCAACACGGCCGCCGGCACAAAACGCAAGGCGCGCGTCAGCGGCCCCGGCAGCGCGAGCATTCCCGACAGACCGATGAAGGAAAAGCGCAGCGCGAACGTGCCGATGCCGATGGCGGCGATGGTCAGCCAGAGCGTTGTCGTGTCCATCAGTTCTCTCCCTGCTGCGGCTTTTTCGGCGTCCATCGCGTTTCGCAGAAATATCCGGCCGCGATGCCGCAGGCGGCGGCGAGAAACAGGCCGAGGTTGAAGGGAAGGCCCGAGGCGGCGACGGCCACCGTCGCGCCGGTCACGGCGGCAAGGCCGGCGGCGCGGTCGCGAATGCCCGGCACCAGCAGCGCCAGAAAGCTCAACGGCACGAAGAAGTCGAGCGACCAGCTGGGCGGCACACGGCTGCCGAGCGTGAAGCCCGCCGCCGTCGCCGCCAGCCAGACGACCCACATGGCGATCGCGCCGCCGAGATAGAAGCGGGCCTTTGCGCGCGCGGTTATTTCGCTGTCGGCGGTATAGCGCGTGATGCCGAGCGCATAGGACTGGTCGGTCATCAGATAGGCGAGCATCGCGCGGCGGCGGAGCGAGAGGCCGGCGAAATGCGGCGCCAGCGAGGCGCTGTACATCGCAAAGCGCAGGTTGATGACAAGGCCTGTCAGCACCACGATCAGGGCCGGCGCGGCGTCGGCGATCAATTGGGTCGAGGCAAGCTGCGCCGCGCCTGCGTAAATGACGATCGACTGGCCGATCCCGGCGGCGGCGCCGAATTTCGCCTCGGCCGCAACCGCGCCCGCGATCATGCCGAAGGGAACGGCGCCGGGGAGCAGCGGCAGCATGACGCGGACGCCCTCGACATAGTCGCCAGTTGCCGGTTTCATCTTTCTCATCTCTTGCCCGTTCATTCCAAAAAATCGAAAAGCCCCTGCGAGGGTTCTCACAGGGGCTTTTCCGTTTTGCGTGGCGCTTGTCGGTCAGCGCGGCAATGTCGTTTCCCCCATCAGGAACAGGTCTACCTCGCGGGCAGCCTGCCGGCCCTCGCGAATGGCCCATACGACAAGCGATTGGCCGCGGCGCATGTCGCCGGCGGCGAAAATCCTGTCGAGCGACGATTTGTAGGTCGCCGTGTCGGCGGCGACATTGCCGCGTTTGTCGAGCTGCAGCCCAAGTTCCGCCAGCATGCCCTCGTGGACAGGATGCACAAATCCCATCGCGAGCAATACGAGGTCGGCCTTGATTTCGAATTCGGAGCCGGGGATGGCTTGCATTTTCTCATCGACCCGGACGCATTCGATGGCACGGACATGCCCGTCCTTGCCGAGGATACGCCGCGTCATCACCGCAAAGTCGCGCGCCGCGCCCTCGGCCTGGCTTGAGGATGTGCGCATCTTCAGCGGCCAATCCGGCCAGGTCAGCAGCTTGTTTTCCTTTTCCGGCGGCGCCGGCATGATTTCGAGTTGCGTCACCGAAACAGCACCCTGACGGAACGATGTGCCGATGCAGTCGGAGCCGGTGTCGCCGCCGCCAATGACGACGACATGCTTGCCGCCGGCAAGGATCGGTTCGACCTGGCCGATGGGTTCGTCGGAGACGCGCCGGTTCTGCTGCGGCAGGAACTCCATCGCGAAATGAACGCCGGAAAGCTCGCGGCCTTCGACTTCGAGATCGCGCGGCTTTTCGGCGCCGCCGGTCAGCAGCACGGCATCGAACTCGCGGTCGAGATCCTTCGCACTCTTGTTGACGCCGACATGGACGCCGTAGTGGAAGATCGTGCCTTCCTTCTCCATCTGGGCGATGCGGCGGTCGATGTGATGCTTTTCCATCTTGAAGTCGGGAATGCCGTAGCGCAGCAATCCGCCGGCCTTGGCCTGCCGTTCGAACACATGCACCTCGTGGCCGCGCCGCGAAAGCTGTTGCGCGGCGGCAAGGCCTGCGGGGCCTGAGCCGACAATGGCGATCTTCTTGCCGGTTTTCGCGGCCGGGCGCTGCGGTGCAATCCAGCCTTCCTTCCAGCCGCGGTCGACAATGGCGCATTCGATCGTCTTGATCGTTACCGGCGCTTCGGTGAGGTTCAACGTGCAGCTTGCCTCGCAGGGCGCGGGGCAGATGCGGCCGGTGAATTCGGGGAAGTTGTTGGTCGAGTGGAGGTTGCGGCAGGCTTCTTCCCAGTCGTCGCGATAGACGAGGTCGTTCCAGTCCGGAATCTGGTTGTTGACCGGACAGCCATTGTGACAATAGGGAATGCCGCAATCCATGCAGCGCGCCGCCTGGTCGCGCAGGGCGTCCTCGGCGAGCGGGATCACGAACTCGTTGTAGTTCCTGATGCGGTCGGCGGCAGGCAGGTACTTGCGGTCCTGCCTGTCGATTTCCAGGAAACCGGTAATCTTTCCCACGACTCTTATTCTCCTGCTGCGGCCATTGCCTGCGCGGTTTCCTGCGCCTTCTGCATTTCCCTCAAGGCCCGGCGATATTCCACCGGCATTACCTTGCGGAATTTCGGCAGCATGGCCTCCCAATCGTCGAGAATGGCGCGCGCGCGCGACGAATTGGTGTAATGCGCGTGGTTCTCGATCAACTGGTGCAGACGTTCGGAGTCGAAACGCGTCATGTCTGTCATCACGTCGACACGGCCATGGCTTTCGAGGTCGCCTGTCTGGTGGCGGCGACGTTCCATGATGTCGTGTTCTTCCTTCACCGGTTCGAGATCGACCATGGCAAGGTTGCAACGACGCTCGAACATGCCGTGTTCGTCCAGCACATAGGCGATGCCGCCCGACATGCCGGCCGCGAAGTTGCGGCCCGTCTCGCCAAGAACGACGACAATGCCGCCGGTCATGTATTCGCAGCCATGATCGCCGGTGCCCTCGACAACGGCGATGGCGCCCGAGTTGCGCACGGCGAAGCGCTCGCCGGCGACGCCGCGGAAATAGCATTCGCCGGCGATTGCGCCATAAAGCACCGTGTTGCCGACGATGATGCTCTTTTCCGGCACGATGCGCGCATTGGAGGGCGGATAGACGATTAGACGCCCACCCGACAGGCCCTTGCCGACATAGTCGTTGGCCTCGCCTTCAAGCTCCAGCGTCACGCCGGCGGCGGTCCATGCGCCGAAGCTTTGCCCGGCGGTGCCGTTCAACTTCACATGGATTGTGTCGTCGGGCAGGCCCGTATGTCCGTGACGTTTCGCGATCTCGCCCGAAAGCATCGCGCCCGTCGTGCGGTCGGTATTGCGGATCGGCATTTCGATCTGTACGGGCTTGCGGGCTTCGATTGCCTCCTTTGCGGCGGCGATCAGCTTGCGGTCCAGCACGTCCACGATCTTGTGGTCCTGCTTTTCGCAGTGGAAGATCGCGACGCCCTTCGGCGCTTCGGGCTTGTGGAACAGCTTCGAGAAATCGAGACCCTTGGCCTTCCAGTGCTCGACGACCTTGCGCTTGTCGAGCATCTGCATCTGGCCGATCATTTCGTCGAACTTCCGGTAGCCCATCTCGGCCATCAGCTCGCGCACTTCCTCGGCGACGAAGAAGAAGTAGTTGATGACGTGCTCGGGCGTGCCGACGAAGCGCTTGCGGAGTTCGGGGTCCTGCGTTGCAACGCCGACCGGGCAGGTGTTCAGGTGGCACTTGCGCATCATGATGCAGCCGGCGGCGATCAGCGGCGCGGTCGCGAAGCCGAATTCGTCGGCGCCCAGCAACGCCGCGATGACGACGTCGCGTCCGGTGCGCAATCCGCCGTCGGCCTGCACCGCGATGCGGCCGCGCAAATGGTTCATCACCAGCGTCTGGTGCGTTTCGGCAAGGCCGATTTCCCAGGGGCTGCCCGCATGCTTGATCGAGGTCAGCGGCGAGGCGCCGGTGCCGCCCTCGAAACCCGAGATCGTCACATGGTCGGCGCGCGCCTTCGAGACGCCGGCCGCGACCGTGCCGACGCCGACTTCGGAGACGAGCTTGACCGAGACGAGGGCCGCCGGGTTGGTGTTCTTCAGGTCGAAAATGAGCTGCGCCAGATCCTCGATCGAATAGATGTCGTGATGCGGCGGCGGCGAGATCAGGCCGACGCCCGGCGTCGAGTGACGCACCTTGGCGATCACCGCGTCCACCTTGTGGCCCGGCAACTGGCCGCCTTCGCCGGGCTTTGCGCCCTGCGCCATCTTGATCTGGATCATGTCCGAGTTGACGAGATACTCCGTCGTCACGCCGAAGCGGCCGGACGCGACCTGCTTGATCGCCGAGCGCATGCTGTCGCCGTTCGCCATCGGCTTGAAGCGGTCGGCTTCCTCGCCGCCCTCGCCGGTGTTCGACTTGCCGCCGATGCGGTTCATCGCCAGCGCGAGCGTCGTATGCGCCTCGCGGCTGATCGAGCCGAAAGACATCGCGCCGGTCGCGAAGCGCTTGACGATTTCGGACGCCGGTTCGACTTCGTCCAGCGCGATGGGCGTGCGGCCCGCTTCCTCGGCTTTGCGGATTTCAAAGAGACCGCGGATCGTCAGCAGACGTTCGTTCTGGTCGTTGATCTGGCGCGCGAAGGCCCGGTACTTGTCCTGGCTGTTGCCGCGCACCGCGTGCTGCAGGTCGCGAACGCTGTCCGATGTCCATGCGTGGTCCTCGCCGCGAATGCGGTAGGCATACTCGCCTCCAACATCGAGCGCGTTCTTCAGGACCGGCGCATCGGAGAAGGCGAGCCTGTGCCGGCGCAACGTTTCCTCGGCAATTTCCTCGACGCCGACGCCTTCGATCATCGAGACGGTGCCGGTGAAATATTTCTGTGTGAAATCGGACTTCAAGCCGACGGCATCGAAAATCTGCGCGCCGCAATAGGACTGATAGGTCGAAATGCCCATCTTGGACATGACCTTCAGCAGACCCTTGTCGATCGCCTTGATGTAGCGCTTTTCGGCTTCCTTCTGCGTCAGGCCCTCGTCGAGATCGGGCAGGATGTCGATCAGCGTCTCGAAAGCGAGATAGGGGTTGATCGCTTCGGCGCCGTAGCCCGCGAGACAGGCAAAATGATGCACCTCCCGCGCTTCGCCGGTTTCGATCACAAGGCCGACCGAAGTGCGCAGGCCCTGACGGATCAAATGATGGTGCACGGCAGAGGTCGCGAGCAGAGCCGGAATGGCGACGCGGTCCGCCGAAATCAGCCTGTCCGACAGGATGACGATGTTGTAGCCGTGCTTGACCGCTTCTTCGGCGCGCGCGCAGAGACGCTCCAGCATGTCGACCATTTCCCCGGCGCCGCGCTTCACATCATAGGTAATGTCGAGCGTCTGCGTGCGGAAGTGGTTGTCGGCAACCTCGCCGATCATGCGGATCTTCTCGAGATCCTCGTTGGTCAGGATGGGCTGGCGCACTTCGAGGCGCTTCACCTGCGACATGCCTTCAAGGTCGAGCAGGTTCGGGCGCGGTCCGATGAACGAGACCAGCGACATCACCAGTTCCTCTCGGATCGGGTCGATCGGCGGATTGGTCACTTGCGCGAAGTTCTGTTTGAAATAGGTGTAGAGCAGCTTCGACTTCGAGGAGAGGGCCGAGATGGGCGTGTCGGTACCCATCGATCCGACGGCTTCCTGTCCTTCCATCGCCATCGGCGTCATCAGGAACTTCAGATCTTCCTGCGTGTAGCCGAATGCCTGCTGCGTATCGAGCAGCGAGGCATAGGTCGGCTGCTTTGCCGGATGCAGCGGCGCCGGCATCTCCTCAAGCTGGATCTGCGTCGCGTTCAGCCATTGCTGATAGGGGTGAAGCTTTGCCAGCTCAGCCTTGATTTCGTCGTCGGCAATGATGCGGCCCTGCTCAAGGTCGATCAGCAGCATGCGGCCCGGCTGCAGACGCCACTTCTCGACGATCTTCTCCTCCGGCGCGGGCAACACGCCCATTTCGGAGGCCATCATCACGAAGCCGTCATCGGTGACGTAATAGCGGGCGGGGCGCAGGCCGTTGCGGTCGAGCGTCGCGCCGATCTGGCGGCCGTCGGTGAAGGCAACGGCGGCAGGGCCGTCCCACGGCTCCATCAGCGCCGCATGATATTCGTAAAAGGCGCGGCGCTCGGCATCCATCAGCGGATTGCCGGCCCAGGCTTCGGGAATGAGCATCATCATCGCGTGGGCGAGCGAATAGCCGCCCATCACGAGAAGTTCGAGCGCGTTGTCGAAACAGGCGGTGTCCGACTGGCCCTCGACGGCGATCGGCCAGAGCTTCTTCAGGTCGTCGCCGAGAAGATCGGACTGCATCGACGAATAGCGCGCCTGAATCCAGTTGACGTTGCCGCGCTTGGTGTTGATTTCGCCGTTGTGGCAAATCATGCGGAACGGGTGGGCGAGGCTCCATGTCGGGAAAGTGTTGGTGGAGAAGCGCTGATGCACCAACGCGATCGCCGTCACCATGTCCGGGTCGGTGAGGTCCGTGTAGTACTTGCCGACCTGGGCCGCGAGCAGCATCCCCTTGTAGACGATGGTGCGCGACGACAGCGAGGCAATATAGAGCCCCTTCGGGATCGAGCCCGTCTCGTGGAAGAGCGTGTTGAAGATGCGCTTGCGGATGACGAAGAGCTTGCGCTCGAACGCGTCCTGATCCGCGCAAGCCGGTCCGCGGCCGACAAAGACCTGCCGGTGAAAAGGCTCGGTCGGCTTCACCGAATAGCCGAGGTCGGAATTGTCGACCGGCACGTCGCGCCAGCCGAGGAAAACCTGGCCTTCCTCCGCGATGACCTTCTCGGTCAGGGCGCAAATCTTGGCCCGTTCGGCCTCGTCCTTCGGCAGGAACATGTGGCCGACGCCGTAGTGTCCTTCGGCGGGCAGCGTGAAGTCGAGCTTCTGAGCTTCCTTGCGGAAAAAGGCGTCGGGAATCTGGATCAGAATGCCGGCGCCGTCGCCGGCCTTCGGGTCCGCGCCGACGGCGCCGCGATGCTCGAGGTTTTCGAGAATCCGCAGTCCGTCCTCGACGAGCTTGTGGGATTTGATGTTGTGGATGTTCGCGACGAAGCCGATGCCGCAGGCATCGTGTTCGTTGCGGGGGTCATAGAGCCCTTGCGCGGCCGGAAGCCCGGCGTGTTCCGCCATTGCCGCTCCGTCCATCCGTTCCCGCTCTTGCGTCATGCCCGTCCATCCTTCACCCGGCGCCGAGGCAGGTTGCCTCGATCATCGTCCGTTCCTCGCCCGCGCGCTTTTCTGTCCCCGGCGCGTTTCAGGCCGAAGCTCCGTTTGCCGGAGCGCGGGACGCTAGCGGATCGCACGCGTTATCGCAAAAGTCCCGGCCGTATCCGGCGAGACATATCGTTGCCGGATCGCTCGTCGCGATCCGATGTCCGGCACGCGCCGGAGTTCGGCCCGAGGCCAACACACTCCTTGTCGCGTACCCTTGCAGTGCCGCCATCGCTGACGGAGCTTTCTGCTTGGTGCTCCCTATTGCCCGGAGCGGGGGCTTACTGACAGGCGAGCCGCACCCGTTTCGGTCAGCCGGTCGGCCCGGAAAAGCGATGCTCTTCCAGTGGCGCGATCATGCCAGACGGGGGGGCTTGAATCAAGCAAATAAGACAGGAATACTGACCTATAACTTGTCTTGTGGAATCAAGGCGTTAGTGCCGGAATTGGCCGGTGGCGGGGTTCCGCCACCCATCGGATGGAGCGATTATGGACTTCACGAGCGACAACGCGGCCGGGGCGGCGCCGGAAATCCTGGCAGCGCTCGCCCGGGTGAATGCCGGAACCGAGGCTTCCTACGGCAGCGACGCGGTGACGGCGCGCCTCATCCGGCGGTTTTCGGAGATTTTCGAACGGGAGGTGGCGGTCTACCCGGTCGTCACCGGCACGGCGGCCAATGCGCTGGCGCTGGCGGCGCTGACGCCGCCACACGGCGCCGTAATGTGCCATGAGCTTGCGCATGTGCATGTCGATGAATGCGGCGCGCCCGAGATGTTTTCGGGCGGCGCAAAGCTGGTGCCGCTTTCGGGCGCCGGCGCCAGGATCGAACCGGCCGCACTCGAGGCGGCGCTGGCGGCACTTCCGGCCGGCATCGTTCATCATGTGCAGCCGGCGGCGTTGACGCTGACGCAATCGACCGAGCTTGGCGCGGTCTATACGCCGGATGAAATTCGCGCGCTTGTCGAAATCGCGCGCGGGCGCGGCTTGCACGTTCACATGGACGGTGCGCGATTTGCCAATGCGCTGGCGACGCTCGGGCTTTCGCCGGCCGAAGCGACATGGAAGGCCGGCATCGACATCATGTCGTTCGGTGCCACCAAGAACGGTGCGCTGGCGGCCGAGGCCGTGATCGTTTTCGATCCGGCGCTGGCGCGCGATCTTGCGTTCCGGCGCAAGCGGGCCGGGCACCTTCTGTCGAAGATGCGCTTCGTCTCGGCGCAGCTCGAAGCCTATCTGGAAAACGGTTTGTGGTTGCGGCTGGCGGCGCATGCGAACGCCATGACGGGCCGTCTCGCCGCGGGCCTTGCCGCACTGCCGGACGCGACGCTTCACGTCGAGCCGCAGGCGAACGAAATATTCGTCAGACTGCAGACGAGCACCATCGCCCGGCTCAGAAAAGGCGGCGCGCGCTTCCATCCCTGGCCGATGCCGGGCGACGACGCGCAGGCTCGGACCGTCCGCCTCGTGACGTCTTTTCAGTCGCAACCGTCCGAAATCGACGCGTTTCTGGCCCTGGCGGCCGGTTGAAACCGGTCCTTTCAAGATTTCCTTAACGCTCCCCCGCTACCGTCAGGTCAAGGCAGCCGGTCGGTCCGGCAAGCGTGGGTGGAGCCATGGGATTTCCCAAAGACGAGGCGACGGGCGACTACGACAGCCTGATTGCGCAAGCCGAGGCTGCGGTCGAAGCCTTGCGCGACACCTATCGCGAACAGCTTGCCAACGATGTTGCGGCGCTCGAAGAAGTCTGGGCCCGTCTCGAAGGCGGCGCACCGGCCGAGGCAACGCTTGCCGAGCTTCATGGCATCGCCCACAACATCAAAGGGCAGGGCGGTTCGTTCGGCTACGACCTCGTCACCGAAATCGGCGCCTCTTTCTGCGACTATCTGCGCAGCGGTAAACGCTCATCCGCCGATGAACGCAATATCATCCACATGCATATCCGCATGCTGAAGACGGTTTCCGAGAACAACATTTCGGGAGATGGCGGCGAGACGGGCCGCCGTATTGCCGAGAAGCTCGACGTCTTGACGGGCCGCAGCGCCGGCTAACCGGCCATCCGTTCCAGTTCGCTCAGCATATCGGCCAGCGGGTCCGCGGCATCGGGCGCTGCGTCGGCGGCGGCTGCCGTCGCCGTCCCGCCAATTCCGGCTGCTGCCGGACGGCGATGCTGCGTCGTACGCTCCATTTCGGCCACCAGCAGATCGATCTTGAACGGCTTCGAGACGAAGCCGTTCATGCCGGCCTCCATGTAGGCCTCGCGATGTCCGTCCATCGCATGCGCGGTAACGGCGACAATCGGAATATCGTGCCAGGGTTCGTCGAAGCTGCGAATGACCTTCGTCGCCTGAATGCCGTCCATCAGCGGCATCTGGATGTCCATCAGGATCAGGTCGAAGCTGCCTTCGCGCAGCTTGCGAATAACCTCGACGCCGTTCTCCGCAATGGTCAGGTCGTGGCCGAGGCGTTCCATCACCGCCATCATCAGCTTCTGGTTGACCGGCTGGTCTTCCGCCAGGAGCACGCGCAGTTGGTGCGGTTCGTCGGCGGCCGCGGCCGCGGGTTCCTGCGGTTGCGGCTGCGTTTCCGGCGCGGCGGTTGCGTCCGCCACGACCTGAACGGGCAGACGAACGCGGAAGGTGCTGCCTTCGCCGTCGCGGCTCTCAACCGATATCGCTCCGTTCATCAGCGTCGTCAGTTCGCGCGCGATAGCGAGGCCGAGACCGGTGCCGCCATAGGTGCGGGAGATCGAGGAGTCGGCCTGCTGGAAACGCGTGAAGAGACTCGGCAGCATAGCCTCTGGGATACCGATGCCGGTGTCGCGGACCGTGAAAAGAATCTCCATCGCGTCGGCTTCGCGGTCCGGTATCGCATCGACGGTCACATCGATGTGGCCTTCGGGTGTGAACTTGATCGCGTTGCCGATCAGATTGAACAGGATCTGGCGCAGCCGCGTGGCGTCGCCGACGATGCTCTCGGGCACGTTGTCGCTTATCTCGACGTGCAACGACAACGACTTCTCTTCGGCGTTCGGCCGCATCACCTCGACGACCGTTTCGACGACTTCCCGAGGCGCCACGGGGGCGCACTCTAGCATCATCCGGCCGGCCTCAAGCTTCGAGAGATCGAGAATGTCGTTGAGGATTGTAAGCAGGCATTCGCCGGATTCGCGGATCATCTCGACGCGCTCGCGCTGCACCGGCGGCATTTCGCTGGACAACAGAAGATCGGCAATGCCGATGACGCCGTTCATCGGCGTTCTCAGTTCATGGCTCATCGTGGCGAGGAAAGCCGACTTGGCGCGATTGGCGTTTTCGGCCGCTTCCTTGGCGTTCGACAGGTCCTGCGCGGTTCGGGCGAGATTGGCGCGCTCCTGTTCGAGCTGTTCATAGGTCACCTGCAGGTCCTGGACGCGATCCTGCAATTCCTGGCGGCTGCGTTTCAGCGCGATCTCGGTTTCCTTCATCTCGGTGATGTCGTTCTCGATGACGATGAAGTTGCGGATTTCGCCCTGAATATCGCGGATCGGACGCACCTCGACGGTCGCCCAGTATTGCTTGCCGTCGCGCGTCAATCCGATGGTTTCGACGTTGCGTGCCTCACCGTCGCCGATGCTTTCGGCAAGGACCGCCGGCGCCCCGGCGCCGGCATGTTCGGTCAGAATTTCGTGCGGCGTACGGTCCTCGAGTTCCTGATGCGAGAAGCCCGTCATGGCCGTGTAGCCGGCATTTGTCCAGACGATGCGGCCATCCCGGTCGGCGATCAGCACGCCGGCATCGGTGCCGTTGGCGACCAGCGCCAGTTGTTCGTTCTCGCCGCGGCTCGATTGCAGGCGTTTGAACACGCGGGCAAAGAGTTCCGCAAGATCGCCGAGTTCGCCTTTCGGCATCCCGGGGGGAACGTCGAAGCGGCCGGTCGCGCTGCTGGCGCGCACGGCGCCGGCGAGCCGCGCTATCGGGCCGATGACGGCGCGATGCAGCAGCACGAAGAGGGCGACGGAAACGGCGGCGGCGGTGACGATGCGCCGCAGAACGGCGGAGACGAGGGAGGCCGAGAGTTCGGCGCGTGCCGGCCGCAGATCGACCACGGTGACGGTCGCGAGGCCTTCGTCGGGAAGGGCCGCGACATGCGCCCAGCTGTCGATGCCGTTGGCGCTCGTCTCAAAGCCGGCTGCAATGCCCTCGGCAAAGCTCCGGCGGATCATGTCGCCGATGAGCGGATCGGCGAGAAAGGAATTCGTGTCTTCGATGCGCGCGGCGCCGTGTCCGGCGAGCGGCCGGCCGGACGCGTCGACGAGATAGACCGCCAGCAGGTCGGCGTGCCAGCGCGTTTCGCGCGCGACGGCCTGGCTCGCTTCGGCGATGCCGAAATCGTCGTCGAGGATCGAGCGCATCGCCAGATGATCGCTCACCGATGCCGCGCGCTGCGCCACATGGTTGAACGTCATTTCACGGAGATGGCGGTAATCGACATATGACTGGACGGCGGAGATCAGAACCAGCAGCACGAACATCTTCAAGGCGAGGCCGCGCGCCGTCGGCCCGATCAACGAGCGAAAGGTGCTGTCTCCGACGCCGGAATAGATGCGGTTGCCCATGTCCCCACCGGTATTTCCCAAAGTCGGAAATGCCCGGTCCCTCGTCCACGGCCCAGCCGGGCCTCCTCTCCGCATCCGCCGGATACGGTGAAACAGTCATAACAGGAGGTGAGTTAAGACAGCCCTAAAACGGCGTGTGATCCAGCATCGGAACTGGTCAATTTTTATGTTTATTTTCAGTGGCTTGAGAGGTCAGTCGGCGGCCCGCCGGCTGGGACCGCCGGTAATCGCCCTGGCATGGAGATAGGCCCCGATTTCGGCCACCGAGGCGCGCGCCTCCGGGAGCTGGGGGAAGGCCTGAAACACATGCGGCACGCCCGGCCAGACGCGCAGCGTCACCTCGACCCCGGCGGCCTGCGCCTTCTCCGCAACGCGGCGGCTGTCGTCGAGAAGTATTTCGTTCGCACCGACATGGATCAGCAGCGGCGGCAGGCGCTCGAAATTTCCGTAGAGCGGCGAGGCCAGCGGTTCTGCCGGCGACGCGCCTTGCAGATAGTGCCGGGCGGCTGTCAGCGCCGCATCGACGCTCAGCATCGGATCGAGTTTGCCATGCGTAATGTGCGACCAGCCGGACATCGCTAGGTCGGTCCAAGGCGACAGCAACGCCGCGCCGGCGGGCAACGGCTCGTGCGCATCGCGCAGTTTCATCAAGAGCGCCAGCGTCAGGCCGCCACCGGCCGAATCGCCCGCGACCGTCAATCGCGACGGATCGGTCCCTTCCGCCAGCAATGATTTGTATGCGGCATAGGCATCTTCGACCGCGGCGGGGAACGGATGTTCCGACGCCAGCCGATAGTCGAGTAGTAGTGCACGCATTTTGGCGGCGCTTGCGAGCCGCGCCACGAGGCCGCGATGCGTATCCGGCCCGCAGATCGAATAACCGCCGCCATGCAGATAGAGCAGCGTATTGCCGTTGTCCGCGACTTGCGGGTGGATCCATTCGGCCGGAATTCCGGCAACCGCCGCCCTCTCCACCCGGACACCTCGCGGCACGCCGCCGAAGCGCTGTGCAAGCTTCGTCGTGCGGGCGCGGATTGCGCGTGGATCGGCCTGGGGATTGAAGCGGCTCTTGACCAGCAGCCGCAGCATCCGGTCGGTCAGGCGCGCCTGAATACTGGCCATGGCTCTTCATCTCCCTCAAAGCTGCCGATGCGGCGAAAGGCGATCCTGCGCCGCCGTTGCAATTTCGTCATACTCTATGTCCATCGTCGGTCCGCCGCCAGCCGCTCCCCCTTTTCCGCAAGGCAGTGCCCATGTCGATCCGCAATCTCGACCGCATGTTCGCCCCGCGCTCCGTCGCCCTGATTGGCGC
Organism: Parvibaculum sp.; assembly: GCF_019635935.1. NCBI lineage: Bacteria > Pseudomonadati > Pseudomonadota > Alphaproteobacteria > Hyphomicrobiales > Parvibaculaceae > Parvibaculum > Parvibaculum sp. The sequence goes on along the minus strand of NZ_JAHBYN010000001.1, from coordinate 1,346,814 downwards.
CAGCGCGCGTGCAGGCTCGGTCGGCAACGTTCTCCTGAACAATCTCTCCGGCGCCGGGCTTGACGGCCCTGTCTGGGCCGTCAATCCAAATGGTGGCCGCGCCGGCGAGGTCGAGTTTCTGCCGGATGTCGAGAGCCTGCCCGATGCGCCCGACCTCGCGGTCGTCGCGACGCCGCCCCAAACGGTGCCCGGTCTGATCGCCGCGCTCGGCGCGCGCGGCACGAAAGCGGCGGTCGTGATCACGGCCGGCTTCGGCGAGCTGGGCGCGGAGGGGCGGGCGCTGCAACAGAAGATGCTGGATGCGGCGCGGCCGCATCTGTTGCGCATCGCGGGCCCCAATTGTCTCGGCCTGATGGCGCCCGGCAACGGACTCAACGCTTCGTTCGGCCATGTGCAACCGCTGAAGGGCAATGTCGCCTTTGTCTCGCAATCGGGCGCCGTCGTCACCGCCGTGCTCGACTGGGCAACGAGCCGCGGCATCGGCTTTTCGTCGATCGCCTCGCTTGGCGGCATGTCGGATGTCGATTTCGGCGACATGCTCGACTTTCTCGCCGCCGATCCTCAGACGAAAAGCATCCTGCTCTACATCGAGTCGATCACCGATGCGCGCAAGTTCATGTCGGCCGGACGGCAGGCATCGCGCCTGAAGCCCGTCATCGTCATCAAGTCCGGGCGGCACGCGGCGGGGGCGCGCGCCGCGGCGTCCCACACCGGTGCGCTGGCGGGTTCGGATGCGGTCTATCACGCGGCCTTTCGGCGTGCCGGCATGTTGCGCGAGCTTGGTATCGAAGATCTTTTCGAGGCTGTCGAAACGCTTTCGACGCGCTCCGAGCGCCGCCCGATCCTTGGCGACCGTCTTGGCATCCTGACCAATGGCGGCGGCGTCGGCGTGCTCGCCACCGATTTCGTCATCGATCAGGGCGGACGGCTCGCACAAATTTCGGATGAGACGGTTGCGGCTCTCGACAAGGTGTTGCCGCGCACCTGGAGTCGCGCTAATCCGGTCGACATCATCGGCGATGCCGGCGCCGAGCGCTATGCACAGGCGATGGAAGCGCTGCTCGAAGATCCCGGCACCGATGCGCTGCTGGTGATGAATTGCCCGACCGCGGTCGTCAACAATCTCGCCGCCGCCGAAGCCGTCATTGAGGCGGCGGATGCGAGCAGCAAGCCGGTCTTCACCAACTGGCTCGGCGACAAGGGCGCGCAGGCGGCGCGCGAAGCCTTCATCGCCCACAAGATACCGACCTACGACACGCCGACGGGTGCTGTGCGCGCCTTCATGCTGCATGTCCGGCACAACCGCAACCAGCGCCTGCTGATGGAAATTCCGCCGGCGGGCCCGGCGATGCCGCAACGCGATCTCGACACCGCGCGCAAGCTTGTCGCGGCGGCGCTTGCCGCCGGTCGCGAATGGTTGAGCGAGGTGGAAGCGAAAGCGTTGCTTGCGGCTTATGGCATTCCGGTGGTCGAGACACGGATTGCCCGCTCGGCGTCCGAGGCGGCGCGCATCGCCGATGAGCTTGGCTATCCGGCGGCATTGAAAATTCTCTCGCACGACATCACCCACAAGTCCGACGTCGGCGGCGTCGCGCTGGCGCTCGAGGATGCGGCGGCGGTGGAAGAAGCGGCGTCGCGGATGCTCGCCCGCGTGTCGCATGCCTGTCCGGGCGCTTCGATCGACGGTTTCACCGTGCAGCGCATGGCGGCAAAGCGCGATGCCTTCGAACTCATTCTCGGCCTTGTCGACGATGCGACGTTCGGGCCGGTGATCCTGTTCGGACAGGGCGGCACGTCGGTCGAGGTGGTGCGCGACAAGGCGATGGCGTTGCCGCCGCTCAACCGGGTGCTGGCGGACGATCTCATTTCGCGCACCCGCGTTTCGCGCCTGCTCGACGGCTATCGCGGCCGCCCGGCGGCGGATCGCGAGGCGATTTCCGCTGCGTTGATGGCGCTCGGCGATCTTGCCGCCGATCATCCCGAAGTTGTCGAGCTCGACATCAACCCGCTCTGGGCCGATCACGACGGTATCGTCGCGCTCGATGCGCGGGTTCGTCTTCAGCCGCCGAAAAGCCGGGGGACGTCGCGTTTTGCGATCCGGCCCTATCCTTCGGCGCTCGAAGGCGCGCTTGCCGGCCGCGAGGGCGGGGCGTTTCCGCTGCGCCCGGTGCGCCCCGAAGATGCGCCGTTGATCGACGAACTCCTTGCGCATACGGACCCGGAAGATTTGCGGTTGCGCTTTCTGTCGCCGCTGAAGCGGCTGCCGCGCCAGCTCGCGGCCCGCCTGACGCAGATCGACTACGATCGCGAAATGGCCTTCGTCGTCTTCACCGACGAAACGCGCGCGCATCTCGCGGCAGTGGGACGTCTTTCCGAAGATCCCAACAGGGAGCGTGCCGAATACGCGGTCCTGGTGCGCAGCGACATGCAGGGCCACGGGCTTGGCTATGCGTTGATGCTGAAGCTCATCGACTATGCGCGCCAGCGCGGCATCGGCGAGATATTCGGCCATGTATTGCGCGAGAACCGCGGCATGCTCGACATGTGCGACGATCTCGGTTTCACGCGACACAGCATCGAGGGCGACCCGAGCCTTGTCGAGACAAGGTTGTCGCTGGCCGGTTGAGCGCGCAAAAAAGGGACGCCCTTTCGGGGCGTCCCTTGCATTTGCCTGTCGGCGCGGGCCTTAGTCGGCGGCCGTCGCCAGATTGCCCTCGATCGTCTTGCGGCCTGTGGGCGCTGCCGAAATCTCGATCTTGCGGGGCTTTAGTTCCTCGGGCACGCGGCGCACGAGGTCGACATGCAGCAAGCCATTCTCGAGATGGGCGCCTTTCACCTCGACATGATCGGCGAGCTGGAAACGGCGCTCGAAGCTGCGGCCGGCGATGCCCTGATAGAGGTAGTTCGCCCCTTCCGGCTCGGCGCGCTTGCCGGCGATGGTCAGCACGTTCTGTTTCACCTCAAGCGAAAGGTCGCTCTCGGCAAAGCCGGCCACCGCCATCGAGATGCGGTATTCGTGTTCGCCGGTGCGTTCGATGTTGTAGGGGGGATAGCTCGGCTGGCCGGCGTCGCGGGTCACCGAATCGAGCAGCGATTGGAGCTGGTCGAAGCCGACGGTCGAGCGATAGAGCGGCGAAAAGTCGAAGCTGCGCATTGGTAACATCCTCATTCAAGCGATGTTGTCGACGGGGGAGAACGCTCTGCCGCCGCCGTCATGGCCGGTGGCCGCCCTCCCCGCCGGACCCGCGATCTGCGGCATCCGGCATTGTGTATCTGGGAATTTCACATGCGGGCGTCAAGACGGGTATAAGGGTCCGGGTTCGATTGGCGCGCGGGGGAGAAGGCGATGCGGAAAGGGCTGTTTTCCGGGATTTTTCTGGGGCTGGCGCTGCTCGCCGGCCCGGCGGCGGCCGACGATCCCGGCATCATTCGCCTCGGGGCCGCGGTCTCGCTTACGGGTAAATATTCCTCCAACGGCGCCTTCACGCGCAAGGGCTACGACCTCGCCGTCGAGAAGATCAACGCGGCGGGCGGCGTCACGGTCGCCGGCAAGCCCTATCTCCTGCAAATCATCTACTACGACGACGAGTCCACGCCGGCGCGCGGCGCGCAGCTTGTCGAGCGGCTGATCCAGCAGGACAAGGTGCAATTTGTGCTCGGGCCCTATTCGTCGGGCCTCACCGAAGCCATCGCGCCCGTCACCGAGAAATACGGCGTGCCGATGGTCGAGGCCAACGGCGCGGCGATCTCGCTCTTCCGCAAGAACTACCGCTATCTCTTCGCCGTGCTGTCGACCACCGACGAATATCTGCGCGGCGCCATCGACATCGCGGCACGGCTGTCCGGCGACCCGTCGAAGCTGCGCGTTGCGATGGCCTTCGAGAACGATCCCTTCTCGCAGGATGTGCGCGACGGCGTTCTTGCTGACATGAAGCGGCACGGCATGAAGGTGGTGGTCGACGACAAGCTGCCGCCGGAGCTCAACGACATGTCGGCAACCTTGTCGAAGGTCAAGGCGCTCCGGCCCGACCTTCTGCTGATTTCCGGCCACGACAAGGGCGCCTCGCTCGCGATCCGCCAGATGGCGGACCAGCGCGTCAATGTGCCGATGCTGGCGCTGACGCATTGCGATTCGGCGCGCATCGCCGAAAATTTCGGACCGGCCGCCGAATATGCGCTCTGCGCCGCGCAATGGGCATCGACGCTGACCTATGAAGACGATCTTTTCGGCAGCGCGTCGGACTATGCGCGCCTCTACGAGGAAACCTATGGCGAGGTCGCGCCCTATCAGGCGGCGGAATCGAGCGCCGCGGTGCAGGTCTATGCCGATGCCTTTGCGCGCGCCAAATCGCTCGATCCCGAAGACGTCCGCCAGGCATTGACCGAAACGGCGATGATGACCTTCTACGGCAGGATCGAGTTCGACGAGACGGGCAAGAATGTCGCCAAGCCGATGGTTCTCTTCCAGGTGCAGGACGGCAAATATGTCGTCGTCTATCCCGAAGAATTCGCCGAGGCGAAAATCCGTTGGCCGACGCCGCCCTGGGGCGAGCGCTGAGCGAAAGAAAGCAGTTTCGTGCTCGACAACCTACTTCTTTTCGTTCAGTTCCCGCCGCTCGCCGTCGATGTCGTCGTCAACGGGCTGCTGATCGGTGCGATCTTCGCGCTTGCCGCCTATGGCATGGCACTGGTCTGGGGCGTGCTCAACATCGTCAATGTCGTGCAGGGCGAGCTTGTGGTGCTCGGCGGCTATGTGACCTTCCTGCTGGTGCAATGGGGCATGCCGCCGCTCATCGGCGTGCCGGTGTCGGCGCTCGTGATGTTCGGTGTCGGCTGGGTGCTCTATCGCGCGATCGTCTTTCGCGTCGTCGACAAGGACATCTTCATTTCGATCCTCGCGACCTTCGGCCTTGCCATCCTGATCCAGCAGCTTGCCAATCTGTCCTTCGGCGCCGATGTGCGCTCGGTCGATGCCGGGCTCGGCTCGCTGCATTTCCTCGACGGCATGGTGACGGTCGCCTGGGTCAAGCTGATTGCCTTTGCGTTGGCGCTTGTGGCGGGCGCGTCGCTCTGGTTCTTCCTGCGCCATGCGCGGCTCGGGCAGGCGATCCGCGCAACGGCACAGAACCCGCGTGCGGCGCGCATTCTCGGCATCGACACGGGCCGCGTCTATGCGGCGACCTATGCGCTCAACGCGGCGCTGTGCGGCGCAGCGGGCAGCCTCGCCGTCATGGCCTGGACCATCCATCCCTATATGGGCCTGCCCTACACGGTGCGTTCTTTCATGGTGGTGGTCGTTGCCGGGGTCGGCAATGTCGGCGCGGTTGTGGCCGCCGGGCTCGGTCTTGGGGCGCTTGAAAATGTCGCCGGCTTCGTCCTCGGCACCGAATTCCAGATCGCCTTCGTTTTCGCGCTGATGGTGACGATCCTTGTCTGGCGCCATTTGCGCGCTGCGCGCCGCCGGGAGCATCTCAAATGACGAAGCTCTCCGACTGGCACATCATGGGCGTGCTCGCCATTGCCGGCCTCGGCTTGCCGTTTCTTGCGCCGAGCCTCATCACGCAGCTTTCCTTTCTCTGGTTGATGGTCATTTTCGCCCTGACCTGGGACATGCTGGGCGGGCGCATGGGCTACAATTCCTTCGGCAACATCGTCTTCTTCGGCATCGGCTGCTATGCCGCCGCCGTCGTGCAGCGCGATGCGGGGCTGCCCTACTTCGAAGCGCTGGCGCTCGGCCTTGTGCTCGGCGCGGCGCTTGCCGTCGCTGCGGCGCTTCTGTTCGGCGCGGCGCTGCTCGGCATTCGCGGCCACTACTTCGCCATCGGCACGCTTGGCCTCGGCATCACGGCGGCCGAGGTTGCGGCCGGGTGGGATTATGTCGGCGCCGGCTCCGGCATGGCGCTGCCGCTCTATCCCGGCGCGCTTGGGCAACGCGAGTTCTTTTTTTGCTTCTCGTTGTTTGCGGTCGCCATCGTCTGTTTCCTGTTTCTGCGCTGGCTCTACGGCACGCGGTTCGGCCTCGCGCTCAACGCCATTCGCGACGATCAGGACAAGGCCGATGCGATGGGCCTGCGCACGACCCCGATCAAGGTCTTCGCCTGGTGCATTGCAGCCTTCTTCCTTTCGATTTCGGGCGGGCTTGCGGCCAACATGATCGGCTTCATCGATCCGCGCGACGTTGCCTTCGCCGGCGCCACCTTCGGCGTCTGGATGGTGCTGATGGCGATACTCGGCGGCAAGGGAACGCTTTGGGGGCCGGTGCTTGGCGCCATAGTCTTCCACATCACGCAGGAACTTTTCTGGACATATCTTCTCGGCTGGCAGCGCGTCGCGCTTGGCCTTCTGATCGTCGTCATCGTCGTCTTCTTCCCGCAAGGCATCATGGGCTGGATCGCCGAACGCCGCGCGGCGCGCCAGGGAGCGGCTCCATGAGCGCGATGCTCGAAGTGCGCGATGTCACCAAACGCTTCGGCGGCGTTGTCGCCAATGATCGTATTTCGTTGACAGTGAAACAGGGCGAGATCGCCGGGCTGATCGGTCCCAACGGCTCGGGCAAGACGACGCTGTTCGGCTGCATCACCGGCACATTGCCGGTCGATGGCGGCGAGGTTTATTTCGAAGGCCAGCCGATATCGCATCTCCGCGCAGGCCCCATCGCGCGGCTCGGGCTGTTGCGCACCTGGCAGCAGACGCGCATTTATGGCGAGATGACCTGCGCCGAGAACATGGCGATCAGCGCCCGCGAAGCGCATGGCGGCCTCATATCTCTGCTGAAGCCGGTGCCGGCGGCGACGAAAACCCGCGCCAACGATCTTCTCGCCTTTGTTGGCCTGTATGAAAAGCACGACGAGCGCGGCGGACGCCTGAGCTTCGGCCAGCAGAAGCTGCTCGAATTCGCGATGGCGCTGATGAACGAACCGAAACTTCTGCTGCTCGACGAGCCGACCGCCGGCATCAACCCGACGCTGATCAACGGGCTGATCGACCGCTTGCGCCGCGCCAATGCTGAGCTTGGCGTCACGCTGCTCGTCATCGAACACAATATGCGCGTCATCATGAACCTCGCGCACCGCATCACCTGTCTGGCGCATGGGGAAGTGCTGGCCGAAGGCACGCCGGACGAAATCCGCGACGATGCCCGTGTGCTCGACGCTTATCTCGGGGTGGCGTGATGGCTGAGAACGGCGACAACCTCGCGGGCGGCTACGGGCAGGGCGGCGTCGACACGGTGCTTTCGGTCGGCGATGTCGCGCGCGAGGCCGAAGCGATGGCGCGCGCCGTGCCGCGCGAGGAAATTCTGTCGCTGGTCGCGGGCGAACCGCTGCTGACGCTGGACGGGCTTCACGCGGGCTACGGCGCCATGGAAATCCTGCATGGCATCGACCTTGCGGTCGGCAAGGGCCAGAGCCTTTGTCTCGTCGGCCCCAACGGCGCCGGCAAATCCACCGTGCTGCATTCGATTTTCGGCTTCACCAAAATCACCGCCGGCCGCGTCAATGCCGGTGCGCGCGACATCACGCGCCTCACGCCGAGTGAAAAGCTGAAAGACGCCGGCATCGCCTATATCCTGCAGGACAATTCGGTCTTTCCCGACATGACGGTCGAGGAAAACCTGCTGATGGGCGGCTATCTGCTGGCCGACCGCGCGAAGGCGCAAGCGGCGGCGGAGCGTGTGTTTTCGCATTACGACCGTCTCGCCAAACGCCGCAACGAGCGGGCGGGCGTGTTGTCGGGCGGCGAGCGGCGGCTGCTTGAAATCAGCCGCGCCCTCATCATGGATCCGCAGGTGCTGCTGGTCGATGAACCTTCCATCGGTCTCGAACCGCGCATGATCGACATGGTGTTCGAGATTCTCGGCGAGCTGCAACGCACACAGGGCAAGACCATCATCATGGTCGAGCAGAACGCCCGGCGCGGGCTCGACTTTTCCGACATCGGCTATGTGCTGGTCGCCGGCCGCGTTGCGCTGGCGGGCGAGGGCGCGCAGCTTCTGGAAAATCCGGATGTCGGCCGTCTCTTCCTCGGCGGTTAGGGTCTCTCACACTGCGGAATTTTCTGCGGAACGCCTCAGGCGCGTCCGTTCATCTGCCGTTCAGGAAAGCGCGTTCATCCTTGTGCGCATACGGGGTACGAGCGGATTATGGAAGGAGAGGGAGATGAGAAAAATTCTCGCCCTTGCCGGTCTTGCCGTCGCACTCGGTCTTGGCGCACCGGCCGTGGCGCAAGCGGCGATCACATTGCCGGCCTCCGTCGCCGTTCAGGGCGACGCGACATTGCAGCTTGTCGGCCACAAGAAGCATCACCACAATTATCACGGGCGCAGTCATCATCGCGGTCACGCGCACTATCATCACCGCAATCCGCCGAAGGTCGTCTATCACCGCAACTACCGGCCGTGGTCGCATTGGCAACCGCGCGTGGTCAAGCACCATCGCTACCGCTCGTTCGGAACGCCGGTCTACTATCATGCGCATCCGCATTACGGCGACTACTACTATGTCAGCGCGCGCGACCGGCAGAACATGATGTTGTGGATCGGCGTCAGCGCCATCACCGGCGCGATCCTCTTCTCGCACTACTGACAGGAAAACGAGGCGGAAAAGGCCCTGCACTGCAGGGCCTTTTTCATGCCCGTCAGGGTCGCATCGTCGTCAGGTAGGGTCCGAGCGCGATGCCGCGGCGCGGTTCCACCCAGTCGAGCCAGTCGCAAAGCCTGACCCTCGTTTCGCGCGGGTCGATTAGTTCATGCACCGAAAATCCCTCGGCGCGCGGGAAGGGCGATTGTCCGGCGGCGAGTTTTTCTTCGAGTTCGGCACGCAAGGCTTCGGGGTCCGCGGCCTCGGCGATCTGGCGGGCAAAGGCAACCGCCACACCGCCTTCCACCGGCAGCGCGCCTGTCGCCGCGCTCGGCCATGAAAGCACGAAACCGTCGGGGCCGAAATGCGCCGCGCCCGCGACGCCGAAAACCTTGTGCACGATGATGCTCGCCCAGGGCACGCGACTTTGCATCACGGCGGCAATCGCCGCCGTGCCGTGGCGGATGGTCGCCGCCTTTTCCGACGCAGACCCGATCATGAAGCCCGGCTCGTCGACGAAGGAGACGATCGGCAGGTGAAACGTGTTGCACATATCGGCGAAGCGGCGGAGCTTCTGTGCCGCCGCCGCCGTCATGGCGCCGGCGTAAAAACTGCAATCATTGGCGATGACGCCGACGCTCACGCCGTTGAGCCGCGCGAGCCCCGTGATCAGCGAGGGGCCGTAGCGTTTCGTCATCTCGAAAAAGCTGCCTTCGTCCATCACCACCTTGACGATCTTGCGCATGTTGAAGGGCTTGCGGCGGTCCTTCGGCACGATGGAGAGAAGGCTTTCGTCGGCCCGGTCGCGCGGATCGGCGCATTCGGCTCGCGGCGGTAACTGCCACACATTGTCCGGCAGGTAGGAAAGGAAGCGCGCAATGTCGGCAAGCGCCGCCTCTTCCGTTTTCGCCACATTGTCGATCACGCCCGAACGCGCATGCACGTCCGGACCGCCGAGTTCCTCCTTGGTCAGATTCTCGTTGAGGGCGCGGGCGACCACTTTCGGTCCGGCGATCAGCACCTGCGCGTTTTCGACCATCACCGAAAAATGCGAGGCGACGAGGCGCGCCGCCGGCATGCCGGCCACGGGACCGAGCGCCGCGCTTGCCACCGGCACTTCGCCCAGCACCTGCGCGATCGAGCGGAAGCGCGGATTGGCAAAAACAGGCTCGCCGAGCGGCCGTGCATTGCCCTTGCCGGCCGAACCGGCCACGCTGCCGCCGCCGCCTTCATGCAGGCGGATCAGCGGCACTTTGTAGGTGAGCGCCAGTTCCTCGGCATAGACGCTCTTGCGCAGGCCCGCCGGATTGGGCGAGCCGCCCTTCAGCGTGAAATCCTCGCCGCCGATGACGACGCGCCGGCCGCCCATCGTCGCAAAGCCGAGCACATAATTCGCCGGCTCGAAATCGACGAGGTTCCCGTCGGCATCGAAATGCGGCACGCCTGCGCCCTCGCCGAGTTCGCGAAAGCTTTCCTTGTCGGCAAGGCCCGCAATGCGCTCGCGCAGCGTCAGCCGCCCCTTCTCGTGCTGGCGCGCCACGGCTTCCTCGCCGCCTTGGCGCTTGGCCAGCGTCCGGCGGCGCCTGATCTCGTCCGTTTCCTTTTCCCAGCTCATCGGCGCGGCGGCCCTCCCGTTTCGCGAAGCCCGCAAACCCTAAAGGAAATCGGCGGAGCCGCCAAAGCACCGTTGGGCAGAGGCCCTGAGACGATGATAGGATGCATGGAAAGAATGCGGGACGGGATTGCGATGGCCCAGACGGAAAAAGCCCCCGCCGGTCGGATGGCGCAAGCCGCCGCCCAGGCGGTCGACGAAATCGAGGCGCTGCTCAAGGCGGCGCTGACAGGAGATGTGTCGCTTGGCGCGACGCTCAAATTCGTGCATCCCGGCGCCGACATGCTGGTGATCGACGGCACGAAAACCCCCAATGAAGTGCATCGCCGCGACGTGCCGACCGATTGCACGATCCATATCGACCCGGTGCTCAATCTCAACATCTTCCAACGCCATATCGACCAGAATGTCGCGTTCCGGCAGGGTCATATCCGGATTGTCGGCGATCCCACCATCGTGGCGCGCCTGCGGCCGATCATGGCGCGGCATGCGGGCACGGTGTCCGATTGAACGCGCCCGTCGTCCTCATTCCTGAAAATCCGATGCCCGAAGGCGGCGATGCGCGCTGGCTCGACATGGCCGACGGCGCGCGGCTGCGCGTTTTCACATGGGGCGGCGGCACGCGCGGCACGGTCTTCCTGTTCAACGGACGCACCGAGTTCGTCGAAAAATATTTCGAGATCGTCGGCGAGCTGCGGGCGCGCGGCTTCGCCGTCGTTTCGCTCGACTGGCGCGGGCAGGGCTTGTCGACGCGCATGCTGCCCGACCGCCGCAAGGGACATATCGACGATTTCTCGACCTTCGACCGCGATCTCGCGCATGTGATGGCGGAAGCGTCGTCCGGCCTGCCGAAACCCTGGTATGCGCTCGCGCATTCGATGGGCGGCAACATCCTGCTGCGCGGCCTGCATGACCACCCCGAATGGTTTTCGGGCGTCGTTCTGTCGGCGCCGATGCTGGGTCTGCGCTTTCCAAATCGCGGTGCGGCGCTTGCGGCGCGGGCGACCGTTTCGGGGCTCTCCCGGCTCGGTCAGGCCGGGCGGTATGCGCCGGGCGGCAATGCGAAAGCCGCCGACGAGACCGACTTCGCTGACAACATCCTGACGCATGACGAAAAGCGCTATGCGCTGCTGCAGGCGTTGCTGCGCGCCGAGCCGGAGCTCGGTCTCGGTTCGGCGACGGTCGGCTGGCTCGACGCCGCCATGCGCTCGATCGACCTCGTTTCCGACAGGTGCTGGCTCGCCGAGGTTCAACCGCCGGTGCTGATCTGCGAGGCGACGCAGGACGTGTTGATCGACGGTGCGGCGCTGCATCGCGCCGCCATCGGCATGCCGGCTGGCGAACTTGCGATCATGCGCGGCGCGCGCCACGAAATCCTGATCGAGACCGACGACATCCGGGCGCGATTCTGGTCGGCCTTCGACCGCTTTATCGGCGATCTTGAAAAGCGCTAGCCGTTGGCGGCCGGCGACAGGATTTTCAGCGCCGCCGCATGCAGTTCGGTATTTGCCGCCGCCACCACCTGTCCGCCCCGCTGCGCGTCGCCGCCCGACCAGCTTGTGACGACGCCGCCGGCGTTTTCGATAATCGGGATCAGCGCCTGGATGTCGTAGGGCTCGAGCGAACTCTCGACCACGAGGTCGAGCGTGCCCGCCGCCAGCAGGCAATAGAAATAGCAGTCGCCGCCGAAGCGCCGCAGCTTCACCTTCGATGTCAGTTCACGGAAGGCGGCTTTTTCGGCGTCGACCCGGAACATGCCGGGATCGGTGTTGCCGAGCAGCGCGTCTTCAAGCTTCGTGCAGGCGCTTGTCTTCAGCGGCGTCGTGCCCTTCGGCCCGATCAACTCGCTGCCGCCCGGACGGCCGAGAAACTTCTCGCCGATATAGGGCTGTTCCATCAGCCCGATCACCGGCCGCGCACCGTCATTGAGCGCGATCAGCGTTCCCCACAAAGGCACGCCGGAAATGAAGGAGCGCGTCCCGTCGATCGGGTCGATCACCCATGTCAGGCCGCTCGTGCCGTCGTGGTTTCCATGTTCCTCGCCGAGGACGCCGTGGTCGGGATAGCGTTCGCCGATCAGCTTGCGGATCGCCGCTTCGGCGTCGCGGTCGGCCGCCGTCACCGGATCGAAGGCGAAACGCCCGCGCTTGTTGTCGACGCTGAGGCCGGAGCGGAAATGCGGCAGCGTCACGGCCGCCGCCGCCTCGCCGAGTTCGAGTGCGAAATGCGCGAGTTCGTCGATATCCTGTGGAGAAAGCATCGGAAGTCCCGGTCTTGAGGCCGCGCGCATCATGGGGCGGGGCGGGCGGCTAGTCCAGCCTGTAAACCCGTTGGGCTGTGTCGTGGAAGAGCCATGCTTTCTCGGCGGCGCTCATGCCCTGCGCAATCTTCTTGAAGGCGTTCCACAAGACGCCGTAGGAGCAGGAGAGCTTGTCGACCGGGAAGTTGCTTTCGAACATGCAACGCTCGGGGCCGAAGACATCGATCGAATGCAGATACCAGTCGCGTGTCGCGGCCACCAGTTCGTCCGAGGTCGGCGGTTTGGCGCGCTTGTGCCAGCCGAAGCCGTTGACCGCCATGTTGATGCCGCCGATCTTGGCGACGACATTCGGGCAGCTCGCGAGTTCCGCCACATCCTTTTTCCACTGCGCGAAAATCTCGGCGCGCTTGCCCTCGTAAGGCCCGATGCCGATGGGTCCGCCGAAATGATCGAATACAAGCGTCGTCCCGGGGTTCGCGCGGGCCAGCGACGTCAATTCCGGGATCTGGTGGTGATAGAGCCAGGCGTCGAAGCTGAGCCCGAATTTCGCCAGCCGCGCGAAGCCCTCGCGGAATGTATCGAGGCCGAGCAGCCCCTTGGGCGGTAGCGTGTGCGAGGCGCGCACATCCGGGCTCGGATCGAAGGCGGAGGCGTGGCGGATGCCGCGAAAGCGCTCCGGCGCGCGGGCCAGATGCGCTTCCAGCACCGCGTCCACCTTGTGCCCCAGCCGCAGATCGGCAAAGCCGACAATGCCGGCGCAGGCGCGCATCTCGCCAAATTGCCCGCTCGCCGATTTCGCGGCGATGCCGTTCACATATTCGGTCTCGCCGACGGGCTTCAGGTTTTCCGGTCCGCCGGCGCGGTACATCGCCTTGCATTCGACGAAGACGGTGGCGCGGATGTTGTGGCCCTGGCCGGTGTCGGCCAGCAGCTCGTCAAGCTCGTAGCGTGAGCCCGGATGGTCCCAGAGGTGATGATGCGGGTCGATGATCGGAAGCGCGGGCTCGAGCGCCGCTTCCTTCACTTGCGCCAGCCATTCCGCATTGCCCGCCATCCGCGCCTCCCGTCATTTCTTTCGGGGAAGAGTGGCACCGGCGGGCGGATGAGGCAAATCGGACGGCGTCAGCCCGCCCGGGCGAACTTCTTGCGCTCGTTGGGATCGAGATAGCGCTTGCGCAAGCGGATCGATTTCGGCGTCACTTCCACCAGTTCGTCCTGCTCGATATAGGCAATCGCCTGTTCGAGCGTCAGCGGGCGCGGCGGCGTCAGGCGCACGGCTTCGTCCTTCGAGGTGGTGCGGATGTTGGTCAGCTGCTTTGCTTTCAGCGGATTGACGATCAGGTCGTCGGGGCGCGCATTCTCGCCGATGATCATGCCCTCATAGACCTTCACGCCCGGCTGGATGAAGAGCACGCCGCGCTCCTCGATATACCAGAGCGCGTAAGGCACCGCGTCGCCGGCGCCGTTCGAGATCAGCACGCCGTTGCGCCGGCCCTCGATTTCGCCGCGATGTGGCTCATAGGCGTGGAAGATGCGGTTCATCACGCCCGTACCGCGCGTATCGGTCAGGAATTCGCCGTGATAGCCGATCAGCCCGCGCGAGGGGCAATGGAAGACGATGCGCGTCTTGCCGGCACCCGTCGGCCGCATGTCGATCATTTCGCCGCGGCGGTTCGAAATCTTCTCGATGACGACGCCCGTATATTCGTCGTCGACATCCACGGTCGCTTCCTCGATCGGCTCCAGGCGGTTGCCCTTGTCGTCCTCGCGGTAGAGCACGCGCGGCCGCGAGATCGAAACCTCGAAGCCCTCGCGGCGCATGTTCTCGATCAGTACGCCGAGCTGCAATTCGCCGCGGCCCGCCACTTCGAAGGCGTCGCGGCTTTCGCTGTCCGACACCTTGATGGCGACGTTCGATTCCGCTTCCTTCATCAGCCTTTCGCGGATGACGCGCGACTGCACCTTGGTGCCTTCGCGCCCCGCCAGCGGGCTGTCGTTGATCGACACCGTGATCGACAGCGTCGGCGGGTCGATCGGCAACGCGTCGATGGCGTCGGTCACGACCGGATCGCAGATCGTGTCGGCGACGGTGCCTTCCTCAAGGCCGGCAATCGCCACGATGTCGCCGGCTTTCGCCTCGTCGACCGGAATGCGCTGGATGCCGCGAAAGGCCATCACGCGGGTGATGCGGCCCTTTTCGACCGTCGTCGCCTCGCCGCCCTTGGGCTTGCGCAACACCTGCACCGGCAGGTTCGGCTTCACGACGCCCTTCTCGATGCGGCCCGTCAGGATGCGGCCGAGATAAGGGTCGCTCTCGATGGTCGTCACCAGCATCGCAAAAGGTTCCTGCTGCGAACCGTCGGTCAGCGCGGCCGGCGCATGGAAATGCGTCAGGATTTTTGCGAAGAGCGGCGTCATGCCGTGTTCCTTCGCGTCGGGGGCGTTCAGGTCTTCGGTCGCCCAGCCTTCCTTGGCGGAGGCGAAGATGGTCGGGAAGTCGAGCTGCTCGTCGGTCGCGCCGAGCGCGGCGAAGAGATCGAAAGCCTCGATATGCACTTCGTCGGCGCGCGCGTCGGGGCGGTCGACCTTGTTGATCAGCACGATGGGGCGCAGGCCCAGCGCCAGCGCCTTGGAGGTCACGAACTTGGTCTGCGGCAGCGGGCCCTCGGCCGCGTCCACCAGCAGCACCACGCCGTCCACCATCGACAGGATGCGCTCCACCTCGCCGCCGAAATCGGCATGGCCCGGCGTGTCGATGATGTTGATGCGCGTGTGGGTGCCGTCCTGCTCCCAGTCGACGCTGGTGCATTTCGCCAGAATGGTGATGCCGCGCTCGCGCTCGAGGTCGTTCGAATCCATCACCCGCTCGGCAACCTGCTGGTTGTCGCGGAAGGTGCCGGACTGGCGAAGCAACTGATCGACCAGCGTCGTCTTCCCATGGTCGACATGGGCGATGATCGCGATATTCCGAATAGACATATGACCGCCGGGGCAAGAGCGTTTTCAGGAAAGGTGTCGCCCCATGTGAAAAGGGGGGGCTTTCCGTCCGAAAACGCGATCCATAAAAACTGGCCGCCCAGCCGCGCGGAACGAGCCAGGCGCGGGGCGGCCGGAAATTTGGCCGGGTTATAGCCGCTTGGGCGGGGGCCCACAAGGATTGCTTCGCAGGTGCGGCAAAGGGGCGGAAACGGCGTTAACGGCCTCAGGCGCGCCCGGCAAATCCGCGACGGCCCTTGCGCGAATTGGCTCTGGCCTTGGGGCCTGCTTTCTGTGCATATCCCCGGCAAAAGCCTGCCCGGAGGAGCCCTCCCGATGTCCGCCCCGCGCGCCTCCCGCCTCTATGTCGTGGCGCTCGTCACCATCCTTTGTCTCGTCTACACGGTCAGCCAGTTCCTGCGCTCGTCCACCGGCGTCATCGCGCCCAACCTGACCGCCGATCTCGGCCTGCACCCCGAAGAACTTGGCATCCTTTCCGGCGCCTTCTTCCTTTCCTTCGCGCTGATGCAAATTCCGGTCGGCATCCTGCTCGACCGCTATGGCGCGCGCCTCACCATGATCGGCTCGGTCGGCATCGCCGTGCTCGGCTGCCTCGTCTTCGCCATGGCCGAGGGCCGCACCGGGCTCACCGTCGCCCGCATCCTCATGGGCATCGGCTGCTCGGTGATGCTGATGGGACCGTTGATGATCTATCGCCGCTGGTTCCCGGCCGACCGTTTCGCGGCGCTGACGGGGATGCAGATTTCGATCGGCACGCTCGGCGCGCTGATGGCGACCGCGCCGCTCGCTTTCGCCGCTGAGGCGATCGGCTGGCGGGCCAGCTTCGTTCTCGCCGCCATCGTCACCGGTGTTCTCGCAGTCGCCATGGGCTTCATCGTGCGCGATGCGCCGGCGGGGCATCCGGCGTCCGCCGCGCCGCGCGAAACGCTCGGCCAGAGCCTTCGCGGGCTTGGCGAGGTCGTGCGCCATCCGGCCGTGCCGCCGCTTTTCGTGATGATCTCGACCGGCTATGCGGTTTTCGCCGCCGTGCAGACGCTCTGGGCCTCGCCTTATCTCGCCGATGTCCATGGCCTCGACCTCACCGCGCGCGGCAATGTGCTGCTGCTGCTGACGGCCGGCCAGGTCGTCGGCCTCCTCGTCTGGGGCTATGCCGAGCGCGTCTTCGGCAGCATCAAGAAGCCGATCATGGCGGGCGCCGCCTTGTCGGCGGCGATCCTCGCCCTTCTCGCCGCGCTCGACACGCCGCCGCTCTGGCTGGTCACGGCGCTCTTCGTGATTTTCGGCCTCAATGCCGGCTACACGCCGCTTCTGCTGGCGCATGGGCGGCTGATCTTCCCCGACCGTCTCGCCGGGCGCGGCATTACCATCCTCAATTTCGGCAACATGGCCGGTGTCTTCGTGCTCAGCGCGTTGTCGGGCGTGCTGATCGGCCAGTTGCTGCGCATGGATTTCGGCTTCGACATCACCTACCGCGCCGCCTTCGGCTTTCTCGCCTTCGTGCTGGTTGCGGCGGCGGCCTACTATTCGACGATCCCCGACACGAATTCACGCGCGCTGATCGACGGCGATTGAAAAGGAAAGAGACATGGCCAAACAGTTCCCGAGCATCTCGCCCGAGCATCGCGGCTTCATCGAGCGCCAGCATGTTTTCTTCACCGCCTCGGCTACGGGGGACAGCCGCATCAATCTCTCGCCCAAGGGGCTCGACGGTTTTCGCGTCACCGGCGACAACGAGGTCTGCTATCTCGATCACACCGGCAGTGGCAACGAGGCGGCGGCGCATCTGAAGGCCGATGGCCGCCTCACCATCATGTTCTGCGCCTTCGACGGTCCGCCGATGATCTTGCGGCTTTACGGGCGCGGCCGCGTCGCGCGTAAGGGCACGGGCGACTATGCGCGCTATCTCGAAAGCTTCTTCGAAAACCGCGAGCCCGCCGGCGCGCGGCAGATCGTCGTCATGGATGTCGAACTGGTGCAGACAAGCTGCGGTTTCGGCGTGCCGCTCTACGGTTACAAGGAAGAGCGCCCCTCGCTCATCCGCTGGGCCGAAGCGAAGGGCGCGGAGGGCATCGCCGATTACTGGCAGGAAAAGAACCGCGTCAGCATCGACGGGTTGCCGACGGGGGTGGAGTAGGGCGCATCTCTGGAGATGGTCCCTATATGGGGATCGAGCGTTGCGCTGACAATTGGGGATATCTTTTCGGGTGCGGCGGGCGTCGCTGGGTGGCTGACATAAACAAAAAAATGTCACCCCGGCGAAAGCCGGGGTCCATGTGCCTCACGTTCGGGCGCAACCGCCCATGGTTCCCGGCTTTCGCCGGGATGACACTTGTGGGCGTGGAAAATCTGAGGATTCCGGAATCGTCGCCTTGCTCGCCGCAATGGCCGAACAGGCGTTCAGCCCACCACTTCCATCGCGGCGCGCATCTCGACCGTTTCTTCCGCGCCCGGCATCTCCTCCAGCGCGAGGTTCGAGATGAACTGCTTGGCGCAGGCGTCCCAGGAGAAGTTCATCGCATAGGCGCGCGCGTCGTCGCGGTTGAGGCGCAGCGCCTTCATGCAGGCGGTTTTCAGGTCCGCGTCGACAATGCCGGCCTTGGCGCCGTCGGGTGTGAAGGCCAGCACATCGGCCGGGCCCTGCACCGGGTAGCCGGCAACAGGCGTTCCGGCCGCCATCGCCTCGATCAGCACCAGGCCGAACGTGTCGGTCCTGCTCGGGAAGACGAACACATCGGCTGCTGCATAGGCGTCGGCCAGTTCCTCGCCGAAAAGCGGGCCGGTGAAATGCGCATCCGGATAGCGCTTCTTCAAATGTTCGAGGCGCGGGCCTTCGCCGACCACCATCTTGGTGCCCGGCAGGTCGAGATCGAGAAAGGCCTCGAGGTTCTTTTCGACCGCGATGCGGCCGACATTCAGCCAGACCGGCCGCGCAAGGCCCATCGGGTGTGCGTCCTGCATGTCGGGCTTGGGCCGGTAGCGTTCGACATCGACCCCGCGCGACCAGATCGACGGCGTGCCGAAGCCGCGTTCCTTCAGTTCCGCCTGCAGCGACGGCGTCGCCACCATCAGGCTCGCCGATTTCGCATGGAAGCGGCGGAGGAACGCGTAACCCCATGAAAGCGGAATGCCGGTGCGCGCGTTCAGATATTCGGCGAAGCGCGTGTGGAACGAGGTCGAGAAGGGGATCCCCTTGCGCAAGCAGAAGCGCCGCGCCGCAAGGCCGAGCGGGCCTTCGGTCGCGATATGGATGGCGTTCGGGTTCGCCTGACGGATGATCCGCGCGATCTTGCGCATCGGAAAGAGCGCGAGGCGGATCTCCTTGTAGGTCGGCAGCGGCACGGTGGCGAACATGTCGGGCGTGACGAAAGTCACCTCATGGCCCATGCCTTCGAGATGCTGCGTCAGTTGCTGCAGCGTGCGCACGACGCCGTTCACCTGCGGCGGCGCGGCATCCGAAACGATGACGATGCGCAGGGGTTCCGAAAAGCGGCCGACATCCTTCGGCAGCGGGCCGCCGCGAAAGCGGCTCAGAAGCCTCGCGATGCGATGCTTCCTTCGCGGCGCGAGCGGGGCGAGGGATGCGAGCGTTGTGCTGTGGGGCATCAGGCGGCGCTCAACACGGGTTCGGCGTCTTCGTCATGGGGTTCCGTCTCGCCGTTGGCGAGCTCGGTTTCCCAGGAGAATTTCTGCCAGACAATCAACGACATCGCGCCGTGCTCGTCTTCCGACAGCGCCGTGCAGCTTTCGACCCAGTCGCCGTCGTTGCAGTAGAGCACGCCGTCCATGTCGCGCATTTCGGCATGGTGAATGTGACCGCAGATCACGCCGTCGACGCCGCGTTCGCGCGCTTCGCGGGCGACCGCCTGTTCGTAGCTCGAAATATATTCGACCGCGTTCTTGACCCGGTTCTTCAGGTAGGACGAGAGCGACCAGTAGGAGAAGCCGAAGAAGCGCCGCACCTCGTGCAGCCAGTTGTTCAGCGTCAGCGCCAGCCCATAGGCGCGGTCGCCGAGATGGGCCAGCCATTTCGCATATTTGACCACGCTGTCGAACTGGTCGCCATGGATTACCAAGAAGCGGCGTCCGTCGGCCGTTTCGTGGATCGCTTCGCCGATCACGTCGATGCCGCCGAAATTGAGGCCGGTATAGTCGCGCAGCGCCTCGTCGTGATTGCCGGGCACATAGATGATCGTCGCGCCCTTGCGCGCCTTGCGCAGGAATTCCTGCACCACCGCATTGTGTGCGGCGTTCCAGTACCAGGAGCGTTTGATGCGCCAGCCATCGACGATGTCGCCGACCAGATAGAAAGTCTCGGCGTCGTTGTGGCGCAGGAAGTCGAGCAGCAGCTCGGCCTTGCAACCCGGCGTACCCAGATGAATGTCGGAAAGGAAAAGCGTGCGGTGCTGTTTGCGGTGTTTGGGGCGCGGCCCCAGCAATCTTTCGTCGAGCCCGTTTCGCCTTGCTTTCGCGCGGGCCGCTTCCTTGCGGGATTTTTTTGACGAGACCGGGGGCGGCGCGGTCGCCGCTTCGTCCATCCGTCTCGGCAAGCCCGTTTCGATCACTGTCATATTCGCGTCGATCGCCTTGTTGTACTCATCTCGCGTCGGTCGTTTTACTTATCCCCGGCTGGCCGTCTCGCTTGAGCCGATCAATCTGGCTATAAGCGAATCGTCCGGTTCCGTTCGCCGCGAATATGGGTGCGCCGCAACAAGGATTTGTGACAGTTTTTTGACAGTTTTGTGACAGTGACCCCCCGGGAACCGCGATTTGGCCCTCCGCCGCAACTTCCACATTATCGTCAATCCGGCCGCCGGACGTCGCAATCGCACCTTGCTCGATCGCGTTGTTGAGCGGCTTCGCGCCAGCGGTTCGGACGTCACGGTGGAGCTGACGCAAGCGGCCGGGCATGCGACGGCGCTTGCGCGCGCGGCGGCGCGGCGCGGCGAAGCGGATGTGATCGTCGCGGCCGGCGGCGACGGCACCATCAACGAGGTGGCGCGCGGTCTTCTGGGGCAGGGCGTGCCGCTCGGCATTCTGCCGCTCGGCACGGCGAATGTGCTGGCCGTCGAGATCGGCCTTCGTCCGCGCGCGGAGGAGATTTCATCGATGCTGCTTGGCGGTCCGGCGGAGCTCATCGGCACGGGGCTGGTCGATGGCGAGATTTTCCTGCTGATGGCGGGTATCGGTTTCGATGGCGTCGTGGTTCACGGCATCGACCCGCGCCTGAAACGCCTGTGGGGCAAGGGCGCCTTCGTCTGGTCCGGCCTCAAGGCATGGGCGGCGGGCCCCGGCCGCGACATCCGGCTCGTCGCCGACGGGCGCGAGAAACGCGCCGCCTGGGCGATCGTCACCAATGCGCGCAACTATGCGGGTCCGTTCATTCTCGCACCCGACCAGAACATCACGCAGCCGGGCCTGACGCTTTTTCTGCTGCATGACGCAAGCCGCTTCGGCTTTGTCCGCTTTCTCGTCGCGCTGGCGCTTGGCCGTGTCGGGAAGCTGCGCAGCGTCGAAGTGTTGCCGGTTCGGCGTGTCGATGTGACGAACCCGGCGGGCCTTGAGGTTGAAGTCGACGGCGACGCGCGCGGCCACCTGCCGCAATCGATCGAGCAGGGCACGCAGTTTTTGCGGCTGGTGGTTCCGGCCTAGGCGGCGTCGGCGCCGAAGCGCGGGCGGCCGATGCCGTTGCGCGAGGGGAGGGCGGCCGTGTCGGCCCAGCGGCCATAATAGTCCTTGAGCGATACCGACACGCCGTCCGGTCCCATGATGCGTGCATGTTCGCGGTTGAGGCGGCGCGGTTCGGTGACGCCGCAGGAATGCGCAATCACGCAGACTTCCTGCGTCACGCGCTCCGCATAGCGGCGCACGCGTTCGCCCTTGTCGGTGACGTCGAGACCGCGCTGCAGGCGTTTGTTGTGCGTCGTGATGCCGGTCGGGCAGGTGTTCTTGTTGCACTGGAGCGCCTGGATACAACCGAGCGAGAACATGAAGCCGCGCGCCGAGCAGACGAAATCGGCGCCGACGCAGAGCGCCCATGCGACTTCGGCCGGTGTGATCAGCTTGCCGCTCGCCGTCACGCGGATGCGCGATTTCAGCTTGTGGCGCTCCAGCGTGTCGCAAAGTACCGGCAGGCTTTCCCAGATCGGCAGGCCGACATAATCGATCAGCGGCATCGGCGCCGCGCCCGTGCCGCCGTCGGCGCTGTCGAGCGAAATGAAGTCGGGTGCGTTCTCGATGCCGCGGCGGTTGATCTCGGCGCAGAGGTCGTCGAGCCAGTCATAGGCGCCGAGCACCAGCTTGAATCCGGTCGGCTTGCCCGTCACCTCACGCACGTGAGAAACGAAGTCGAGCAGCTCGCCGATGCTGTCGATTTCGGGGTGGCGATTGGGGCTGATCGAATCGTGACCGGCGGGAATGCCGCGAATGGCGGCGATTTCCGGCGTCACCTTCGAGCCGGGCAGGATGCCGCCCTTGCCGGGCTTGGCGCCCTGGCTCAGCTTGATTTCGAACATGCGGATCTGTTCGTGTGCGGCGAGCGCCGCAAGTTTCTCGTCCGACAAGCCACCATCGTCGTCGCGACAACCGTATTTCGCGGTGCCGATCTGGAAGACGATGTCGGCGCCGCCTTCGAGATGGAAGGGCGATAGGCCGCCTTCGCCGGTGTTGAGCCAGATGCCGGCCATGCGCGCGCCTTTCGACAGCGCCAGCACGGCGGGTTTTGAAATCGCGCCGTAGCTCATGCCGGAAATGTTGTAGATCGAAGAGGTACGGAAGGGCTTGCGCGCATAGGGCCCGACTTCGATCAACGCGGTGTCGGCGGCATTGCGGTCGAGCGTCGGGAAAGGGCAGTTGGCGAAAGTGACGGTGCCGGCGGGGCGGAGGTCGCGCGTCGAGCCGAAGGCGACCGTCGTGTCGACGCCCTTTGCCGCGCGATAGACCCAGGCACGCTGGGCGCGGTTGAAGGGCAGCTCTTCGCGATCCATCGCAAAGAAATACTGCCGGAAATATTCGCCGAGCGTTTCGAAGAGATAGCGGAAGCGGCCGATCACCGGATAGTTGCGGCGCACCGCGTGCTTTGTCTGGGTGCTGTCGATGATGAAGAGGACGGCGATGGCAATGACGCCGCAGCCGATGCCGACGATGAAAAGCGCCGACATGATGTCGACGATCTGCCAGATGACGGAATCGTTCAGAAGGTCCGCCAGACTCTTCATCGCATCGCCGAACGCGCCCATCGCCCCTTGCCCCCGAATGTCCGATTGCCCCCGCCCGATATCAGGCGCCGGGTATGTCCGCCTCTGCGACGCGTGTCGGTATGTCGGCCATCACGGGATCGAGCACGCGCGGCAGTTCGCGCTGCGTCGTGTCGCTCGCGACTTCGAAATCTCCGTCGGCAATCGAAAGACGCAGTCCGACGGCGGCGACCGCCGCTTCGCGCACGTTCCGGCCCGTGCCCGCGTCGAGCACTTTCGGCGCCGGGCGCACAATGCTTGCCGTGGCGATTGGCTCGGCCATGCGGGCTTCGATTTCGCGTGAGGGACCGATCGCCGGTTTCAGTTCGCCCGATATGTCGATCCGCGGTTCGGGCCGAAGGGGTGTGACGTAGGCTGCATTGGCGATGCGGTTGCGTTCGTTCTCCCAGATGCGGATCACGCGGGCGAAGTAGCGGCCGCCATGCGCTCTGGTTTGCGAGTGGTAGAACGCGACGGCCTTGGGCCAATTTCCGGTTTGCGCGTGAAGACGCTTCAGGAAGTCGGCGCCATAGGCGACGTTGGTCATCGGATCGAAGCCGTCTTCGAGGCTTGCGAAGGCATCGGGGTGATAGCGCAGGTTGACCTGCATGCAGCCGATGTCGATGGAGCGCATGCCGCCGTCGAGAAGACGCTGCGTCGTACGCACGGCTTCTTCCTTGGTCTTGAAATAATAGCCGCGGCCTTCGGCATTGATGGTCCACGGCCAGGGACGCGACTGCCGCGTCGCCGGATCGGCACGGCCCGATTCGGCAAGCGAGACCGCGGCCAGCAGCGCGCGCGGCATTCCGCTCTCGATTTCGTGGTAACGCGTTGCCTGCTCGCAGAGCGCGGCCGGATCGGACGCGGCATAGTCGCCGTTCGCCTTTGCGGCGCTCGCCGGCTGAAACGAAATCGAAAGCGCCACCGCGCCAGCGATGCCGAAGAGCCCGAAATTGAAAAGGCGCGCCATAGCGGCCATCCGTCCCACCCCTTGCCATAGGGCCGCAAGACCGGCAGGTCCGGCGGCGTTTCACCGGTCATCATGGGACAAGGGGCGTTAAGGAACGTTTGCGATGCCGCGCGGCGCATGTGAGCGCCAGGTTCGGGCCAATCTCGCTGCGCTGCACCCATTCCGGCCGACGGCTAGAAAAGACGCGAAGTGCCATTATTTTTGGCAGATTTCGGCGCATTTTTGGGCGAAGATTTTTTGCTTTGGCCCTTGATTTGTGTGCGCTGCAATGTCATCTTGTGCATTGCGGCATCGGTTGAGGTTTCTCCCGCTGTCGCAGCCCTTCCTGGGCGTTTCCTCCCTAAACTTGGGCCCTGGTTCGCCAGGGCCCCTTTTTTTGTCCGGGAGGCTGCGGGCGGCGGTCGTCGCGAACCGTCTCAGAAGGCGGCGCCGCGCGCGCCGGGCGTCAGGGCCGACCAGTCCCAGGCCGCCAGTTCGTCGATGAAGGCGGTCATGTCGGCCTGCATTTTTTCCAGGCCCGGCGTCGGCTCCAGGCGCGCCTCGTCCATGTAGAGGGCGCGGTTGACCTCGATCTGCAAGGCATGAAGACCCCGTCGCGGGCGCCCGTAATGCTCGGTGTTGAAGCCGCCGGCATAGGGGTTGTTGCGCACGACGCTGTAGCCGAGTTGCCGCAATATCCGCTCCGCCTCGGCCGTGATGGCGCCGGCGCAGGAGGTGCCGTAGCGGTCGCCCAGCACGATGTCGGGGCGGTCGGCGCCGTTGTCGTCGTCGGTCGGGCCGCCGACGGACGGCATCGAATGGCAATCGATCAGGATCGCGCAGCCGAAGCTTTTCAACGTGTCTTCGAGCAATCCCTTCAGCGCATCGTGGAAGGGCATGTAGAGGCGGCGAATGCGTTCTTCCGCTTCCGCATAGGAGAGCGGCTCCCGGTAAATCTCGGTCGCATCCGAGACCACGCGGGCAATGGTGCCGAGGCCGCCGGCGACACGCAGCGAGCGCGTGTTCACATGCGGCGGCAGGGGCTCAGCGAACATCGAGGGGTCGAGTTCGTAGGGTTCGCGATTCGCATCGAGATAGGCCCGCGGGAACAAGGCATGCAGCAACGGTGCGCCGAGGCCGACGGCGCCGGCAAAGAGCGCCTCGACAAAACTGTCTTCGCTGCGGCGGAGCGTCAGCGCATCGAGATTGGAGGCGGCGACAAAGGACGCCGGATAGTGCCGCCCGCTATGGGGGGAACTGAACACAAAGGGGATCCGCTGACGTGACGGGCTTTCGACGATGACCGGCTGCGCAAACAGTCCAGCCTCCGTCGTGTCCGGCCCTTGTGCGGCCGGCGTGGCGATCGTGTTTGCGGGGGCCAGGTCCATTTGCAGAAAAGCCGAAATGCCTGTTTTACCGTTGCGGATGGCGGGTGCCGGAGGCGCCGCCGGGCAAGCATAGCATGACCCTCCCGCCGAGAGCGACCCGCGGGGCCGGGCGGGCAAATTGTGCCAGGCGGCGAATATGAGGGGCTGGAGTTCACATCCTGTTTACTATTGGAATCCTAAAGTGGCACCCGTGGGGTGAGGGGCTGGCCGCAGGCTGTGCGTCCGCTTTCGCCATGAAGGGTATCAAGGGACGGATCGGGCACGGGGCCATGGCACGCATTCTCCTCGCTGAAGACGACGAATCCATGCGCCGGTTTCTGGCCAAGGCGCTGGAAAATGCCGGCCATGAAGTCGTGTCCTATGGACAGGGCGACGAGGCCCATCGGCGCCTCAAGAACGATGTTTTCGACATTCTGCTGACCGACATCGTGATGCCCGAAATGGACGGCATCGAGCTTGCCCGGCTGGCCGCGGAACTCGACCCGACACTCAAGATCATGTTCATCACCGGCTTTGCAGCCGTCGCGCTCAATCCCGAAGTGGCGGCACCCAAAGACGCCAAGGTGCTTTCCAAGCCCTTCCACCTGCGCGACCTCGTGGCCGAAGTCGAACGGCTGATGGTCGCCGCCTGAGCGGTCCGGCGCTGGCTGCCGCGCCCGCGTTTCCGGCTTGTCTTTAAAGGGTATCCTCGTTATAGGAACGGCCTTCGGCGCCGTTCGGCGCCGGCCCGCCGGCACCCGCTGCCGGCGACTGGAAATGGCAATGGGCGTGTAGCTCAGCGGGAGAGCACTTCGTTGACATCGAAGGGGTCACAGGTTCAATCCCTGTCACGCCCACCATTGCCGCTACCGCCCGCCGACCGCGCCTATATTGTGGGCGATGCTGGCAAATTGCCATTTTCCTGCCCGTCCAAATGACCTATTCCAGAATGCCCCGAGCGGGCGTGTCGACAGGCGCGGCCGGCGTCTTCCGCGCCTGCCGACACGGTCGCGGTCTGCGGTACGATTTCAACAAGCGATAGTTCATGCAGTTACCGAAACAGCTTTCCCTGAAACAGCATTCGCCCCGCACCATCGTCATCGGCGTTCTGGCCGTGCTGGGCGTTTTGCTGGCGCTGCTGTTCCTCTACCGTCTCTATGACCGTTTTGCGGGGCAGCAGCAGGGCGGGTTTCCGCCGGCGGTCGTCGAGGTCGTCGAGGCGCGCCACGCGCCTGTCGAGATTCGCGTGTCTGCGCTCGGAACGTTGCAGGCCGACCAGTCGATCGTGGTGACGCCCGAGATCGCCGGCATCGTCACCAGCATCGACTTCACCGACGGGCAGCGGATCGAGGAAGGCGAGGTTGTGCTCCGGCTCAACGACGACGATCTGAAGGCGCGGCTGGCGCAGGCCGAGGCGCGGCTGACGCTGACCCGCGCCAATTATCAGCGTGCGGAACAACTTGTCCGCCAGGGTTCGGGAACGGCGCGGGCGCGCGACGAAGCGCTCAACGACTTCAAGTCGGCGGAAGCCGAACTCGCGGCCGCGCAGACGGCGCTCGACAAGGCGACGATCAAGGCGCCGTTTGCAGGCATCGTCGGTTTGCGCCAGGTCAGCCTCGGGCAATATCTCACGGCCGGAGAGCCGATTGCGACGCTTGCCGATGTCGACAATCTGCGGATCGACTTCCGCGTTTCCGAAGTTTTCCTGACGCGCATTCGAAAGGGGCAGAAGGTCGACATCGCCTTCGATGCGCTGCCCGGCCAGACATTTGAAGGCGTCATCAGCGCCGTCGATCCGGTGGTCAGCATCGAGGGCCGCGCGCTCAGCGTTCGCGCATTGCTGGCGAACGAGGGCGGCGAATTGCGGCCCGGACTTTTCGGACGCGTCAACATCGTGACCGAAACACGGGATTCCATTCTCGTGCCTGAGTCCGCCATCGTCACCGACCAGACCGGAAACAAGGCCGTCTTCGTCGTCGTCGACGGACACGCCGCCATCCGCCGCGTGGAAACGGGCGACCGGCAACCGGGACAGGTCGAGCTTGTGTCGGGCATCGAACCGGGCGAGGCGGTGATCATTGCGGGCCAGCTAAAAATCCAGGACGGCGCACCTGTCGAACCGTTGTTGACGCACGAAGACCGGCCTGTTGCCGATCCGGCCGGTTAGCGGGGCCGTCGATGCATATTTCCGAACTGTTCATTCGCCGCCCGGTTTTCGCAACCGTCGTCAGTCTGATCCTGATGCTGCTCGGCATCGTTTCCTACGACCGGTTGTCGGTGCGCGAATATCCGGAAATCGACGAACCGGTCGTCACCGTGACCACGGTTTATCGCGGCGCCAGCGCGGCGGTTGTCGAGCGCGAAGTTACGCAGGCGCTCGAGGATTCGATGGCCGGCATCGAAGGCATCGAGGTGCTGTCGTCGGCGAGCCGTCCGGAAGAGAGCCAGGTGACGGCGCGCTTCACGCTGACGACCGACCCGGATGTCGCGGCGAGCGATGTGCGCGACCGTGTCGGCCGCGCGCGCGGGTTGCTGCCGGACGATGTGAATGAACCGATCATCGCCAAGGTCGAGGCCGACGCACAGCCGATCATGTATATCGCCTTCAAGAGCGATCGCATGGACTCGCTCGAGATCACCGATTATCTGGATCGGATCGTCAGCGACAGATTGCAGAACCAGCCCGGCGTCGCGCAGGTCAGTATTTTCGGTGGCCGCGAATATTCGATGCGAATCTGGGTCGACCGGGCGCGGCTCGCCGCCTACAACCTCACGGTGCAGGACGTCGAGAATGCCGTCCGTGCACAGAACGCCGAAATTCCGTCCGGCCGCATCGAGAGTTTCGACCGCGAATTCACGGTGCTGGCCAAGACGGCGCTGCAAACGCCGGAAGAGTTTGAAAACATCGTCGTCAAGGAGACGGACGGTTTTCAGGTCCGGCTCGCGCAGGTGGCGCGGGTGGAAGTTGCCGCCGCCGACGTCCGGCGGTCGGCGACCTATAACGGCGAGACGTCGATCTCGCTCGGCGTCGTCAAGCAGGCGACGGCCAATCCGCTGGAGGTTGCCGCGGCGGTGCGCCAGACGCTCGACGATCTGGCGCCGACGCTGCCGGAAGGCATGGGTTCGTTTGTCGGCTACGACACCTCGGTGTTCATCGCCGAATCCATTCGTTCGGTCTATGAGACAATTCTCGAAGCCATCGTGCTTGTCGTACTGGTGATCTTCGTCTTTTTGCGAACGGTGCGTGCGTCCTTCATTCCCGTCGTCACCATTCCGATCGCGCTGATCACCAGTTTTGCGATCATGCTGCTGTTCGGTTTCAGCATCAACACGCTGACGCTGCTGGCGATGGTGCTGGCGATCGGCCTCGTCGTCGACGACGCCATCGTGATGCTCGAAAACATCTATCGTCATATCGAGATGGGAAAGACGCCCTTCCAGGCGGCCATCGACGGGTCGCGCGAGATCACCTTCGCCGTCATCGCCATGACGCTGACGCTTGTTGCCGTCTATGCGCCTGTCAGTTTCGCGGAAGGGCGCACGGGCAAACTCTTTCTGGAGTTCGCGCTGACGCTGGCAGGCGCCGTTTTCGTGTCCGGGTTCGTGGCGCTGACGCTGACGCCGATGCTCTGTTCGAAGCTCTTGCGGCATGAGACGAACCAGGGCCGAATACAGCGCTGGCTCGGCGACAAGCTCGACGAACTCGATGCCGGCTACAAGAAAGTGCTGCGGCGGGCGCTCGCGCGGCAACGCGCCGTGGTGGCGGTTGCCGCGATCGTCGCGGTGTCGTGCGCCGGTTTCATGCTGCTGCTGCAGCGTGAGCTGGCGCCGCTTGAAGATCGCGGCACGTTGCTGGTCGTCGGGCAGGCGCCGCAAGGCGCGACGCTTGAGTTTTCGGCGCGCTATGCAAAGCAGATTCAGCAGGTCTATATCGATATTCCCGAAGTCGCCGGCTATCTCGTCGTTTCGGGTTTTCCGCAGATCACCGATCTCGTGTCGTTCTCGCGCCTTATTCACTGGAGCGAACGCAGCCGCTCGCAGCGGGAGATCGTCAACGAAATGCAGCCGAAGCTCAGCCGCATTCCCGGCATCCTCGCTTTCGCAATCAATCCGCCGTCGCTCGGACAGAGCGGGCGTTCGCTGCCGGTTGAGTATGTGGTGCAGGCATCGGGCACGTATGAAGACCTGGACCGGTATGTGAACCTGATGATGAACGAGATCCGCCGGAACCCCGGCTTCGTCAATCCGGACACCAACCTCAAGCTGCAGAAGCCGCAACTCGACATCGCGGTCAATCGCGACAAGGTTGTCGATGCGGGCATCGACGTGTCGACGGTCGGGCGGACGCTCGAAACGCTGCTCGGCGGACGAAAGGTCACGCGCTACGAACAAGGCGGCAAGCAATACGATGTGATCGTGCAGGTTGCCGACGACGAGCGGCGGACGCCGAACGATATCAGCAATATCTATGTGCGCGGCGGGCAGGGCGAAATGGTCCAGCTCTCCAATCTGATATCGGTGACCGAAACGGTTGCGCCCAACGCGCTCAATCGTTTCAACCAGCTTCGCGCCGCGACGATCTCGGCAAACCTCGCGCCCGGATATTCGATGGGCGAGGCGTTGGATTTTCTCGACGAGCTGGCGCTCCGGGTGTTGCCCGCGACGGCGCAGACCGATGTCGACGGGCAGCTTCGCGAATTCGTCAAGTCGTCGAACACCATTCTCATCACTTTCTTCCTGGCGCTGATCTTCATCTATCTCGTGCTTGCGGCGCAGTTTGAAAGTTTTCTCGATCCGCTGGTCATTCTGATCAGCGTGCCGCTGTCGATTGCCGGTGCGTTGCTGCTGTTGTTCCTGACGGGCACGACGCTCAACATCTACAGTCAGGTCGGATTGATTACGCTTGTCGGCCTGATCAGCAAGCACGGGATTCTGATCGTCGAATTCTCCAACCAGCTTCGCGAACGCGGCAGTTCCGTATACGAAGCGGTGGTGGAAGCGTCGGGCCTGCGGCTGCGTCCGATCCTGATGACGACGGGGGCGATGGTGCTGGGTGCGATGCCGCTGGCGCTGGCGAGCGGCGCGGGCGCGGAGAGCCGGCGGTCGATCGGTCTGGTGATTGTGGGCGGCATCAGTTTCGGCACGGTTCTGACGCTGTTCGTCGTGCCGACGGTCTATTTGATCCTCGCCGGCTGGCAGGAGCGGAGGGTCGCGGCGAAGGCCGGACGGGACATCCACGCACCGGCGGAATAAGGCCCCGGAATTTTTATCCGTGTACAGATCGGATGGACAAAAAGGAGGCTGAAAACGCCCCTTCTGTCATCGATCTGTCAAAAAACTGTCACGAACAGCTTTCGGGGCGACTTCTCCCGCAACTTATCCCGCAATCGGCGCCGAATTTCGTGCTCTCCAGCGTGCTTTCAAAAGTGCTCAAAAAACATTCTGCTTTTTGTTCGCAAGTACATGAGGGGACTGTTGCGGCGCGACGAAGCAAAAAAACTTATCCCCGCATGTTTGCGGTTGCCGGTGAATTTTTCAGGGCCCTCAACCGCCGCTCGCGCAGGTCGCGAATGACCGGTCCGAGTTTCTCCTCATGGAAGCGGTCGCAGCCGATGCAGAGATTTGCGTAAGGCGCACCTTGCGGCGTCGTCGTGTGCGAGGCGGTGAAAAAATCGTCGGCGCTCCATCCGAGGCTCTCGCCCATGTGAAGCGGGTCGCCGGCATTCAGTGCTTCGAAGACCGGATGACCTTTCAGGCTGTCGAGAATGTCGACGAGGCGTTCCTCGGTCAGATTGCCGATCGGCAGTTTTGTCTTGAGACAGCAGGGAAAGACGTCGCCGTTCGGCTCGATGGCGACTTCGGCACCGGCGTACCCATGATTCAGAAAGTTTTTCGCACCCGACCAGCGCGAACAGAAATTGGTTTCCATCGTCGCCTTCGACAAACCGTTTTCCCAGGCGCGGCCGCGCGGCCACAGTTCGGCGATCCATTGCCCCGGCTGGGCGCCGAAGAAGAGGTAGAAGGGACCATCTTCCAGCAGATGGTCGCGGCCGGTCGCGGGATCGGGCACCGGGCCGAAGCCCGCCGCCTCGAACATCGTTTTCAGATTTTCCATGAAGGGCAGGCGCTTCTCGCCTTCCATGCCGACGTGATAATCGTCCATGCTGGCGACGGCGATCATCCAGACGCCGCGCTCGCGCAACTCATCGAGCATGCGCGGGGTGACGATGTCGCCGGTCGTCTGCATGCTGATGCGGACGCCGCGCGGCCCGTATTTTTCGCGGATGGCGTCGAGCGCCGGATAGAGCAGCGTTTCGCGCACGGGGTCGATCAGCAGTTCGCCGCCGGCCAGGATGAGGCGGCCGATGCGTTCGGACGGCGAACCGTCGGCGCCGGGCTTTGCGGGATCGCGATAGATCATGCTGTCGGGCAGGTTGGCAACGATGCGGCGGTAATTGTCGACACCTTCGCCGACGACCGCTTTCAACCCGTCGCGCACATAGGGGCGGAAGCGGGTGTCGTAGCAATGCCGGCATTTGCGGTGGCAGGCATAGGTGAGGACGTAATAGACGGATTCCATGACAGCTCGCGCGGCTCCTGTTCGACGCGGGCGAGCATAGCCCGGGCTGCCGATGACGGCGCATCACAAGCGCGCGAGGGATCGAACCGCTCTAGAACGGGCGGTCGCCGTCGACCGTCACGCGCTCCATGTGGCGGCGGTGGCCGTGATAGTCGTTGAGCGCGAAATGCTGGGCGGCGCGGTTGTCCCAGAAGGCGATGGCGTCTTTCGTCCAGCGGAAGCGGCAGGTGAAGGGTTCCTGCGTGCAGTGTTCGAAAAGGAAGTTCAGCAGCGGGCGGCTTTCGCGGCGGGTCATGCCGACGAATTTCTCGGTGAAGGCCGGATTGACATAGAGCGCCTTGCGGCCGGTTTCGGGATGGGTGCGGACGACGGGATGTTCGTAGGACGGCGTGTCGTCGCCGGCGGTCGATACTTCCATGCCCTTGCGCTTCTGCGCCGAGTGGCCCCGTTCGCTGTATTCGCCTTTCGCCGTGTTGACGGCTTTCAGGCCGTCCAGCATTTTCTTCATGCCGTCCGACAGGGTTTCATAGGCGAGATACTGGTTCGCCCAGAGCGTGTCGCCGCCATAAGGCGGGACTTCGCGCGCATAAAGGATCGAGCCGAGGGCCGGTTCTTCCAGAAACGACATGTCGGAATGCCAGCCGCCGCCGAAATTGATGCGGTCCTCCGGCTCCTTGACGATCTGCATGATTTCCGGATGACCGTCCATGCCTTTCACGTAGGGATGGATGTTCAGCGTGCCGAAGCGGCGGCCGAAGGCCTTGTGCTGTTCATGCGTGATGTGCTGGTCGCGGAAGAAGATCACCACATGATCGAGAAAGGCCTGATGGATGTCGTCGAAGGTCTCGTTGGAGAGGTCCTTCGAGAGATCGACACCCTCGATCTCGGCGCCCAGCGCGCCGGAGATCGGTTTCACGCCGATTGTCTTGTAGGCCATGCGATGATCCTCCCGTTCGCGATCAGGCGGTTGCCTTCTGGAAACCGGGCCGTGCGGAAAGCCGCGCGAAATAGGCGTTTACGTTCTTCAAGTCGTCGCTCAGCAGCCCGAAGAGCTTGCAGAGCAGCAGGTCGTAGCCGAGCATGATGTCGGCGGCGGTGAATTCCGATCCGCAGATGTAATCCTTGCCGGCCAGTTCCTTTTCGAGAATCCCAAGCATCCTTTGCGCGCTCTCGACGGCCTCGGCCGCGACCTGCGGGATGCGCTTGTCTTCGGGGCGGATGAAGGAATGCTGCGCGATGTTGCCGATCGGCCCCATCATGGTCGCCTCGGCGAAATGGAACCAGTGGAGATAGCGGCCGCGGCCGGCGCTGCCGGGCTTCGGTTCGAGGCCGCCCGCGCCGTGCTTTTCCATGAGGTACTGAAGAATGGCGCCGGACTCGTTCAGCACCAGGCCGTCATCGTCGATGGCCGGCACCTTGCCGAGCGGATGCACGGCCAGGTATTCCTGCGATTGCAGCACATCCGGTGCGAATTTCAGCACCTTGGTTTCGTAGGGAATGCCGAGCTCCTCGCAGAGCCAGACGACGCGCACCGAGCGCGTATTTTTCGCGTGATAGATTTTCAGCATGACGTCTCCCGATGGCGCTTCTGGTGGCGCCGTTTGAATTGCCTTGGCGGCAGTCTAGCGAAAGGGGCGGCGGGCGCAAAATCCCTTGCGGGCGCGGCCTCAGCGCGGGCCGCGGAGGCGGGGGAAGAGGCGTTCCAGCGTTGTGGCGAAGGCGGGGAGGAAGACGATGGCGGCGATCATGTTGGCGAGGAACATGAAGGACAGGAGGATGCCCATGTCGGCCTGAAGCTTGAGGCCCGAAAAGGCCCAGGTCGAGACGCCGACCGACAGCGTGAGGCCGGTGAAGATGACGGCGACGCCGATCTGCTTCATGGCCAGCGGATAGGCCTCGCCGATGGGCATGCCTTCGTCGAGAAAGAGTTGCAGCCGGCTGTAGATGTAGAAGGCGTAGTCGACGCCGATGCCGGTGGCGAGCACCAGTACGGGAAGCGTCGAGACCTTGAGGCCGATGCCGAGCGCGGTCATCAGCCAGTAGCCGAGGAAGGTCGCCATCAGGAGCGGCATGCAGCAGCAGATGATGGCGCGCCAGTCGCGATAGGCGAAATAAACCAGCGCCACAATGACCGCATAGACCCAGGCCAGCATCGGCATTTCGTTGGCTTCGATCACGTCGTTGGTCGCGGCCATGACGCCGATGCCGCCCATGCCGAGGCGGAAATTGATATCCGTGCGCGCCAGCGCGTCCGGGTCGGTCGAGCGGAATTCGACGACGGCGCCGATCACGCGCTCGATGGTGTCGGCCTTGTGGTCGTCGAGATAGACGATGACCGGCAGGATTGTGCAGGCTTCGTTCAGGAGGCCGCTTGAGGGCTCGTAGAGCGAGGTCGTCTGGATCAGGTCGCGTTCGGCGCGGGGAAGCGCGATCCATTTGAGGTTGCCCTCGCGCCAGATTGCCGCTGTTTCGCGCGCCGAGCCCGCCAGCGACTGCACCGAATTGACGCCCTCGACATTGCGCATCACCCAGGCGAAGCGGTCGAGAAGGCGCATGGTCGGATAATGGATGCAGGCATCCGCCGGCGTTTCGACGACGACGATCAGCGCGTCGGCCGAAATCGAGAAGCGCTCGACGATGTCGGCGATGTCGCGGTTGTAGCGCGAGGAGGGCCAGAGTTCGGAGAAGCCTTCCGTCAGGTCGCCGATATGGCGGTTGCGCGTTTCCGAGACGGCGGCGGTGAGAAGCACCGCAAAGACCAGCAGCGCAAGGGTGGCGGGCACGGGCCGGGCGATGGCGCCGACCATGCCCATGACGCGTTCGCGCGAGGCGCGCAGGCGCGTGTAGGTTTCGGCGAAGCCGGGGCGGACCGGCATGTAGGTGGCCAGCAGCGGCAGCATGATGAGGTTGGTGACAATTTTCAGCGCGACGCCGAGCGCCGCCATGACCGCGAGGTCCTGGATCACTTCAATGGGGATCAGGTAGAGCGTGCCGAAGCCGACGAGATCGGTGACGAGCGCCAGCGAACCCGGCACCAGCAGGCGGCGGAAGGTGGTGCGTGCCGCCTCGTCGGCGGATTTGCCGTCGCTGAGCTCGGAGGCGATCAGGTTGATCTGCTGGACGCCATGGCTGACGCCGATTGCATAGACCAGGAACGGCACCAGCACCGCCAGCGGATCGAGGCCGCGGTCCATCATGTGCAGCAACCCGAACTGCCAGACCACCGAAACCAGCGAGCAGAAGACCGCGAGGAAGGTCAGTTGCGCCGAGCGCGAATAGACGAAGACGGCGAGCGTGGTAAGCACGAAGGCGAGGATGAAGAAGACGATGACGTCGCTGGCGCCGTCGGCGATGTCGCCGACGAATTTGGCGAAGCCGACGATCTGTATTTCGACATCGGCGTCTTCGTAGCGGTCGCGGACCTGGGTTTCGAGACGTTCGGCGAGATCGAGATAGTCGAGCTTCTCGCGCGTCAGTGGATCGACTTCCTGTAGTTCTGCGATGACCAGCGCGGCGCGGTGGTCGTTGGAAATCAGGAAGCCCTTGTGCTTGCCGTTGAGTGCGCGGTCGCGGATCGTCTCGATGTCGGCGTCGGCGATGTTGCCGGCGGTGACGCCGCCGGGGATCACCGGATAGGCGTTGATGCCATCCTCGGTGTTTTCGGTCACGCGGGTCGTCGTCGACCAGAGCGAGCGGACGGTGGAGCGGCGGACGCCGGGCAGGAAGGTGACTTCCTCGGCGACCTCATGCAGCCGCCTCAGGAAGGCGGCATTCCAGATCGTGCCGTCGCGCGACTTGACGGCGACCAGCACCAGATTGGCGCCGGGCACTTCGTTTTCATATTCGAGGAAGGTCTGGACGTATTCGTGCTCGGTCGGCACCTGCTTCAGGAATCCGGCCTCCATGCGGAGCTGGAACGCATAATAGCCGGTAAGTACGGTAAAGGCGGCCAGTAGAAGCAGGATCGGCGCCCTTGCCGCGAACACAATGTACTCAACGAATTTCACGCCGAACTCCCCCCGCGCTGCGCTTTATCGCGCAGCGTCATTCTCCTCCAGCCGTCCTGCCCCATCACCTTACGTTGCCTGTCGCCAAAAAAGGTGGCCTCTGCCCGCCTTTTGGGTCAGGATTAGTAAAACGATATTACCATTGGGGGGGAATTTCGATGCGTTTGTCAAAGTCAATCTGGGCTGCCGCCGCCATTTGTACCGTGCTGGCGGGCCCGGCCTTGGCCGGTGTGCCGGAGGCGCAGGCCGAACGCCTGGGGCGCGACCTGACGCCGCTTGGCGGCGAAAGGGCCGGCAATGCCGACGGATCGATCCCGGCATGGGATGGCGGGATCGCCAAGGTTCCGGCCGGCATCGGCTATACGGGCGGCCATTATCCCGACCCCTTTGCGGGCGACGCCGCGCTGCTCACCATCGACAAATCGAACATGGGCGCGCATGAGGCGGCGCTGACGGCCGGCCAGCGGGCGATGCTCGAAACCTATCCGGGCTACAAGCTCAACATCTATCCGTCGCGGCGGAGCTGCGCGCAGCCTGAAGACATCTATGCGGCGACGCGGGCAAACGCCGTGTCGGGCCGGCTGGCCGGCGAGGGCGACAGCCTTTCGGGCGTGTTGAAAGGCATTCCGTTCGCCGTGCCGTCGAATGCCTATGAGATCGTCTGGAACCACAATCTGCGCTATCGCGGCTACAAGGTGCGCCGGACCTTCGTGTCGGCGGCGCCGACGCGCGAGGGCAATTTCACGCCGGTCAAGGTGCGCGACGAACTGGTGTTCGACTATTCCTCGCCGCAGGTTTCTTCCTTCGATCAGCTCAACAACACCTCGTTCCGCTATCTGCAGGAAACGATCGCGCCGGCGCGCCGCGCAGGCCAGCTTCTGCTGGTGCATGAAGTCGTCGATCCGTCCAAGGGCGGCCGGCGCTCCTGGCAATACACGGTCGGTCTCAGCAATTCGACGCCGCGCGTGCAGCGCACCAGCGCGATTGCCTATGACACGCCGCAGATATATTCCGACGCGATGTCGACGGCCGACAGTTTCGATGTGTTCAGCGGGCCGCTCGACCGCTTCGACTGGACCGTGCGCGGCCGCGAGGAGCGCTACATCGCCTATAATTCCTACAAGCTGAGCTCGCCGTCGCTCACCTATGGCGAGATCATCAAGCCCGGCCATCTCGACCAGGAGCTGGTGCGCTACGAGAAGCATCGCGTATGGGCCGTGGAAGCGAAGCTGAAAGCCAACCAGCGGCATATCTATCAGCGCCGCGTCGCCTATTTCGACGAGGACGGCTACAACATGGCGGCCGGCGAACTCTACGACGCGCGCGGCGGCTTGTGGCGCGTGCAGGAGGCGCATCTGATCCAGTATTACGACGTCCCGACCTGCTTCAATGCGTCGGATGTCGTCTACGATCTGGCCGAAGGGCGCTATGTGGTCCAGAACCTCAAGAACGAGGAAGACGGGATCGACTTCAACGCTTCCGACATCAGCGAAAACACTTTCCTGCCGGAAGAAATGCGCCGCCGTATCGTCAGGCGGTAAGCGGGCTCAGTCCAGCGCGCCTGTCAGGGAGGCGCGCACCTTTGAAATTATTCCAGCGCGCCGACAAGTGAGGCGCGCTGGGACATCTCGATCCAGTTGCCGTCGGGATCGCGCAGGAAGGAAATGCGCGCCACCTTGCCGAGCGTTTGCGGGGCACGGCCTTCCGTGCCGCCGCGGGCGAGGATGGCGGCGTGTTCCGCGTCGACATTGCGGATCTGGATGGTGATGTAGCGGAAGCCCTTGCCTTCGAGCGAAGCGCCGTCATGTGCGTCCGGCGCTTCGTCGAACAGGATGACGCTGTCGCCGCAGAAAAAACTGTCGCCGCCGCGTTCGGGAACGTCGGGCAGGCCGAGCGCGCCCGCGAAGAAGCGCCGGTGCGCGGCCGCGTTGCGCACGGCGAGGCGGATGCCGATGCGCTCGATGCCGTGGGCGCCTGGCGGCACCAGCGTCACGCGGTTTCCGTCGGGATCGGTCAGGCGCTTCGGCCCGAGCAGGCCGTCGCGCGCGATCAGCAATTCGCGATAGCCCGAGGGTGCCACGGCCGGCAGCGCATTTCGCGCGTGATTGATCTTCAGGACCGAGCCCAGAAGTTCGTGGCGGTGCTGCTGCATGCCGCCGCCGAGCGGCAGAAGATGGTCGAAGGGAAGACCTACCTCGTTCTGCCAGAAATCCAGCATCGGCTCGAGATTTGTCGTGAAGAGGCCGATGTCGATGCGTGGTTTCGCGAGGTCCATCGGCCTCTCCTTTTCGTCAGGGCGCTTCGTTGGAGAAGACGATGGTGCCCGACGCCGCGAACATGCCGCCGACGCCGTGGGCGATCGAGATTTTCGCGTTCGGCACCTGGGCCGGCGCGATGCCCCGCATCTGGCGCACGCTTTCCTGCAGCGCATACATGCCATACATGCCCGAATGCATGTAGGAAAGGCCGCCGCCATTGGTGTTCAAGGGCAGCCGGCCGCCGGGCCGCGTGTGGCCGTCGCGGATGAAGGCGGCGCCTTCGCCTTTTTCGCAGAAGCCGAGATCCTCGAGGCCGTAGACGGGGAGATGCGCGAAGGCATCGTAGATCATCAGGTGGTCGACATCGGCGTGCTTGATGCCGGCTTCGTCGAAGGCCTTCTTGCCGGAGACGCGGAAGGCCTTTGAACTCGTGAAGTCTTCCATCTGGCTGATCATCGGCGTTTCGCAGCTTTCGCCGGTGCCGAGGATGTAGACCGGCTTTTGCGGGAAGTCCTTCGCGCGTTCGGCGCTGGTGAGAATGAGCGCGCCGCCGCCATCGGTGACAAGGCAGCACATCAGCATGCGGAAGGGCCAGGCGATCATCTTCGAGTTCAGCACGTCGTCGACGGTGATCGGGTCGCGGAAGGAGGCGCGCGGGTTCATCGCGGCCCATTCGCGCTGGACGACCGCGACATGGGCGAGGTCTTCCTCGGTCACGCCGTATTGCTTCATATAGCGCAGCGCCGGGATCGTGAACATGGTCGGCGGGCTGGTGATGCCGAAGGGCACTTCGAACTGGCCGGACTGGCTTGCCGGGTCGCGGGAGAAGCGCCGCGCGCCGACGCGGGAGCGGCCGGACTCGGCATGCGTGATCAACACCGTGTTGCAGAGGCCTTCGTTGATCGCGGCCGCCGCGTGGCGGACATGCAGCATGAAGGAACAGCCGCCGACGCTGGTGCCGTCCACCCATGTCGGCGTGATGCCGAGGTAATGCGCGACCTCGACCGGGCTGTCGCCGGCGGTGGCGATGCCGTCGATGTCCTTTGCGGTAAGGCCCGCATCCTTCATCGCGTTCAGCGCCGCGTCGGCATGCAGCATCAGTTGCGAGGTGTCGGGGATTTTTCCCATTTCGGTCGTTTCGGCGGCGCCGACGACGGCGATTGTTTTCTGTTTCATCGTCTTAGCCTTTCGCAGGACGGAATTTCGGCAGGCTGATTTCGTCGCTCGCCTTTTCGAAGGTCACTTCGAGGGGCATGTCGAGGGCGAGCGCTTCCGGCGTCTGCGGACAATCGACGATGTTGGTCATCATGCGCGGGCCCTCGGCCAGCGTGACGACGGCGATCGAATGCGGCTCGGTGCCGAAGTCGGGGCGCGGACGATGATTGATGATGTAGGAGTAGAGCGTCGCCTTGCCGCTGGCCTTGTAGACTTCCACGGCGCGCGAACCGCAGGCGGGGCAGAAGGGGCGGGGCGGGAAGTAGCTTTCCTTGCAGGCCGTGCAGCGCTGCAGCCGCAGTTCGCCGTTTTGTGTGCCCTCCCAGAAATGCCGCGTTTCGGGCGTCGGCAGGGGCAGCGGGCGATTGTAGTCCGCCATGAAACTCTCCCTCTTGTGCGTGGATTCGATTTCGGTGGCGGCGAGGATAGCGGCGCGCCGGGTTTTGGCAAAGCGGCGGAATTCCTTGGCTTTTCCTTGTTGATTCCGCGACGTCAGGGCCTATATGTTTCATTATGAAACAGATTTTGGGGATGTTGTTCGCGGCGCTGATCGCGGGTCTTGCCGGCCCGGCGATGGCGGGCGAACGCATCCAGTGGATCGATCCCTGGGCCGGCGATGAACTGGCCGGCGGCGAAGCGGCGGACGGGCGGATCGACATTACCGGTCAGGTGCAGACCTTCGGTTTTTCGGGCGGCGTCGAGCGGCGCTTCATCTTCATTCCGGCATCGGCGGGCTTTGCGCCCGGACATGCGATGCCGGCCGGTCAGCGCGCCGTCACCGGCGAGAGTGTGCGCCCGTTCCGCCCGCAGCCGCGTTTCTGATTTCACTCGAAGCCGTGAAAGGTCGCGAAGCTTGTCAGCGGTTCGCGCTCGGAGACCAGCGTGTTGACGGGCTGCGTTTGGTCGGCATAGCCGAGCGACATGCCGCAGACGATGTATTCGTCGTCGGGGACGTTCAGCACGCGGCGCGTGACGCTCCAGAAATTGTTCCAGGCGCCTTGCGAGCAGGTGTCGAGGCCGCGGGCTTTCGCGGCCAGCATGATCGACTGCATGAAGATGCCGATGTCGAGGAAGCTCATCGCATCGAGATCCTTGTCGATGGTGAAGATCAGCCCCACCGGCGCATCGAAGAAGCGGTAGTTGCGGCCCCATTGGGCCCAGTTGGCCGCCTGGTCGCCTTTCGGAATGCCGATCAGGCCGTACATTTCCTTGCCGAGCGTGCGCATGCGCGTCGTGTAGGGCTCCTTGCGCTTCGAGGTGCGGGGGAATTCGGCGCCCTTGTCGGCGGGGTCCGTGTCGCGGTGGGCCAGCACTTCGGCTTCGAGGCGGCGGCGCGTTTCGCCCGCCACCACATGAACTTTCCAGGGCTGGATATTGGTGCCGGACGGCGAAAACCGCGCCAGTTCGAGGATTTCGGTCACCAGCGAGAGCGGCACGGGATCGGCTTTGAAGGCGCGCACGGATTTGCGCGCCTTGATCGCTTCGTCGACTTGCATGAAGGTCGCTCCGGGAAGGGTGATTTCGATGGGCGGAGTGGTAGCACAAGGGGTTGCCGGGCGCGACGGGGCCGGTATATTGGCATATATAATGTCATAATAAGGCGGCGGGGCTGTTCGAATGAGCGCGTTTCGGATCATCAAGACGGCGCTGGTGCTGTGGCTCGCCGCGCTGCTGCCCGTGCAGGCGCAGGAGGCGCGGCCGAATATCGTCGTCATCCTCGCCGACGATGCCGGCTTCAGCGATTTCGGCGCCTATGGCAGCGAGATTGCGACGCCCCATATCGACGCGCTGGCGGCGAAGGGCACGCTCTTTTCCAATTTCCACGCCTCGCCGATCTGCGCGCCGTCGCGCGCCATGCTGATGACCGGCGTCGACAGCCATCTGGCGGGGATCGGCAATCTGCCGGAATCGGCGCCGCTCGAACATCGCGGACAGCCCGGCTATATCGGACAACTCGCCGACGATGTCGTCACCGTCGCGAGCCGCCTCGGCGCCGCCGGCTACCGGACGACGATGGCCGGCAAATGGCATCTCGGGCATGGCGAGGGGGCGCATCCGGGCGCGCGCGGCTTCGACCGTTCCTTTGCGCTTGAAGCCTCGGGCGCCGACAACTGGGAAAAGAAATCCTATCTGCCGATTTACGACGATGCGCCGTGGTATGAGGACGGCAAGCCGGCCGACCTGCCGGAAGATTTCTATTCTTCGGAATTCATCGTCGACAAGACGATCGAATATCTGGAAGAGAGCCGGGACGAAGGACGTCCGTTCTTTTCCTATGTGGCCTTCATGGCCGTTCACATTCCGGTGCAGGCGCCGCGCGAATTCATCGAGAAATATGAAGGCGTCTACGACGAAGGCTGGGATGCGCTGCGTGAGGCGCGCTTTCGCGCCGTCATCGAGCGCGGGCTGCTGCCGGCCGATATGGAACTTGGGCCGATGCCGGCGGGCCTGCGCGACTGGGCGGCGCGCAGCGACGACGAGAAGCGGATGCTCGCGAAAAGCATGGCCGTCAACGCGGCGATGCTCGAAGCGATGGATTTTCATGTCGGCCGGTTGATCGATTATCTGAAAGAGACCGGGCAATACGACAACACCGTCTTCATCGTGCTGTCGGATAACGGGCCCGAGGCCGGCGATCCGCTGGCGACGCCGGGTTTCCGGCAATGGCTGTGGTGGAACAATTATCGCCGCGACCTGGAGACGCTGGGCGAAAAGGGTTCCTATGCGTTTATCGGACCGGAATTCGCGAGTGCGGCGGCGTCGCCCGGCGCTTTCTTCAAGATGCAGGCGGGCGAGGGCGGCTTGCGCGTGCCGCTGATTTTCGCCGGGCGCGGCGTCGCGCGCGCGCGGACGACGGACGCTTTCAGCTACATCACCGACATCGTACCGACCATTCTCGACATGGCGGGCGTCGCGGCGACGGACGAGTTCGCGGGCGTGGCCGTGCAGCCGATGACCGGACGTTCGCTGATGCCGTTGCTCGGCGGCGGCGCAACGCGGGTGCGCGACGAAACGGATGCGGTCGGCATCGAGGCGGCGGGCAATGCGGCGCTTTTCCGCGGCGACTACAAACTTACGCGCAACGCGCCGCCCTATGGCGACA
The DNA here is from genome assembly GCF_019635935.1 of Parvibaculum sp. NCBI lineage: Bacteria > Pseudomonadati > Pseudomonadota > Alphaproteobacteria > Hyphomicrobiales > Parvibaculaceae > Parvibaculum > Parvibaculum sp. The sequence goes on along the minus strand of NZ_JAHBYN010000001.1, from coordinate 1,304,658 downwards.
TGCAGTGGTATCTCTACAACCTCGCGCGCGATCCCGGCGAGACGCGGGATCTCGCCGCCGCCGAGCCCGAACGCTTCGCCGAGATGATGGCGGAATACGACGCCTATGCGGCGCGTGTCGGCGTGCTGGAAGTGCCGGAGGGCTACGACCAGACGGCGCAGCTCACGATCAACCGCGTGCACGACCAGGTGCGGGCAAACTGGCCCGGATTGACGATCCTCGCGTTGTTGGTGCTCGGGGGCGCCTATTGGGCGTGTGTCCGTCTCAGTCCGCGCGCGTGGCGGGCCTTGCACGGATAGGCGTCAGACGATCTTCATCAACTCGCGCAGCACATCGGTCTGCTTGGTCTTGCCGAGTTTGTCCTTGATGTGGGTGAAATGCGTGCGCACCGTGTTGATGCTGCAACCGCGCGCCGCCGCAATTGCCGTCAGCTTGTGGCCGGAGGCGAAGGCGGCGGCGATCTCGGCCTCGACGCGCGTCAGGCCGAATGCGAGCTCGAAATCTTCCGGTATCGGGTCGCGGCCGACTTCGGGGATCGCCCATTCGAGGCGCGGATTGGCGTTCAGCAGGTCCTCGACGAAAGGCCGGTCGTTGCGCGCGCCCCATTTCCTGATCTCGGCGATGCGCCGCCGCACGGCGGCGCTGTCATGGCCGAGCGTGCCCGCATAGAGGTTGCGGCGTTCTTCCCGGTCAGACATGGAGGGCTTCCGCGCGCCGCGCGCCGGGCCTGGCATCGTCGCCGAAGCGGCGGGCGATGAAGTCGCCGACCTCTTCGATGGCGCGGCGCGATTCCGGCAACAGCGTGCCGAGGCGCTGCCAGCCATGCGGCATCGGCGGATAGAGGCTCAACTCGCTGTCGACGCCCGCGCGGCGCAGCGCCTCGTCGATGCGCGTGGCGTCGTCGAGCAGGATGTCGACGGTGCTGGCCTGGATCAGCGCCGGCGGCAGACCTTCGAGGTCGGCGAAAACGGGCGAGGCCAGCGGAACGCCCGGCGCGTGGCCCTGCAAATAGAGTTCGCGGCAGACCATCATGATCTCGATGTTGTTGGCGAGCGTCGCCTTGCGCGCATTGGTGAGCACCGAGCGGCCGGACAGCGTCATGTCGGCCCAGGGCGCCAGCAGCACCAGGCCCGCCGGCATGGGAACGCCGCGCTCGCGCAGCAGCAGAAGCGCGCCCAGCGCGATGCCGCCGCCGGCGCTATCGCCGACGAACTGGATCTGCGCGGGATCGGCGCCTTCGGCCAGCAGCCATTCATAAGCGGCGGCAACATCGGATATCGCGGCCGGAAAGGGATTTTCCGGCGCCAGACGGTAGTCGACCGACAGCGCCTTTGCATGCGCCTGCTTGCAGATGCGCGCGGCCAGCGACTGAAAGAGACGCGACTGGCCGAAGATGAAGGAGCCGCTGTGAACGAAGACGAGGATCCTGTCGGCCTGCGATTCCGGCATGACGACCCAGTCGGCGGCGACAGGCGCGCCCGATACAGGCTCCACCTGCATGCCGGCCGGAGCCGAGGTCATCAGGTTTTCGGTGCGGTGCAGGCGCTGCCGCGCCGTTTCAAAATCGAAATCGGCAACGGTTCGCGGTTGCGACGGCGCGAAGATGCGCCCGGCCAGACCGAAAAGAAGATTGAATATCCGCCCGCGCCAGCTCAGGCCGGGCACGATGCGCCGCGGTGCGGCCAATGAAGCATCGGAATCGAGAACCCGTGTCGTCATTTGCGCGAACCCCCAGCCAGTGGATCGTCAAACGCCTGTTCGGCGGCCTCGTCCTCAGTATGCCGGGAAAACGGCCCCGGCATCACCAGTTTTGATGATTTTTGGAATCCGGCATTCGCCAAACCTTGGCTGAACGATGCCCGGCGGGCCGGGCGCGCGACGATGGAGGGGTGAAATGAACGGGACCGAATTGCCGCGTAACAGCCTGTTGCGGCTGTCTTTTCTGCCGATTCTCGCGGTCGTGCTGCTGGCCCTGCCGGGTTGTTCGATCTTCGACGATAATTACAAGAAGACGGTCATAACGGGTGGTTCGGGCAACTGGACCGGGACGTCGATCTCGGACAACAACCAGGCCGTACAAGAGGGTGGCGGCATGGCTTCGGTCAATGCGCCCACTTTCGATGAAGAGGGAAATGTGATCGAGGATGCGCTGGGCGACCTGCCGGCCACGCCGCCCAGCGAAGTTGCTCCGCGTACGGACTATCCGGACAAGGCGACGGGTCAAGAAACTCCGGCAAGCGCCTATGAGAGAAGGCTCGCGCAACGCTGGGCGCAGCGCGGCGCATATGAACCCCCCAACGACGCCAGCGCCCATGCTTATCTCGCCGCGGCGCGGATCGGCCTGCCAAAATACAAATATCTCGGCACCGAGTTTGGCGGCACCATCAATCTCGACAATGGCTACCGTCTGCAGGACGACGAGAGCAGCATCGGCGGCGGCGTCGGCGGCAGCTTCGGCATCGGCACATTCGGCGGCCAGCGGCTGCGCTTCAACCTCAATATCGCGCGCAACGAGGTCGATGTCTCGGGACCGCGCGGCGGTTTCGATCCGGGGCCGGGCACGTTCCTGCTCATTCCCGGCACCGGCGACGGACCGTTCGGCGCGGGCTTTGCGCTGGCGCCCGGTGCGCCCGGCGTCAATGCCGTGACGACGTCCGACTACAGGCTCGACTACTCGCAGACATCGTTCACCGGCAAATTCTCGACCGACTTCTGGTGCGACGACGACGATGATGACGGTCCGGGCGTATTCAGCGGTCTCGGTTTTACGCCCCATTTCGGGCTCACCTATAACCGCATCCGGTTCGAGCAGAATTTCGGCGGCGCCGTCCCCGGCTTCGGTGTCAATTTTCAGTACGACACAAGTCTGCGCAATAATTCGTATGGCGTGATCCTGGGCGGGCAGGTGATGAAACCGATTACGGGTTCGCCGGTCATGCTGCGTGCCGGCCTGACGGGACAAGCCGATTTCAACCGCGCAAAAGGCAGCGACAGTCTCGACTTCACCGGCTTCGGCAGTCAGACGATGCGGGTCAAGAACAACGACACGACGTTCAGCTATACGGCCAATGCCGGCGTGACGGTCGGTGCGCAGGCGCCGGTCCGCTTCGATCTCGATCTCTTCGGCGGCGGGATCGGCAATACACCGTCGATCGTGCGCGACGGCGTGGGCCCGTCGCGGATCGAGTTCGAGAATTCGAGTTTCTACGGGACGGCGCTGAGAACGACGCTCAGGTTCTAGGCGCTCACAGCCCCAGCACCGCCTTGGCCATGATGTTGCGCTGGATTTCGTTGGTGCCGGCATAGATCGAACCGGCGCGGTCGTTGAGATATTTCGGCGTTACCGGCCATGAATGTTCGGGACCGACGGGCTTTTCGTTGCCCGTCGGCTTCGGCACACCGGGCACGGGCCCGCCCGGCCGCGTCGCATGCGGCTGGAAGGGGAGCGCGTAATGCGCGACCGCTTCGAGCGCCAGTTCCGTCAGGCGCTGGCTCACTTCGGTGCCGCGCGTTTTCAGCAGCGACGATTCGGCGCCCGGCGCCTGGCCGTGGCTCAAGGCCGACATAATGCGGTGTTCGGTATATTCGAGCGCCGTGATCTCGACGGAAGCGGCGGCGAGCTTTGCCGCGAAGCCCGTATCGTCGATCAGCCGCGTGCCGTCGCCGCCGCGTTCGTTCTCGGCCATGCGGCGGATGCGGGCGAGGCGGTTGTGCAGGCCGGGCGCATAGGCGTGGCCGCCGCGCTCGAACTGCATCAGATATTTCGCCACCGTCCAGCCGTCGCCGACCTTGCCGACGACATTCTTTTTCGGCACGCGGACATCGGTGAAGAAGATCTGGTTCTGGATGTGCTCGCCCGACAGCATGATCAGCGGCTCGACCTTGACGCCGGGCGTGTCCATGTCGATCAGGATGAAGGTGATGCCGCGCTGGGGAATGTCTTCCTTCGAGGTGCGCACCAGATTGAAAATCCGGTTGGCGTAATTCGCATGTGTCGTCCAGATTTTCTGGCCGTTGCAGATGAAATCGTCGCCGTCCTCGACCGCGCTCATCTGAAGGCTCGCAAGATCGGAGCCCGAGCCCGGTTCCGAATAGCCCTGGCACCAGAAATCTTCGCCGTTGAGGATGCGCGGCAGGTAATGCGCTTTTTGTTCGGGCGTGCCGTAGCCGATCAGCACCGGGCCGCACATGCCGAGCCCCATCGGCGACAGCGACGGCGCGCCGGCGGCGGCGAGTTCGCTTGAAAAGATGTAGTGCTGCACCACCGACCAGTCGCAGCCGCCATGTTCGACCGGCCAGGCGGGGGCGACCCAGCCTTTTTCGTAGAGCGCCTTGTGCCAGGTCATGGTGGTTTCGTAGTCGGCATAGACGCTGGTCATCAGCTTGCCGGTTTCGCGCAGTTCCGGCGTCAGCTTCTCGTCCAGAAAGCGCCTGACTTCGTCCCTGAAGGCCGCGTCCTTTGCGCCGAGCCCGAGTTCCATTCCGTTTCTCCCCGTATTCCAATGGCTGTTGGGGCGAAGTAGGCGCCGGGGGGCGCGGACCTGTCAAATTTTCAAGGCCGATTTCCGGGGCGGGCATTGGCGGCGGCGCGGGATTGACGTAAAGGAAGGGCCGCGCCCGCGATCCGCGCATGATCCACCCCGGAAGGCTTCCCCCCGATGTCCGACGACGGCAAGCCGACGCCCGACAACCGCAAGACGACGCCGCAAGAGCGCCAGCGCGCCTTTGCGATCCTGTTTGTCTGCCTGCTTTCGGTCGGCATGGGACAGACGCTGGTGTTCGCGGTGCTGCCGCCGATTGCCGCCGATCTCGGCATGAGCGAGTTCGAGACGACGATGATCTTCTCGCTCTCGGCTTTCTTGTGGATCCTCACCAGCACCTTCTGGGGCAAGCGCAGCGACTTCATGGGCCGCAAACCGGTCATCCTGATCGGCGTGTTCGGTTTTGCGATTTCGACGTCGCTTGTCGGCGTCGTGCTGCTGGCCGGTTACTGGGCGTGGATTTCGATGGCGCTGATGTTTCCGCTGGTCATGGGCGCCAGGGCGATATTCGGCATTTTCGGCTCGGGCGCGATGCCGGCCTCGCAGGCCTATGTCGCCGACCGCACGACGCGGGCCGAGCGCGCAGGGAGCATTGCGCAGATCGGCGCCGCTTTCGGCCTCGGCACGGTGGTGGGGCCGGGCGTCGCGGCGGCCTTTGCCGAAATCCACATCCTCGCGCCCTTCTTCGCCGTCGGAGCGCTCGCCTTCATCAGCGGCGTTGCGATCTGGATTTTGCTGCCCGAGCGCACGGCGCCGAAAAAGATGCTGGGCGAGAAGCAGGAAAAGCGCGCCGAACTCAAATGGTCGGCGCCCAATGTCCGGCCCTGGCTCGTCGCCGGCGTCGTGCTCAGCCTCATGCAGTCGATCATGATGCAGCTTTTCGCCTTCTACCTGATGGCCGAGCTCGACATGGGCGGCTCGGCGGCGACGCAGCTCGTCTCGGTCGGCATGATGGCGATGGCGATGGCGACGCTGGTGGCGCAGCTCGGGCTTATTCAGCGCTTCAACCTGCCGGTGCCGTTCCTGCTGCGCTGGGGCGCGGTCACGATGGTCGTCTCGTTCGGCATGCTGGTGTTCGGCGGTTCCTACGGCGTGCTGGTGTCGGCGCTGGCGCTGGCCGGCCTCGGCTTCGGTTTCCTGCGCGCCGGGCTTTCGGCGGGGGCGTCGCTATCCGTGTCGCTGAAGGATCAGGGTGCGATGGCGGGACTGATCGGCTCGACGGCGGCGACCGGCCATATTCTCAATCCGGCGATCGGCATTCCGCTTTTCTACCTGCTGCATTCGGCGCCGTTCATGCTGGGCATGGCGCTGTCGGTGCTGGTGCTGCTGTTCGCGATCTTCCACCCGATTCTGAAGAGTCTGCGCGAAACCGATGGCGGGATCGACGAGGAAGACGAAGAGATCGGGCTGCATTAATCCCTTGCGAAGCGGAAGCGGGCCAGCGTTTGCGGGCCCCAGAGCCAGAGGATGGCGGCGACGGCAATGCCGAGAACGGCGAAGGTCGAGACCGGATCGTAATGCGATCCATAGACCGGGTAGAGGAAGAAGGCGACGTTGCACATTGCGTGGAAAAGCGCGGCGATGAAGACGCTGCGTCCGCCATTGACATAGAGCCAGACCGTCACGATGCGCAGCAGGATCGTGACGCCGCAATGCCAGACGACCCATTCGGTGCTTCGCCCGGTCTGGAAAAACGGAACGATGTGCCAGACCATCCAGACCGTGCCGATAATGAGCGCGGCCTGTAACGCGCTTCCCTTCATGCGGTCATAGGCATAGCCCTGCCAGCCGATTTCCTCGCCGAGACCGGCGGCGAAGAACATTGCGAAGAAGACCGGGATGACCAGAAGCTCGATGCGGGGCTCGGGAAGTTCGACGCCCATCGATTTCTGGACCGCATAGCCGATAACGAGCGCTGCCGGCATGAAGAGGATCGCGGGTAGATACCAGAGCTTGTTGAGGGTCCGGTGCCAGTCGAAGGAGCGGGCGAGGAGGCGCTTTGCCGCGCCGGCGCCGTCCTCGCGCCAGACGAAGACCAGCGCCACCGCCGCCGGGAGGAAGGCCATCAGCGCGCTCACAGGCAAGGCGATCGGCAGATGCGGAGCGGTGTCGATGAAATAGCCGGCGATCCAGAGCGGCACCGTCAGCAGGATCACAAGCGCGAAATAGCGGTAAACCAATTGAGCCTCCTCGCGCATGTTGCGCGGCTTGCGGTCAGAACGGCCGCCGTCCGCCCCCTGTGTCGGCGCCCATCAGCGTCAGCAGATGCACGATCATCACGACGGCGACGATCAGTGCAAGGAAGATCAGGGGTGTCGTGGGCAGGAAGCGAATGCGGCCGGGCGTCACCGGCCGTTTTTCCATCCAGACGAGCACAGCCGCGCCGGCAAGGCTCGATGCCAGCACGATCAGCGTCACGGTGAGCGACAATCCCTGTCCCATCGGACGAGCCTAGCCCAACGCGCCCTCGGCGTTCCTCATTTTATTTATTCCAGCGCGCCTTCGGCGCGCCATTGGGCCATCAGCGCACCGACAGCGGCGGCGAAGGCGTGCGGCTGGTCGAGCATGATGTGGTGCTGGGCGCCGGGGATGGTGAAGACCGGCTTTTCGGGCGCAAGTTTGCGCAGGAAGTCGAGGCTCGAAGGTTCGTAGTCCTTGCTTTCGATGCCGAACATCGTGGCGCCGCGGCAGGCGAGGTTGGCATAGAAGTCCGCGTGGTCGCTGCCCATGCGCAAGCCGTCGAAAATCGAATGATCGAATTTCCAGGTCCAGCCCGTTTCCTCGAAGGTGCGCTTGCCGCGCGTCTCGCCCTTCGTCACTTCGCGCAGGCTCAGAGCGCCGATGTAATCGAGGATGAAGCCGTTGGCGCAAGGCTGCAGCGGCGCGAGGCGGAAGCGCGCCTTTGCCGTTTCGAAATCGGGATAGATGCGGGTCGGCTTGCGTTCCGGGCCGTCGAGGAACCATTCGCGGACTTCCTCGGGCGGACGCACCGTGAAATCGCAAAGGATCAACCCGCCGAGCCTGTCGCCGTAATGTTTCGCGGCAATCAGCGAGACGAAGCCGCCGAAGGAATGGCCGACGATGACGGGTTTCGGCCCGAGGCCGGCATCGAGCGCCACCTCGCCGATCTCGCGGGCGAATGTGTCGCGCGAATAGGCGAGGCGCCAGTCGCTGTCGCCCATGCCACCGAGGTCGATCGAGGCGACGTTGTAGTGCTGGCTGAGCAGCGGTGCGATGAAGGCGAACCACCAGGCATGGGCGCCGTTGCCATGCACGAAGAGGATGCCCGGCCGCTTCGGGTCGTCATCCCGGTTCTTTGGCCCCCAACGCAGATAGTGAATGCCGGCGCCGTCAACCGTCAGGCGGCGGCTCTCCGGCGCATGGGCCAGCGCCTCGCGGAACCATTGCGGCCGGTGGCGGATCACGTCCTCATCCGGGATCGTCCGCGCGGCCGGCTCCTTCAGGTAGTCGGGTTTCTCTTCCGGTCTGTCATACGCCATCGAACTGTCCGTCAAACGGGGGAATCCGGCCAAAAATGACGCCTGCGCCATGTTTGGGCCGGGGCAAGGTCTAGCCCGATTTGGACGCCTCGGAAAGGGGGTGGAAAATCGGGCCGGAAGGGGCGGTCTGGCGGGGTCTCGCCGGTTGACAGGCGGGGTTCGGCCCCTTAGGTTCCGCGCCAACTTAAGGGCATTTTCCGGCATCGGGCCGGAGGCGGGGCGGCGATTGTCGCCCGCCGGAGAGCCCGGTCCGAGGTAGAACCATGAAAGTCCGCAATTCCCTGAGGTCGCTCCGTGGCCGGCACCGCGACAATCGTCTGGTGCGCCGCAAGGGCCGCGTCTACATCATCAACAAGACCAACCGCCGCTTCAAGGCGCGTCAGGGCTGACACCGGCTCATGCGCTTCGGCGATGAAATTCGAAGGCCGCGCCCCGTTTGCGCGGCCTTTTCCTTTGGTGGCCGCCCGTGAGCCGGATCGACACCGTCGTATTCGACATCGGCAATGTGCTGGTCCGGTGGGATCCGCGGCATCTCTATCGATCGGTCTTTGCCGACGAGGCCGAGATGGAACATTTCCTCGCCCATGTCTGCACGATGGACTGGCATCTCGAGCACGACCGGGGCCTTTCCTTTGCCGAGAATGCGGCGCGGCTGAAGGCGGTTCACCCGGATCGCGCCGACCTGATCGACATGTGGGGCGCGCGCTATGTCGAGATGGCGCCCGCGCGCGTGCCGGGCACGGCGGCGCTGCTGCAGGGGCTGAAAGCGGCGGGCCATGCCGTTCACGGCCTCACCAACATGCCGACGGACTTCTTCCCGGTGCTGGCGGGGCTTTACCCGGAGCTTGAATTGCTGGAGGAAACGGTTGTGTCCGGCGATGAGGGGATCCTCAAACCCGACCCGAAAATCTACGAAATCCTGATCGCGCGCACCGGCCTCGCGCCGGCGCGGACGCTCTTCATCGACGACTCGGCGGCCAATGTGGCCGCCGCCGCCGGCCTCGGCTTTGCCGTGCATCGCTTTGCGGATGCAGACGGGCTTCAGGGCGAATTGCGGCGGCTTGGCCTGCTTTCGGCCGAATGAAGGCGGCTTGCCGGGTTTCGGCGCCGGGCCCCGCGCTATAGTGTGAGCGGGACAGAAGCCAAGCGGAGGCAGGCGGCATGAGCGACCGGTTTATGATCTACGGCGCCACGGGCTATACGGGCAAGCTCGTCGCGCGGACGGCAAAGACTTTGGGCATGAAGCCGCTGCTGGCGGGGCGCAACGAGGCGCGGCTGAAGTCGATCGCCGCGCAGCACGGTTTCGAATACCAGGCCATATCGCTCGACGATCCCGAAGCGCTCGATGCCGGGCTTTCGCAGGTTGACGCCGTTCTGCACATCGCCGGGCCCTTTTCGCAAACCTCGCGGCCGATGGTCGATGCCTGTATCCGCACCGGCACGCATTATCTCGACATCACCGGCGAGATCGACGTCTTCGAAGCCTGTGCGGCGCGCGACGCCGAGGCGAAGGATGCGAAGGTCATGCTGATGCCCGGCGTCGGCTTCGACGTGGTGCCGAGCGATTGCCTTGCCGCGCATATGAAACGGCGGCTGCCCGACGCCACCGAACTGACGCTCGGCATTTCGGGCCTCGGGCAGATGTCGCATGGCACGGCGAAAACCGGCGTCGAGAGCATCGGCACCGGTACGCGGGTCCGGCGCGAGGGACACATTCTGGCGTTGCGCAAACCGCCGCAGCGCGAAATCGATTTCGGCAGCGGCGCGAAATCGGCCATCGCCATCGGCTGGGGCGATGTCGCCACCGCCTGGCATTCGACGCATATTCCCGACATCACGGTTTATTTCGAAGCGAGCCCGCAGCTCGAACAGATGGCGAAGATGGGCAGTCTGATGCGCTGGTTGCTGAGCCTCGGCCCGGCGCAGCGGGCGCTGAAAAAGCGCATCGAGAAAATGCCCGAAGGGCCGACCGACGCGCAGCGCGCGGAAGGCTATTCGGTGCTTTACGGCGAGGCGATCAACGCCGCCGGCGAAAGGGCGGTGTCGCGGCTCCGGACGCCGGAAGGCTACACACTGACCGCGATGACCGGCCTCGAAATCGTGCGCCGTGTGCTGGCGGGCGATGCGACGCCCGGCTACCAGACGCCGTCATCGGTTTTCGGCGCCGATTTCATCACCGAATTCGACGGCTGCGTCCGGACCGACATCAACAGTTGAGACAACAATTGGCACAGGGCCCCATGAGGTTCCGCATTCTTGCCGCGTTGCTGGCCGCCATGCTTCTCACGGCGAATGCCGCATGGGCCGAAACGCAGATGCGCGAATACGATCTGCGCGAGGGCGACGTCGTGCCGCCCGGACGCGAGGAAGTGCTCGATGTGCTGTTCGAGCGTCTGGCGGCGGCCGAGAACGAAGCCGAGAGCCGTTCCTTCGAAAGCGCGATCCGCGAGATCTGGCTCGATTCCGGCAGTCCCAGCATCGATCTGCTGATGGAGCGCGGCTTCGACGCGCTGCGCGAGAAAAACTACGACCGCGCCTATTTCTATTTCGACGAGGTGGTGACGCTGGCGCCCGATTTCGCCGAAGGCTGGGACAAGCGCGCCGCCGTCCATTACGTGCGGGAGGATTACGCCGAGGCGCTGCGCGACATCGAGCAGGTGTTGCGGCTCGAACCGCGCCATTATCAGGCGATGGCCGGGCTCGGCATCATTCTGGAGGAACTCGGCGACAAGAAGGGCGCGCTGGAGGCGTTTCGCCGCGCGCTGGCGCTCAACCCCTGGCTCGAAGACCTCAAGGACCGCATCGCGCCTCTCGAACTCGAAGTCGAGGGGCGTGGCATCTGACGATGGTCGCGCTCGCCCTTTTCGTACTCCTTATTGCCGGTCTTGCCGTCTGGTCGGCCATTGCCGCGGCGCGCGCGGCGCGCGCCTTTCCGCCGGAAGGTGAATTCGTCGAGACCGGCACCGAATTCGCGCCGGTGCGGATTCACTATGTCGATCGCGGAACGGCGCGGCCGGGCGTCGCACCGGTCATTCTCATCCATGGCGCCAGCGGCAATCTGCGCGACATGACGGCGAGCCTTGTGCCGGCGCTTGAGGGCCATACGCGCGTCATCGCCATCGACCGGCCGGGGCATGGCTGGAGCACGCGGGGGCCGCATCCCGAAATTTCAGATCCGATTGCGCAGGCGCGCGTCATTCGCGACGCGATGCGGCAACGCGGCGTCGAGCGGCCCGTCGTGCTCGGCCATAGCTGGGGCGCGGCGGTGGCGGCGAGCTGGGCGCGTCATTACCCCGACGAGATTTCGGGCGTGTTGCTGCTTTCCGGCGCGCTTTATCCCTGGCCCGGCGACATCGCCTGGTATCACCGGGTCGTCGGCACACCGTTTTTCGGCGGCGCCTTCCTCCGTATCCTGACGGTGCCGGGCGGGTCGCTGCTGGCGGCGGCTGGCGTCAAGGGCAATTTCCACCCCGATCCCGCGCCCGAGGGCTATGCGGAACGCATCGGCCTGCCGCTCTTGTTTCGCCCGTCGCATTTCCGCGCCAACAGCGCCGACACGGCGGGCCTCAAGGCGCGGCTCGCGGTGCAGAGCCTGCGCTACGGCGAAATCGCTGTGCCGGCGATCGTCGTCACCGGCAATGCCGACTACACGGTGTCGCCGAAAATCCATTCCTATGCGTTTCACAACGCGGTCGCGGGTTCCGAACTCGTCAAGCTCAAGGGCGCGGGTCACATGCCGCATCACTCGCGGCGCGCGGTCGTCGCCGATGCGGTGCTGCGGCTGGCGCGCGGCGAGACGCCCTTCGACGGCATGGTGACGATTTACGCGGATGGGCGCGTGGAGCGGGAAGCGCGGGCGTCGCGCTAGTCGCCGCGCTGGCGGCCGACAAAGGCGACGCGCAGCATGTTGGTGGCGCCGGGCGTGCCGAGCGGCACGCCGGCCGTCACGACGATGCGCTGGCCGGGTTGGGCGAAACCTTCCTGGAAGGCGATGCGGCCGGCGCGGTCCGACAAATCGTCGAGGTCGCGCGCATCTTCCGTCACGACGCAGTGCAGGCCCCAGACCAGCGCGAGGCGCCGCGCCGTCGCCGGCACCGGCGTCAGCACGACGATCGGCAGCAGCGGCCGTTCGCGCGCCGCGCGCAGGCCCGTCGAACCCGAATTGGTCCAGCAGACGATGGCCGCGGCCTTCAGCGTGTCGGCGACCGAATGCGCGGCGGCGCTGATGGCGTCGGCGCCGGTCGCTTCGGGCTCGGCGCGCTGGGCGTAGATGATGCCGGGATAGGTCGGGTCGGCCTCCACCGATTGCGCGACGCGGTTCATCATGCGCACCGCCTCGACCGGATATTCGCCGGCCGCCGATTCCGCCGACAGCATGATGGCGTCGGCGCCTTCGAAAACGGCGGTCGCGACGTCGGACACTTCGGCGCGGGTCGGCGTTGGCGACGTAATCATCGATTCCAGCATCTGCGTCGCGACAACGACGGGCTTGCCGGCGCGCCGCGCCGCGCGGACCAGCCGCTTCTGCCAGCCCGGCACCTGCTCCAGCGGCAGTTCGACGCCGAGATCGCCGCGCGCCACCATGATCGCGTCGGCGATGTCGATGATGTCGGACAGATGTTCGAGCGCCTTCGGCTTTTCGATCTTGGCCAGCACGGCGGCGCGTCCGCGCGCGATCTTGCGCACCTCGGCGACGTCGTCGGCGCGCTGAACGAAGGAAAGCGCCACCCAGTCGACGCCGAGATCGAGCGCGGCGTCGAAGTCGCGCCGGTCCTTGTCGGTCATCGCCTTCACCGGCAGCAGCGTGTCGGGCAGGCTGATGCCCTTGCGGCTGGTGAGCGTGCCGCCGACCAGCACTTCGGCGTCGGCGAAATCGGGCCCGCATTTCGTCACGCGCAGGCGGATGCGGCCGTCGTCGAGCAGCAGCATCTGTCCTTCGGAGAGCGCCTCGAAAATTTCGGGATGCGGCAGCGGCGCGCGTTCGGCGGTGCCGGGCGTCTTTTGCATGTCGAAGCGGAAACGGTCGCCCGGTTTCAGCGTCGCGCCGCCGGCCGCCATCTCGCCAACCCTGAGCTTCGGCCCCTGCAGGTCGACAAGAATGCCGATCGGCCGGCCGACATCGGCCTCAACCGCGCGCACGGCGGCGTGGACGCGGCGCAGATTCTCGTGGTCGAGATGGCTCATGTTGAGCCGGAAGACATCGGCACCGGCGTCGAACAGCGCACGGATCGTTTCCGGCGTGTCGGAGGCGGGGCCGAGCGTGGCGATGATTTTGACGTTGCGGCGGCGAATCAAGACGGGTTTTCCTCTGCGGATATTTCATTGTCGACCAGTATGACCCGGAAGTCGTTGACATTCGTGTAACTCGGGCCTGTGACAAACAGGTCGTCGAGGGCGGCGAAAAAGCCGCCGCTGTCGTGGCGGTCGAGCGCGCCCGGTGCATCGAGACCCAGGGCGTCGGCGCGCGATGCCGTGTCGGGCAGCACGAAGGCGCCTGCCGGGTCGGTGGCCGCGCCCGCGCCGCCGTCGATGCCGTCGGTGTCGCCCGCCAGCGCCGCGACGCCCGGCGCGCCTTTCAGCGCCACGGCCAGCGCCAGCGCGTATTCCTGGCTCGGGCCGCCTTTGCCGCCCACGTCGCCTGGGGGGGCAGCATCGCCGAAGGTGACGCCGGCCTCGCCGCCCGAAATGATGGCGAGCTTGCGGCCTTCGCCCTGCGCCATGCGGACAAGGCCCGCATGTTCGCGCGCCAGCACGCGGGCCTCGCCCTCGATATTGTCGCCCAGCACCAGCGTTTCGTAACCGTCGGCGCGCGCCAGCGTTGCCGCCGCGATCAACGACTGCGAACCACTGGCGACGAGTTTGTATGTCGCGTGGGCGAAGAATTCGGCATCCGGCTTCGGCGTTTCCGGCGCGGCTTCGAGCGCGTCGCGGATATGCGGCGGCAGGCCGGCAAGCTCGTCGAGGATCGTCAGCGCGCGCGCCTTCGCGGTCGTGTCGGGCACGGTCGGTCCCGAGGCGATGGTGCTCGGATCGTCGCCGGCCACATCCGAAATCGCCAGCGTCACCGAACGCGCCGGATGCATCGCCTCGGCAAGTCGGCCGCCCTTGATGCGGCTGATATGCTTGCGCACGCAGTTGATGTCGGCGATCGGCAGCCCCGATGCGACAAGCGCGCGCGTCAGCACCTGTTCGTCGGCCAGCGTGATACCGGCCACCGGCAGCGCCGTCAGCGCCGAGCCGCCGCCCGACAGCAGCACCAGCGCAAGGTCGTGCGGCCCGAGCCATTCGGCCATGCGCATCAGCCGCTTGCTGGCGGCCGCGCCCGCCTCGTCGGGCACGGGATGGGCGGCCTCCACCACCGCGACATGGCGTGTCGGCACCCCGTGTCCATAACGCGTCAGCGCCAAGCCCTCGATATGGGTGCCCGGAAATTTGCGGTCGTAATAATCCTCGGCCGCCGCGGTCATCGAGGCGGCGGCCTTGCCGATGGCGAAAATGACGAGGCGGCCGGCATCGGGCTGGGGCGGGTCGGGCAGGTGCGGCGGCAGGCAATGCACCGGCAACGCCGCCTCCACCGCCGCATCGTAGAGGCGGCGCAGCCGGGCTCGCGTTTGTTGATAGGCGCGCGTCATGGTCGGCCGTTCTCCCGCATCCCTGCCTCCGGTATAATGCGCCGATGGACGATTTGCCACTCGCCGCGCCCGACGCCGATGCTTCCGCCGGGGCGCTTTGCCCCTATGAACTCCTCGACCGCGACGCCGATCCCGGTTTTCTGGTGATCTGCGACCATGCGTCGAACGCGCTGCCGCCGGGTTACGGAACGCTCGGCCTCGCGCCGTCGGAATTTTCGCGTCACATCGCCTGGGACATCGGCGCGGCCGGCGTTGCGCGCGAACTGGCGCGGGCGCTCGGGGCGCCGGCGGTGCTGGCGCGCTTCTCGCGGCTGCTGGTCGATCTCAACCGCGGCGAGGACGATCCGACCATCGTGATGAAGCTGTCGGACGGCGCCGTCATCCCGGCCAACCGCGATGTCGATGCGAGCCGCGATGCGGATGAATTCGCGCGCCGCATTGCAATGTTCCACGCGCCCTATCATGCGGCGATCGCCGCCGCGCTGACGCGGGCGGAAGAAGCGGGCGTCGTGCCGGTCATCCTGTCGGTGCACAGTTTCACGCCTTCATGGCGTGGTCGCGCGCGGGCCTGGCAAACCGGCATCCTCTGGGACCGCGACGACCGGCTCGCGGCGCCGCTCATCGCGGGCCTGCGCGCCGAGCCCGGCCTCGTCGTCGGCGACAACGCGCCTTATACGGGCCGTCTGAAGAACGACTGCCTCTACCGGCACGGCACGGCGCGCGGGCTGCCGCATGCGCTGATCGAAATTCGTCAGGACCTGATCGAAGACGCGGCGGGGCAGGCGGCATGGGCGGCACGTTATGCGGCGCTTCTGCGCGAGATCGCCGGCCGGCCGGGCCTGCGCGCCATCCGTCATTTCGGCTCGCATACGGACGCTGCGTCACCTATATCCGGCGTATAGACACCGGAGTTGTAGACGGGCGAGGGAGAGCGATCATGGATCAGACGACACGCACCGAACTTGAGGCGGCGGCCTTTCGCCGGCTTGTCGAACATCTCGGCGCACGCACCGACGTGCAGAATATCGACCTGATGATCCTTGCCGGTTTCTGCCGCAACTGTCTGGCCGACTGGTATCGCGAGGCGGCCGAGGCGAAAGGCCTCAAGCTCACAAAGGACGAAGCGCGCGAGATCGTTTATGGCGAGCCTTTCGCGCAGTGGAAGGCGAAGCACCAGGCCGACGCGACGCCCGAACAGCTTGCCGCCTTCGAAGCGGCGCAGAAAAAATCGCACGGGTAGCGCCGGTCCACGCCGACTATCCACAGCTTTCTCGCGCGGCGATATTGCCCGCCGCACGGCTTGCGGCTACGGTCGCGGCCTTCAATTTATCGTAAGTAAACGGAGCGGCGCAGCATGGCGGACGGCAATACACCCGTGAACAATGGCGGCGTCGCAAGGGACCAGCTCCGGTCCATCGTCGAGCGCATCGAGCGTCTCGAAGAAGAAAAAGCGGCGCTCGCCAACGACATCAAGGAAGTCTATGCCGAAGCCAAGGGCAACGGTTTCGACACCAAGACGCTCCGTCAGGTCGTGCGCATCCGCAAGCAGGACAAGGCCGAACGGCAGGAGCAGGAAGCGATCCTCGAGCTTTATCTCAGCGCGCTGGGGATGGCCTGACCGCTTAACCACCTTGCCTGTAAGGGCTTCAATTAATTGCCGATACCGGTTCCCCCCGGCGCTTGAACCGGCCTAAACTGCCGTTTGCCGGAACGATGGTGCGTTCGGGCAATCCGTCAGGGGTGACGTGTGGCAGTAACCGGGTCGGGGATCGACGATCTTTCGCGTGAGAACGACGCAGCGCCGGAGCGGGCGGGCGGCGCGGCGGCGCGTCCCGATCTCGCCCGGCCCGATCTCGCCCGGCCCGATCTCGCCATGGCGCTCGACGCCATCTACGCCTATGCGACCGATCCCGAAAACTGGGAAGAGATGAGCTCCCTGCTCGCCCATCTCGATTCGAATGGCGACGACGAGGAGATGCGCACCGTCATCGAAGGCGTGCGCCAGCACCTTGCCCGCGCCGAGATGCTGGCGGAGCGCCTGCACGACACGCCGGATGCGGAGGCGCCCGCGCCGAGCTATTGCCATCTCGTCATCGGCCGCGACATGCGTGTGCTCGATGTTTCCGATGCGGCGGCGGCGATGCTCCGGCCCTATTGCGGCACGCTCGAAACCGGCGCGCGTCTTTCGTTCGCCGACCCTGAAAACGCGGCGCGCTTCCGGGCGCTTGCCGCTTCGATCGGGAAAGAAGGCGCCAGCGAAGGTCCGGCGCTGCTGCGGCTCGTCGCGGAGAGCGGCGAGGAAGCGGTTTTCGGCTATGTCGTCGCCGAAACGCAGGTGCCCGATGCGCTGCGCCGCCGGCTCGGGCTCGTCCAGCCGGCGCGCAAGGGGGCGCTCGTTTTCGTTGCGCCCGACCGCGGGGCGGCGGCGGACGAGGCGCAGATCTATCGCGAGACTTTCGGGCTGACGCCGGCCGAGGCGCGTCTTGCGGCGCGGCTGAAGGACGGGCTGTCGCTGAAGGAAGCGGCCGCCGAACTCAACATCGCGGTCAACACCGCGCGCAACCAGATCAAGAGCGTATTCGAGAAACTCGGCGTCAACCGGCAGAGCGATTTGATCCGCCATCTGACGGAATTGTCGCAGCTCGCGGCCTTCATCCAGCTCGACCAGCCGGTGGCCGATCTCGATGCAGGCGCGCCTGTGTCCAACCCTGCGGCGGTGCCGCGCCGCTTCGTCGCGCTGCCGGACGGGCGGCGTCTCTGTTATCGCGAATATGGCGATCCGGCGGGGCCTGCGGTTCTGATGCTTCGGAGCCCGCTTGGAAGTTCGCTGGTCGCGTCGGAAGACGTCGAGGCGGCCGAAACGCGCGGCTTGCGCCTCGTCGTTCTCGAGCGGCCGGGCAGCGGCCTCTCGACGCCCCATCCCGATCTCACCCATGCGAGTTTTGCACGCGACGTCGAGCTGTTTGTCGATGCGATCGGCGTCGGCACCTTCACGCTTGCCGCCAATTCCTCCAGCGTGCCGCTGGGACTCTTCGCCGCCGCGCATCTCGGGACGCGGGTTCGCCGCATCGTGCTGATGACGTCGCGTTTCGAGGCGCCGATGCCGCGCAAAGGCCGGCCCGGCATGGTCAATTACTTCTTCAGCAATCTGCGCCGCCATCCCTGGCTGCTCGACTCGACGCTCTTTATCCTGCGCGCCAAGATGTCGCGGCCCTTCATGCGCTCGCTGGTGTTCCACTTCTTCGAGAAGTCGCCCGCCGATTTCGCATTGATCGAGCGCGATCCGGCGCTGGTCGAGTCGCTGATCGACCAGACGATGGAGTCGATCGGCGAAACGGTGCAGGGGCTTGTGCAGGAGTCGCATCTGTTGCTGCGCATGGCGCAGCCGGATTTTTCGGGCGTGACGGCGCCGGTCCATTTGCTGCATGGCGAGGAGGACGGTGTCATCCCGCTCGACGAAATGAAGGCGCAGCTCGCGCGGACCAACCTCAAGGTCGAGGAACTCCGGACCTTTCCGGGCATGGGGCACCTCCTTCTCGAACAGATACGCGAGCTCTATTACGACCTCCTGGCCCGTTAACGCTCAGGCCTTGGTCCATTTGCACTATTCAGGCGGCGCCTGCCCGCCGCTAGGACTCTCTCCAGACGATCTCGACCGGACATGGGGTGCCGGTTCGGCGTCTTTCCCGGAGGGAATTCCGATGCACGTCAAATCCGTATGCGCGCTCCTTGCCGCCGCCGCGATGCTGGCCGGCTGCCAGACCACAGGCGCCGGCACGCAGGCCGCGATGATGGGGGCAAACGCCGCCACCGCGCCGGCCTACGCGCCGATCTCCGCCTCGCAGGCCAATGACGGCAACAAGAGCTGCGAGCAACTGCTCGCCGAAATCGGCGAAATGGACGGGATCGTCGCCGAAGCCAATCAGAGCCAGTCCAATGCGCAGCTGACCAATGCCGGCATCGGCATTGCCCAGTCGCTCGGCCTGCATATGGGCGGCGGCGGGGCGCTGTCGATGATCCAGGCGGGCGGCGCGGCCGGCCAGTTGACCGAACAACAGCGCCAGCAGGCGCAGGCCCGCGCGCAGCAGGCCGATGTGCGCCGTCAGGTGCTGACAGGCATCTACCAGGGCAAAGGCTGCTGAGTTTCATGGCAGCCTTAGGCGTCAACCCGGACGCACACCCCTAGGTGGCCATGAAGGACGGGGGAGCCCTCCACGGGTTCCCCCGCGCCATGGCTTTGGGCTAATGTCGCCCCCGAATTTAACGGGAGTGCGGCATGACAATCATTAATGCGGAGACGGTGACGCTGGCGGAGGCGGAACCCGCCGAGGAAGAAACAGCCGCAAGGCTGATCTACGACACCGGCTCTTACGTCTTCGATTGTCTCTACAACCGCGACTTCGACACCTTCCTGAAAATCACCTCGGCGCTGTGGCTCCGCGAAGGCGGGGCTTTCTCGCATGTCCACGCCAGGGCGGCGCTCCATGACGGCCGCCTCGCCGGCATCGCGCTCGGCTTCCCGCAGGCGCTCTACGCGCAGGAATTCGGCACCGGCATGATGGCGATGGCCGAGATGGGAACGCCGGAGCTGCTGGCGCATCTCCCCACCGTCGCCGGACACATCCCCTGGCTCTTTCCCGAAGTGCCGGACGATGCGTGGTACCTGCTTTTCCTCTCCGCGCACCCTGAAGCGCGCGGCCGCGGCATCGGCGAAAAGCTGCTTCTCGATTGTTTCGCGCGCGCCAGGGCCGCCGGCTGCGCGTCGCTCCATCTCGATGTCGCGAGCGTCAACCCGGCGGTGCGCTTCTACGAGCGCATGGGGCTCGAGCGGCTTGCCGAAACCACGGTGCCCAAGATCGCCGCCTCCCACGCCGTGCCCCCGCATATCCGCATGGTCAAGCATCTGGTGTGAACCCCATGACGACGACCGAACCCCAACCGGCGTCCTTGCGCGCCCGCGTCGCGGCGCTTGTCGAGCGGCCGCTGTTCCAGCATTTCGCCACCGCGGTCATTCTGGTCAATGCGGTGACGCTCGGCCTTGAAACCTCCGCCTCGGCGATGCAGGCGGCCGGGCCTTTGCTGATCGCGCTCGACCGCATCGCGCTTTCGATTTTCGTCGTCGAACTCGCGCTGAAGCTCTATGCCCGGCGCTGGCGCTTCTTCACCGACGGATGGAACGTCTTCGACTTCATCATCGTCGCCATCGCGCTGGTGCCGGCGGCGGGGCCGTTCTCGGTGTTGCGCGCGCTGCGCATCCTGCGCGTGCTGCGGCTCCTCTCCGTCGTGCCGTCGCTGCGCAAGGTTATCGCCTCGCTGATCGGCGCATTGCCCGGCATGGGCTCGATCATCGCGGTGCTGTTCCTCGTTTTCTATGTCGGTGCGGTGCTCGCGACCAAGCTCTTCGGCGCCAGCTTCCCCGACTGGTTCGGCACCATCGGCGGATCGATGTATTCGCTCTTCCAGATCATGACGCTCGAAAGCTGGTCGATGGGCATCGTCCGCCCGGTGATGGAGGTCTACCCCTACGCCTGGATTTTCTTCGTCCCCTTCATCGTGATGACGAGCTTCATGGTGCTCAACCTCTTCATCGCCATCATCGTCAATTCGATGCAGGCGCTGCACGAGGAGGAACACACCCGCGCCCAGGACGAACGCGAGGCGCGCGCCCGCGCCGAACGCGCGGAAATCGAACGCCGCGCGCATGCCGAACGCGAGGCGACGCTTGAGGGCGTCCACGCGCTGCGCAAGGAACTCGCGGAACTGCGGGCGCTGGTGGAGACGCGGCTCGGCGGCGGATAGCGGGCCGAAAAGATTTGCCTCATGCCGCGGAATTGCGGACGATGTTCCCTCATTAAAAACGGGGACATGCGGTGCGCCCGAAGGCGGCGCGGGAGGGGTTTTCATGTGCATTGCGCTTTCGTCCATCTTGCGTGCCCGTGCCGGCCTGCTCTCCTGTCTTCTCGCCCTGGGACTTCCCCTCATTGCCGCAATGCCGGCGCTCGCCGCTTCGGACTACACGGAAGCCTCGTTCCTCAAGCACCCGCGTATCGGCGATGCCCAGCTCGACGCATGGCAGGAGGAGATCATCGGCCGTCACGCGCAGATGTCGAACAATCCCGATCGCTGGTTCACCGCGGCGACGAGCATCGCCTGCGACATGAGCGAAGAGACGAAGTGGAAGATTGCAGTCGGCAGGAACAAGGAGGCGGCTGATCGGGACCCAGGTTTGTCCGATGGCGCGGCATCGGGCTTCGACACTGTCCGCGTGACACTCATTGAGGGCACATGCAGACAGGGCCGGCCGGAAGGCCCGTTCGTCGCCGTCGCCGAAATGGAGTCCTCCTCAGCGGACGGAGATCGTCGTGAGACGGCAAGACACCGGGTGCGTATCGAGGGCACGATGCGCGGCGGCGAACTTGAGGGGGAATTGCGCAGTTTCGGATTCTGGAAAGTCGAAGCCGCCGAGGTCAAGGGGTGGCAGCATGTCATTGAAATCCGGGAGAAGGGCCTGAGGCAGGCGAAATGGATAGAGATCGACTTTTCGGCGCCAGGCGATGATGGACCGCCGCTCATTACCACCATATCGAGGCCGCCCTCGGGGGCGGCGCAGCAAGCCACATCGGAACTCGTCGTCTGGATCGGCGAGATGCTCTATATGGAAAGTACCATGTTTATCAGATGGCTGAATGGATGGGTCGTGATACATCCCGTTCTCACGCCGTCGGGAGAGTTTGATCCGCCCATGCGGCAGCGGATTTGCTTTCAGCGCGGCAAGGAAACGGAAGAAGAATGGCTTTGCGACCCGGCCTACGGTTTCGCGTTGAAGGCAGACGGCTCGAACGAAGCCTCCCTGCGGGAGCGATTCAGCAAGAAAATAGCCGAGCTAAGGCAAGCCGATCTGCATGAGGCGATAGAGCGTGCGGCGGCGAGGCCGTCTTCCGCCGCGCCGCAGTCAACGGCCGAAGCGGAAGCCGAGGCAGAGCGATTGGCAGCGGAGCGCCGCCGGAGTTTAGCCGAAGCAGCGCGTGAGGTGGTGCGAACTCAGCAGAATGAGCGCCATAAGGAGCGCGATGAATTGCAGGCAAGGATACGCGATTTTCGTTTTCCGGATACGAATTGCGGGTCGCCGCCGTTGCTGCGCGTCGATGCGCCGGAATACGAGGTCGATGAGGCCCAGCGGCGCGTCCGTGAATGGAACAGCTGTCTTGAGCGGGCCAGCGAGCGGGACTGGTCGGCGCTGGAGAATCTGGTCGTCGGTCTCGGCGGCCAATGGTCGAAAGGCGCCGACCGAAGGATCAGCCGCGTCATGCCGACCGTCTGTGAATGTGACGGCATGATCGGTGATCTGATCAGGCTCGCCAACGAGCGCGTCGGAATGCGGAGCGACGACGTCGAACGTTTGAACGAGGAGATCAGGCGGTTCAACCGGGGGCGCGAGGAGTATTTCAGGCGTCTCGATGCCTCGCGGCAATGGGACGATGGCGGCGGCTATTACTACGAAGCGCCGCCGGCCTTTACGCCGCAAACCCTGCCGCAGCCGCAGCCCTATGTCATTCCGGGCTATCGATGAGCGGCGTAATGAGCCGGGCCTTCTTCTGCTTTCTGTGGTTGGCATGTGCGGCGCTGCCGGCGCTTGCCGATGATCCTTTTCCCGCCGCCGCAGAGCCGCGCGAGACATTCCGGCAGGATGTGTTCTACCGCTTTCTCTGGCGCGGTCCCTTCGAGCGCGATCTCGTCTTCTTCAAGGCCGCGGATGGCGGCGAGGAAACCATCGCGCATTATCCGCTCGATGGCTGCGGACTTGCGGGCCCCGGCACGGGTCACTTTCCCTTTCTCGACGGGATCGGCGAGGCGCCCGTGGTGGCGCTTGTCTGCGAGCGAGCGGACAACAGCCAGACGCTCCTGATCTTCGCACCGGAAGACGATCCGCTGCGCCCCGTATTCAGTGCCGAAAGCGTGGGGCCGCTCTTCGTCTCGGTCGCTTCGGGCGGTATCGCCGTGACGTTCCGGAATCCGGACGAGCCTGAAAATTTCACGACCCGGTTCTGGGAACCCTATCCGTCTTCCTTCGGCAGCAATGCCTTCCGCGATGCGCGCGACGCGGCGCTCGGCAAGCATTTCACCGCCGAAGGGACGCTGCCTGCGGGGCTCGATCCCGCGCATTACCGCATCGCGCACGACCCGGATATGCCGCTGCGCCTCGGCCCCGCGGAAGACGCGCCCTGGTTCGAGCGGGCCGGCGCCTCGATCCTCGTCCATGTCCCCGGGGACGAGCGGGCGGAGGCGCCGCACTGGGAAGTCGACGGCTGGCTCCGCGTCTGCCTTGTGGAAGGCGGTTGCGGCTATGTGCCCGTCGATGCGGTGACGCGGCCGGCCGCCTCAGCCCGGTAGCGGCAGGAAGGCCGTCGCGATCGCGAAATAGACGATGACGCCCGCCGAATCCGCAATCGAGGTGACGAGCGGCGCGCTGGCGGTTGCCGGGTCGAGGTTGAAGCGCGTCAGGACGAAAGGCAGCGTCATGCCGATCAGGCTGCCGATGACGACGATCAGCACCATCGAGGCCGCGCCGAACGCGCGGCAATCGAACGCCGCGCGCACGCCGAACGCGAGGCGACGCTTGAGGGTGTGCACGCGCTGCGCAAGGAACTCGCGGAACTGCGGGCGCTGATGGAGACGCGGTCGCGCTGACGCCCACCCGGACGCTCCCCTCACCCTTCCGACGCCTGCGGCGTCTCCCTCCCTCTCCCCGGCGGGGAGAGGGAAATATGAGTGCGTTTCTTCGCTCCCTCTCCCCAGCGGGGAGAGGGAAGGGGCCCAACACAGCGAAGCTGTGTTGGGAAGGGTGAGGGGGCCGTCCGGGTGCAGTGTTGTCTCTATCGACAACACTTCTTGATGTTGTCATCATCGACAACATCAAAATCGAAGGATGCTCGAATGACCACGTTGCGCGTCAGGATCGGCGAATTCGCCGACATGAAATCCGGTTTCCTGAAAGCCTGGAAGGATGCGGGGGCGGGCAAGCGCGTCAAGCCGCGCCACGAGCTGATTTTCCATTCTTACGAAGACATGCACCGTGTGCTCTCGCCCGCGCGCCTCGAAGTCGTCAAGGCGCTGGCGGGGCAGGGGCCGCTCAGCATGCGCGAGGTCGCGCGCCGCATCGGCCGCGACGTGAAGGCCGTCCACAGCGACATCACCGCGCTGATCAACGCCGGCATGATCGACCGCACGGAAGAAGGCGTCAGCTTCCCTTACGACCGCATCCGGCTCGATGTGGAAATTGGGGTGGCAGGTTGAGCATCGATTTTGTCCCGTGTCGCGATATCACCGAGACGATCAGGTTCATCCCCGAAGCGCAGAACCCGAGCGACGCGGAGCTAGCCAGCTTCCGTGCGTCCATAAGCCCGCCAGATGTCGAGCCGCCAGCGCGTTGAAGACGAACAGACGATTATTGTCATGTTGTTCTTTGCTTAGGAGATGCCACAGGAATAGGCCGATCCACCACGCGCGTTCGAATTCAAGTGTCGCTTGCAGCATTCCTGAATAAGATACGGAATGTCCCGATATTCCCATGACACTGACATTGGCGAACTGATCAGGGCGCCCACACACACTTTATCAGACGGTGACGCCATCAATTGCGTTGCACGGCTGATCGATCTGTCCACCGAAGTGCGCTCGGAGGCTGGAATTAAACGCGCCTTCGGGATGCTGAAGGAGATCAACCGGCGTAGTCTGACACCGGCACAGCAAGCGACGCTCCACTATTTCAGGGCGAACGCTTGGGGCGCAAAGCGCGTCATCGAAGCAAAGGTTGAGCCTAGGCAGTGGGAGCAACCCGATCGCCAGCAACAGATTCTTGCGCTCTTCATGGCCAAGAATCATGACGGGTTCGCGAGCCTCAATGAGATTCGCCGCTGTCAGATTCTTACGAACCTGGGAATCCAGTTCAACGAGGTCGGCAGGTTCATCGAGGCTATAGAGCTCTGGGATCGTGCACTCGATATCTTGCCTAATTTTGCCATGGCCCATGGTAGCCGCGGCGACGGCCTGAAATATTACGGGCTAGCATCGGAAGATGGCTATGACCGCGAAGTGCTGCTGCTTGCGGCGCACCGCGCTTTTGTTTCGGCCACAGCGAAAGGAGCGCTTTGGGACTCGGACTATCCCCCTGCATTCAGGGAGCATTTCCGAACCGGAGCCCGCGAGATCGATGAACGGCTCGACCTTGCAGCAATCGCCAGCGATCTGGATCTAGACAGTCCCAGGTTGGGGCGCAGCAAGGCGGAGGAGGCCTACCGCCGCTGGTGTCTCGGGCATCGGCTCTTCCTTAACCCTCTGAACGATCTGGGGCCACATCCGATCGCGGCGAGCGACTATCTGATGCTGCCATCGCTCCGCGTTGGCTTGGAAGAAGCAGGCATGCCGTCGATCATCGGCTTTTACAGCCAGATGAAGCAAGAATACGCCTTTGCACGATTACTTCTCTACGAGGGACAGCCGCGCGACTACGTACACTTCGCTGATCGCCGAGTGCGTCTCACCAACACTCTCAATTATCCCAGCTTCTCCATGGCAACTGAAAAGATGCGCGCTGCCTTCCGGCTCGCCTATTCCATCCTCGACAAGGTCGGCTATTTCATCAACAGCTACTGGCGGCTCGGGACGGAGCCGCATCGGGTTGGGTTCCGATCAGTCTGGTACGACCATACGGTTGAGAAACCCAAACTTCATAACCGCTTCAAGGACTACGAGAATTGGCCTCTTCATGGGCTGTTTTGGCTTTCAAAAGATTTGTTTGACGACAGGTTTCAGCGCGCCACTAACCCAGACGCTCAGCAAATCTTTAATATCCGCAACCATCTTGAGCATAAGTATCTGCAGGTTCACGAGAGCTGGGCATCAGCCGCTATCCGTGACCCAAGTACAGATTCGATCGGGTACTCCATATCCAGTGACGATTTTGCTTCCAAAGCGGTACGACTGCTGAAGATCACGCGCGCAGCAATGATATACCTGCCATTGGCGGTGCATATGGAAGAGCGCGCACGCCGCCTGGGGTCGAAATCGGATCTGGTTGTCGATATGCCGCTGATGTCTTGGGAAGATGATTGGAAGCGATAGCCTCTTCAGCGTCCGAGTGTGCCGCCATTCGCGTCTGTTCCGATACAGTAGGCAAGATCGAGGGAGGAAATAATGTTCAATCTCATTATGCGTTCAGTTGACTGGACTAGCGGTCAAGAGGCCATGCCCGTCGGCAGGTTCTTCGAGTACACCGAAGATCACATTGCAAATCAGTTTCGGCAGAACGGGAGCTTGCTTTTGGATCGTTTGAGGGCGCTGCCTTGCTTATTCATGCCGGAGGGCATCCGAGACGAGATGTCTTATGTTGGCCAGATCAACAGGGCGCGCGTGGTGGGCAATGAGGTGTCATTCGAATACACGCTTGATACTGAGGTTCCACCTCTCCAAAACAACATGATCTACGCGAATCGTATGGCACTCGACATGCCCCGTGATTTTGAGTTTTCGCGCAATCATTGGGCTGTGAAAGACGTGGACCTTTACCGATTTCTGCTCCGCAATATTCGACCGCGTCGGCAGCGCCCAACGGTCTTTCAAATCCCTGAACATGAAAACATCGAGCCTGCTCTTGCATCGGCGATGATGCCCTTCGATGCGGGGTTCAACTCGGTTTACGACAGCATACGGCAAGCTGCAGACGCCGCAGGGCTTCGGTGCAGGCGCGCCGATGACATCTGGGAGAACGCCGCGATTATTCAGGACGTGGTTGCCTTAATTGATCGTTCCCGAGTCGTCGTATGCGACTGCTCGGGTCGAAACCCGAACGTGTTCTATGAAGCGGGCATCGCCCATACACTTGGGCGGGAAGTGATCCTTATAACGCAGAGCGAACAGGACATACCGTTCGACCTTCGGTATCTGCGCCATGTTCGCTATCTCAACAACGACCAAGGGCGCGCTGCGCTGACCGAAGCCTTGCAAGCCAGAATGCAGACTATTCTGGGTCACTAGCGGCGGAAGCTAGATTTGCCCGAAGCGCGACCATCTCCTCGTCAACGGCGTCGATTTTGTGTCCGAACTTCTCAATGAAATCAGGAATTGCCACTTATCCCCGCTGATGCACACAAGCCACATGTGTTCCTGCCACATGTCTTTCCGGCCACACGGGGATAAGTTGGACTTATCCCGCAAGGGGGCGGGTGGTTTTCGGGTGCGCGGGGCGTGCGTAAAGGCCGCCGAAACCATTTGTGACAGATTTTTGACAGTTCGGTGACAGTGGCGTCGAAACAGGCTGAAAACGCTGTCATCGAACTGTCAAAAACGCCTTCTCATCCGTAGACGGATGGTATTCCGGGCGGGCGCGCGGGCCCCGAAACTTCCCCCCAAAAGCAAAACGGCGCCGGATTGCGCCGGCGCCGTTCGCTGTCTCACGGAAGGATAAGTTTTTCAGTTCTCGCGCACTTCGAGGCCCATGTCGCGCACCTTGCGATAGAGCGTCGAGCGGCCGATGCCGAGCCGGCGGGCGACTTCGGTCATGTGGCCCTTGTACTTCTCGATGGCGAGGCGGATCATTTCCGCCTCGATTTCCTCCAGCGTCCGCACATTGCCGGCCTCGTCCGTCACGGCGATGCCGTCGGAGAAGTTCGAGCGGGCGAAGTCGGCCAGCGTGTTGGTCTGCGCGGCGTGGCCTGCGTGGGCGCGGGAGACGAATTCGATCGGCCGGTCGTCCGTGTGCGCAATGGATTCGGCGGCCGGTTCGGCCGCAGGGCGCGGCATCGCCGCTTCCTCGAAGCCTTTCACCATGCTGGCGATCTGCGGGAAGTCCGAGACCTGCAGCGTTTCGCCGTCGCACAGCACGATGGCGCGGAAGACCGTGTTTTCGATCTGGCGCACATTGCCCGGCCAGTCATAGGCACACAGCATGTCGAGCGCCGTCTGCGATATGCCGACCACGTCCTTTCCCTCTTCCGCCGCGAGGCGGCGCACGAAATGCGCGACGAGGTCGGGCACGTCTTCCTTGCGCGCGCGCAGCGGCGGCACATGGATCGGGAAAACATTGAGGCGGTAATAGAGGTCTTCGCGGAAGCCGCCGTCCTTGACCATCTGCAGCAGGTCGCGGTTCGTCGCCGAAATCAATCGGATATCGACTTTCACGGGCTTTTTCGAGCCGACGGGATCGACCTCGCCTTGCTGGAGGGCGCGCAGCAGTTTCACCTGGATGTCGAGCGGCAGTTCGCCGATCTCGTCGAGGAAGAGCGTGCCGCCGGAGGCTTCCTGGAATTTGCCGGCGTGTTTGTCCGAGGCGCCGGTGAAGGCGCCCTTTTCGTGGCCGAACAGGATGCTCTCGACCAGGTTTTCGGGGATGGCGCCGCAATTGACCGTGATGAAGGGTTTGCCGGCGCGGTCGCCTTCGCCCTGGATGGCGGCGGCGATCAGTTCCTTGCCGACGCCCGACTCGCCTTCGATCAGGATCGGGATGTTGGATTGCGCGGCGCGTTTGCCGAGGCGGATCACCTGGTCCATCGCGCCGCTGCGGGCGATCAGGTCGTCGAAGGTCAGGCGGCCGGTCTGGCGCTTTTGCAGGCGGCCGATTTCGCTGGTCAGCGCGTTGACCTTCAGCGCGTTGCGCATCGACACATGCAGGCGCTCCGGGCTCACCGGCTTCACCACGAAGTCGGCGGCGCCTTCGCGCATCACGTTGACGACCGTCTCGATGCCGCCATGGGCGGTGAGCACGATTACGGGAAGATTGGGCTTTGCCGGGTGGGTGCGTTTCAGCACCTCCATGCCGTCGATGCCGGGCATCACCAGGTCGAGAATCACCAGCGAGATGTCCGCGCCGGCCGGCCCGTCCAGATATTCCAGCGCCGCCGCCCCGCCATCGACCGGAATTGCGCGGTAACCGTCACGGTTAACCACCTCCTCCAGAATGCGGCGCTGCGCGGGGTCGTCGTCGACGATCAGGATCGCCTGGGTCATGTCGGCCTCAATTGTGTGCGGTCGCAAGGCGTCAATAAAAACGCCCATTTGCCTCATATTGGGGCGGATTGGTAAAGGGGCTCTTAATCCTTTGGCTGATAATCGCCAGACCATGATCTTTCGGGGCAGATGGAAGGCGGTTGGACGATTCCGGCCGATTCCCCGGGGCAACAGTGTTGCTCTCATGTGACGCATCCGCCAGAAGTTTCCGGATTCCGCCAATTCGGGTTGATGGTTCAAGGCCTTCCATGCGATGAAATTAAACTTATGAGGGCTTACCGGTGGGGTCCGGGCCACCCGTCGTATTGTCGGGGGGCAGAGCGAAATAACGACGGAGATTGGGATGAAAATGATATCCCGGCTGATAGCGTTGGGTTCCTTCCTGGTGCTGGCTGGTTGCGGCACGTGGACGGCTGAATCGTACCTGCATCAAGACATTCAGGGCGATTCCTTCAACGCGTGCCTGGCTCGCGAATATCAGGACAGAGCGACTTCGGAAGCTTATGTCGACTGCAACTGGGTCGATACGGCTGTGATCGTCGCCAAGGGCCGCGCTGCGGCTGCTGGCGAAACCGTTCTTCCTTTCGATCCCTCGACGATGGGGGTTCTTCCGAGCGATCTGCCTGAGCTGCAGGACGCCCGGGCAAAGCTGATGGCGGCCCTCGACAATGGCGGCCGGACCGAGCGCGGTTGCG
This sequence comes from Parvibaculum sp., assembly GCF_019635935.1. Taxonomy (NCBI): domain Bacteria; kingdom Pseudomonadati; phylum Pseudomonadota; class Alphaproteobacteria; order Hyphomicrobiales; family Parvibaculaceae; genus Parvibaculum; species Parvibaculum sp. The sequence continues at coordinate 1,275,289 of NZ_JAHBYN010000001.1, read as the reverse complement.
CCTGCGCCAAGGCCCAGCGTTACTACGATGGCTGGGTTGAACAGGCGAGCGACAACAAGCTCGGCGTCGGCGGTTCTTATTTCGGTGGCCCCGGCGGCCCTGTGCAGCCGGATCGCGTGGAAGCCGAAAAGGCCGCGTTCTACGAAGCCCTGACCGCTTGCGCCCTGCAGGCCGCGGGTCCGTGGACCATCTATTTCGGTTTCGACAAGTACAACCTGACGCCGGAAGCGCAGTCGGTGATCGATCAGATCGTCGCCGAGACGTCCGGTTCGCTCTCGGTTGTCGGTCACACCGATACGTCGGGCAGCAATGCCTACAACCAGGCCCTCGGCCAGCGCCGTGCCAACACGGTGTCCAATGCGCTGACGGCGCAGGGCAAGTCGCTCTGCAGCGCCACCTCGGCTGGTGAAACCCAGCTTGCGGTGCAGACGGGCGACGGCGTGCGTGAGCCGCTCAACCGCCGCGCGGTTGTTGCGGGCTGCTAAAGCCTGACGATCGACAAGATCAGGGCCCCGGTCGCAAGACCGGGGCCCTTTTCTTTTGTGGGCCGGGCAAATCGGCGCCCCGCGCGTTGAACACCGGGCCTTCCCGCGCAATATAGATGGCAACGCCCCTCATTCCCCCGAAGGAACGCCGCCCGATGTCCGTTGCCTTGCCGACCTGGAATCTCGCCGATCTCTATGCGGGCCCCGATGCGCCGGAGGTGAAAGCCGATCTGGCGGCGGCGGCGCGCGAGGCCGAGGCGTTCAATGCGCGCTATCGGGGCCGGATCGCGGCAATTGTCGCGGCGCAGGATGGCGGCCCGCAACTTGCCGAGGCCGTCCGCGCCTATGAAGCGATCGAGGACCGCCTTGGCCGCCTTATGTCCTTTGCCGGGCTTCTCTACGCGCAGGACAACATCAATCCGGTTCATGCAAAGTTTTACGGCGACATGCAGGAGCGCGTGACGACGATCTCGACCGGATTGCTCTTCTTCGCGCTTGAACTCAACAGGCTGGAAGATGCGGCACTGGAGCAGGCGCTCGCGACGCCCGCGCTTGCGCATTACGGGCCGTGGCTGCGCGACCTCAGGGCGATGCGCCCGTTTCAGCTTTCCGATGAGCTTGAAACGCTGCTTCACGAGAAGAGCGTGACCGGCCATGCGGCGTGGAACAGGCTGTTCGACGAAACGATGGCGCGGCTTTCATTCGATGTCGACGGCGAAGCGCTGACGCTCGAAGGCGCGCTGCATCTCCTTTCCGACAGGGACCGGACGAAGCGCGCGGCGGCGGCGCAGGCGCTTGCCAGGACCTTCAAGGCGAATATCCCGCTCTTTGCGCTCGTCACCAACACGCTTGCCAAGGACAAGGAGATCGAGGACCGGCTGCGCGGCTTCACCGACATCGCGCAGTCGCGACACATCGCCAATCGCGTCGAGCCCGAAGTCGTTGCGGCGCTGGCCGGCGCCGTGCAGCGTTCCTATCCGGCGCTTTCGCATCGCTACTATGCGATGAAGGCAAAGTGGCTCGGTCTCGAAAAACTCGAATACTGGGACCGCAACGCGCCGCTGCCGCAGGCCGACGACGCGACAATTCCGTGGACGCAAGCCCGCGCCACGGTGCTTGAGGCCTATCGCGGCTTCACGCCGCAAATGGCGTCGATTGCCGAACGGTTTTTCGAGCAGGGCTGGATCGACGCGCCGATGCGCCCCGGCAAGGCCAGCGGCGCCTTCTCGCATCCGACGGTGCCGAGCGCGCATCCCTATGTGCTGCTTAACTATCAAGGCAAGACGCGCGATGTGATGACGCTGGCGCATGAGCTCGGTCACGGTGTCCATCAGGTGCTGGCGGCAAAGCAGGGCGCACTGATGGCCGACACGCCGCTGACGCTTGCCGAGACCGCGAGCGTCTTCGGCGAGATGCTGACTTTCCGCAAGCTTCTGGCGTCGGCGCCCGACGCGGCGCGGCGCAAGGTGATGCTCGCCTCCAAGGTCGAGGACATGCTCAACACCGTTGTGCGACAGACGGCGTTTTACACATTCGAGCGGCGGGTCCACACGGCGCGGCGCGAAGGCGAGTTGACGGCGGATGATATCGGCCGCATCTGGCTCGACGTGCAGGGCGAGAGCCTCGGGCCGGCGATCCGGCTCGGCGAGGGCTACGAGACCTATTGGTGCTATATCTCGCATTTCATCCACGCGCCCTTCTATGTCTACGCCTATGCCTTTGGCGACTGCCTGGTGAATTCGCTCTATGCGGTTTACGAGGAGGCGCAGGAAGGCTTTGCCGAGCGCTATCTCCGGATGCTGGAGGCGGGCGGGACGCTGCGCCACAAGGAATTGCTGGCGCCGTTCGGGCTCGACGCGTCGGATCCTGCGTTCTGGGACAAGGGGCTTTCGGTGATCCGCGGCTTCATCGACGAGCTTGAGGCGATGGAATGAGCGACAAACCGCCACGCGGCGGACCGCCGAAAGACGACGAGGCCAATCGCCTCGGGCGCCGCGTCCGCCGCTATGCGCAGGTCGGTGCCGGTGTCGGCGGCATTGCGGCGCGGGCCGCGGGGGGCCGGCTCTTCGGCGTCAACACATTCAACGACCGCACCGCGCGCGAGCTCAAATCGGCCTTGGGCGGTCTCAAGGGCCCGATCATGAAGGTCGCGCAGATGATCGCGACCATTCCCGATGCGGTGCCGGCCGAGTTTGCCGCCGAGCTTGCGGAGTTGCAGTCGGCGGCGCCGCCGATGGGCTGGCCGTTCGTCAAGCGGCGGATGCGCGCCGAGCTGGGTCCCGGCTGGGAGGCGCGGTTCAGGCGTTTCGAGCGCGAAGCGGCCGCCGCCGCATCGCTCGGCCAGGTACACCGCGCGACAGCGCTCGATGGCACGTTGCTGGCCGTGAAGCTCCAATATCCCGACATGCAATCGGCGGTCGATGCCGACCTCCGGCAGCTTGGGCTCATTTTTTCGATCCATCGCCGCATGGACAGCGCGATCGACACGCGCGAAATGTATGCCGAAATCGGCGAGCGATTGCGCGAGGAGCTCGACTACGAACGCGAGGCCGCGCATATGCGCCTCTATGCGCATATCTTTGCCGGCGACGCGCGTGTCGCCGTGCCGGATGTTCATGCGGATCTCTCCACCAAACGTCTCCTCACCATGAGCTGGCTCGACGGCCGGCCGCTGCTCGACTTTCGCGACCACGAGATGGAGGTGCGCAACGCCATTGCCGAAACGATGTTCGCGGCCTGGTGGACGCCGTTCTCGCGCTTCGGCGTCATTCACGGCGATCCGCATCTCGGCAACTACACGGTGCGGCCGGATTTCGGGATCAACCTGCTCGACTATGGCTGCATCCGCGTCTTTCCGCCGGGTTTCGTCGCCGGCGTTGTCGAGCTTTACCGGGCGCTCGAAACGAACGACCGCGACCGCGCGGCGGCGGCCTATGAAAACTGGGGCTTTCGCAATCTCTCCACCGAGCTGATCGACACGCTGAATGTCTGGGCGCGGTTCATCTATGCGCCGATGCTGGACGACCGGGTGCGTTCGGTCGCCGACGGCATCCGGCCCGGCGAATATGGCCGCAAGGAAGCCTTCGCGGTTCACAAGCGGTTGCGCGAGCTTGGGCCGGTGACGCCGCCGCGCGAATTCGTGTTCATGGATCGTGCCGCCATCGGTCTCGGTTCGGTCTTCCTGCATCTCGGCGCCGAGCTCAATTTCCATCGGCTGTTCAATGCGGCTATCGAGGCGTTCGATACCGCGGCGCTCGACAAGCGCCAGAGCGCCGCGTTAAAGAAGGCGGGCGTGCCGCTCGCCGCCTGAGCACCCCGCGCATTTCCGCAATCTGTTTGCATAGAGTTCCCGGCCATGACAGACGACCTGCTGGAAGAAAATTCCATCGCACTGCCCGAGGGCTACCAGAACCTCAACTGGTTCCACGGTTTCGGACGGCAGATCGGTCCGCTCTACGAGAAGATCGAGGCGGACGGACGCTACACGCGCGCCTTTCTGGTGCAGGAGCACCACACCAACGGCATGGGAAATTGTCATGGCGGCATGTTGATGGCGTTCGCCGACATGGCGTTCGGCCATGCGATCACGATGGAGGTGCATCGCTACTGGGTGACGGTCCGATTGCTGACCGATTTTCTGTCGGGCGCGAAGATCGGCGAATGGGTCGAGGGAACGGCGGAAGTGGTCGGCCGCGAGGACGATTTCTTCACCGTGCAGGGCCGCATCTGGAGCGGCGACCGCACGATCATGACCGGCACCGCCGTCTTCAAGGCGCTCAGCGAAAGGCCGCCCAAGTGAGCGATTTTCCGCTGGCGCCCGGCGACGAGGAAGGCCCGGCCGTTACGGTTGCGCCGGGCTGGTTCGCGCGCGCCGTCGATATGCAGCCCGAGAGCCGCTTTGTCGACGTCGCCGGCACGCCGATCCACTATCTGCGCTGGGGCGATCCGGCCAATCCCGGCCTGCTGCTGGTCCACGGCAATGGCGCGCATGCGCGCTGGTGGTCGTTCGTTGCGCCGTTTCTCGCGCGGGAATATTCCGTCGCCGCCATCGATGTCAGCGGCATGGGCGATAGCGGCTGGCGCGAGCGCTACACGATCGAGACTTTCGCCGAGGAACAGATCGCGGTCTGCGAGGATGCGGGTTTTTTCGCCTGCGAGGAGCCGCCCATCATCGTCGGTCACTCCTTCGGCGGCTTCATCACCATTCTCACCGGCGCGCTTTATGGCGACAGGCTGGCCGGCACGGTCATCGTCGACAGCCCGGTCAATCCGCCGGACAGGCCGGGCGGCCCGCCCGACCGCGCCTTCCGGCCGCATCGCATCTACCCGACGCTCGATGCAGCAATGGGGCGCTTCCGCCTTGCGCCGCCGCAGCCTTGCGAGAACCGCTATATCGTCGACTACATCGCGCGCCATTCGCTGAAGCCGGTTGCAAACCCGGAGGGCGACGACGGCTGGACCTGGAAGTTCGATCCGGCGATCTGGCAGCGTTTCAACATCGGCGACATGGGTGCCCGGCTTGCCGCCACGCGTTGCCGCATCGCGATCATGCGCGGCGAGTTCTCGGTGCTGCTGCCGGCCGAGATCGGCGAATACATGTTCAACCTGCTCGGGCGGGCCGCGCCCGTCATCGAGATTCCGCAGGCGCGGCACCATGTGATGCTCGACCAGCCGCTGGCCTTCGTTGCCGCGCTGCGCGCGCTTCTGGCCGACTGGGACCATTCGGCGCCCTCGCGCAAGGTTGCAAGCGGCCCGATCCCGTCTCCCTTCGAAAGCTAGGCGCCATACAGCCTTTACTTCTCGTTAGACTTGTCATGCTCTGGTGAAATTTGCTGAATGGTTCGGGAAAGAATGGATGCCGATTTCCGTCCCCGATCGATTGTGTGCTTTCAGTCGCTGGCTAAAAAAGCGCTGGGCGCGCTTGCTCCTTTCGGCGGTGGCCTTAGTTGTTCTTGGGCCGTTCGTCGCTCTTTTCGTCCTTCACGCTTGGTTTCAAATCGAACGCCGTCCTCCCTGTAATCCCCCTTTGGGGCCCGTCAGGGTCATCGTGGGCGATGTCGAGTTCCGTTTTCCGCACGGACAAGTTTCTCTTTATGGCGAAGACGCCCCCAGGAAGTACCGCGAAAGCGGTTCCCGCTTTTACTGTCAGACACCAGAGGACTTGCCGTTCAGGTCAGGCTGGCTGTCAGTTTTCGTTGGCGATCACAAGTCCAGAGAAGCGCTTGGTTTGTCCCCTCAACTCCGGGAGCTTTCTTTGGGTGGCAGATCGCGAAATACCGATGTCCTGCTTTCGGAGAAACTGAAGGAAGGAGAACAATCCGAATCGGGTTTTCAAGTGAATCAACAAGTTCCCTCTCTTCTGGTGGCGGAAATTGGGGCTCAAGGCGGTATGCGGACGAGACGGTATGTCAGCGCCGCGCCGGGCATTTTTGGGAGGCCGGCGGTCATCGACTGCTTGGTCGCAGCCCACCAGTCTGAGGCAAGAGCGCGTCTACTTGGTGACCGTTGCCGATTCACGGTTACCGTCGCGGAACATACCGCGCTCAGCGGGCAGTTCTTCACTGCCGAAACACCGCAGAATGAATGGCTTGACCTCATCTCAGGAACCGAGCGCTGGGCGCTCTCTAGCATTCCGGAAGGTGAGGCTAGGGACAGGCTTCTTTCGCGCGATGCGAAGGGTTTATCCGATTTCATCGCTATTTCCAGCCTTCCCCCGGACCCCGGAGTGTCCTCGCCGCGTTGAACGGAATTGCACAACCGCTGTGGGGATTTAGCGCCGCCCCTTTGGGTGAGGGCGCTTGCCGCAGGCGGTTCGTTTGCTATAGTCCGCCTCGCTCAAAACAGGCTTGGGCGAAGCAGAAACCGGGCGAGGTAGCATGGCTGAGAACAAGGCGCAGGACGGCTGGGGCGAAGAGATGGACGTCAAATCCCACCTCACGACCTACGATGCCTTCATTGAGATGAGCAAATGGGGAACCGTCGGCATCGCCGTGCTTCTCATCCTGATGGCGTTCTTCCTTCTCTGACGAAGCGTTCACGCGCGACCCGGGGGTTTGTCGAGCCATTCCAGCTTGAAACAACCCGCTAGCGCGTTGTATTGGAATAATTCTTATTCTCACTTGAGCGGTGACGGCATCGGCCGGGCCGTTCGGGGAACAGGCGACAATCCATGAAACTTGCGATCCCGAAGGAACGGCTCGACGGCGAACCCCGCGTGGCGGCGTCGGTCGAGACGGTGAAGAAGCTGACGGCGCTCGGCCTTCAGGTGACGGTCGAAGCGGGCGCCGGCGCCGGCGCCTCGATTTCGGATGCGCTTTACCGCGAGGCGGGCGCGGAGATTGCTTCAAGCGCCGCCGATGCGCTGAAGGATGCCGACATCGTCTTCAAGGTGCGTGCGCCCACCGACGAGGAACTCGGGATGATGAAGCGCGGGGCGATGCTCGCCGCGATTCTCAACCCTTACGACGACAAGGCGCGTTTCCAGAAATATGCGGCGGCCGGCGTCAATGCTTTCGCGATGGAGCTGATGCCGCGCATCAGCCGCGCGCAGTCGATGGACGTCTTGTCCTCGCAGTCGAACCTTGCCGGCTATAAGGCGGTTCTCAACGCGGCGGCAGCCTTTACCCGCGCCATGCCGATGATGATGACGGCGGCCGGCACCATCGCGCCGGCGCGTGTTTTCGTGATGGGTGTCGGCGTCGCGGGCCTGCAGGCGATCGCGACGGCCAAGCGCCTCGGCGCCATCGTTTCGGCGACCGATGTGCGCTCGGCCACCAAGGAGCAGGTCGAAAGTCTCGGCGGCACCTTCGTGATGGTCGAATCCGAAGAGAGCGGCGACGCCGCCGGCGGCTATGCCAAGGAAATGTCGGATGACTACAAGCGCGCCCAGGCCGCGCTTGTTGCCGAACACATCAAGAAGCAGGACATCGTCATCACCACCGCGCTCATTCCGGGCCGTCCGGCGCCGGAACTCGTAAGCGAAGAGATGGTCAAGACGATGAAGCCGGGTTCGATCCTGGTCGATCTCGCGGTCGAGCGCGGCGGCAACTGTCCGCTGTCGGAGCCCGGCAAGCGCGTCGTCAAGCACGGCGTCACGCTGATCGGCGATCTCAATGTCGCCGCCCAGCTCGCGGTCGACGCCTCGTCGCTCTATGCGAAAAACCTCCTCAACTTCATCACGCCCATGATCGACAAGGAAACCAAGGCCCTGAAGATCGACTGGGACGACGAAACCATTACGGGCACCTGCCTGACCCGCGACGGTCAGGTCGTGCATCCGTCACTTCGCGAGGGAGGCAACTGATGGAAGCGGCCGCTGTCGATCCTTTTGTTTTCAGGCTCGCGATCTTCGTGCTCGCGATTTTCGTCGGCTATTACGTCGTCTGGAGCGTCACGCCGGCGCTGCACACGCCGCTGATGTCGGTCACCAACGCCATTTCGTCGGTCATCATTGTCGGCGCGCTGATCGCCGTCGGCCTCGATGTCGCGCAAGCCGGCGAGGGCGGCTGGCTCTCCAAGAGCTTCGGCTTCGTTGCGGTGGTGCTGGCGTCGGTCAACATCTTCGGCGGCTTCCTGGTGACCCAGCGAATGCTCTCCATGTACAAGAAAAAGCAGCGCTGAGGGGGCCGGGGACATGTCAGTCAACATAGCGGCCATTCTCTACGTCGTTTCGGCGGTGCTGTTCATCCTGGCGCTCAGGGGGCTTTCCTCGCCCGAAACGTCGCGCCAGGGCAATGTCTACGGCATGATCGGCATGGCGATCGCCGTCGCCACCACGCTGACGCTGCTGCAGGCGCAGAACACGCTGACATGGACGCTGATCCTTGTCGGCGTCGCCATTGGCGGTGGCATCGGCGCCTTCATCGCGCGGCGCATCGCCATGACGCAGATGCCGCAGCTCGTCGCGGCCTTCCATTCGCTGGTCGGCCTTGCCGCGGTCTTCGTCGCCTGGTCGGCCTTCCTCGCGCCGGAAGCCTATGGCATCGGCACCTTCCACGCGATCCACGCCGCCAATCTCATTGAAATGGGTATCGGCGCGGCCATCGGCGCGATCACCTTTTCGGGTTCGATCATCGCCTTCGCCAAACTCAACGGCAACATGTCGGGCGCGCCGATCATGCTGCCCGGACGGCACGTCATCAACGCGACCATCGCCATCGTCATCGTCGGCGGCATCGGCTGGCTCGTTTCCGACGTATCGCGGCAGACCACCGAACTCTTCCTGCTGATCACGGTGCTCGCTTTCGTCATCGGCTTCCTGATCATCATCCCGATCGGCGGCGCCGACATGCCCGTCGTCGTGTCGATGCTGAACTCCTATTCGGGCTGGGCGGCGGCCGGCATCGGCTTCACGCTCGGCAACCTCGCGCTGATCATCGTCGGCGCGCTGGTCGGTTCGTCGGGCGCGATCCTCTCCTACATCATGTGCAAGGGGATGAACCGCTCCTTCTTCAGCGTCATTCTCGGCGGCTTCGGCGGCGATGTCGCGGCCGCGAGCGGCGCCGTCGAGACGCGGCCCGTCAAGCAGGGCTCGGCCGACGATGCGGCCTTCATCATGAAGAATGCCGGCTCGGTCATCATCGTGCCGGGCTACGGCATGGCGGTGGCGCAGGCCCAGCACACGCTGCGCGAAATGGCCGACATCCTGAAGAAGGAAGGCGTGAAGGTTTCCTACGCCATTCATCCCGTCGCCGGGCGCATGCCGGGCCACATGAACGTGCTGCTGGCCGAGGCCAATGTGCCTTACGACGAAGTCTTCGAGCTTGAGGACATCAACAACCAGTTCTCACAGGCCGACGTCGCCTTTGTCATCGGCGCCAACGACGTCACCAATCCGTCGGCCAAGACCGACCCGCAAAGCCCGATCTACGGCATGCCGGTGCTCGATGTCGAAAAGGCCAAGACCGTGCTTTTCGTCAAGCGCGGCATGGGCTCGGGCTATGCCGGCGTCGAGAACGAACTCTTCTTCCGCGACAATACGATGATGCTTTTCGGCGACGCCAAGAAAATGGTCGAGGAAATCGTCAAGGGGCTCTGACCCCCGCACTGGACGGATCGGGCGGGCGGTGCTCAAGATGGGCGCCGCCCGTTTTCATTGGAAGCGGGAATAACAGGGGAGGGAATAGATGATCTGGATTGCTCGTATCGCGGCCGCGCTGGTGGGGCTGTTTTCGCTGGGCGCCGGCGCCATGACGATCCTGTCGCCTGCGGAGATGGGCGAAGGGCTCGGCATCGGGGCGTTGTCGCCGCTCGGGCTCAATGCGCTGCGGGCCGACATCGCCGCCTTCTTTCTGGCAAGCGCGGTCGCCGCCGGCGCGGCGCTGTTCGGCGGCCGGCCGCACTGGATTCTCGGCGCGGCGGTGCTGTACGGCCTCGCCCTTCTCGGTCGTATCCTCGGTATCGTCGTCGATGGCGTGCCGGATGGCATCGTGCAGCCGCTTGTCGTCGAATTCACGATGGTGGTGCTTTCGGTCTTTGCCGCAAAGGCGCTGGCGCGCGGCTGAGATCGCGCGCTGGACGAATTCGGCGGGCGGTGCTCACATGGGCGCCGCCCGTTTTCTTTTGGGGGAGAGAGGCATGGATATCTATCACGGCTGGTTCAACCTGAAGCCCGGCATACGCGACATGGATTTCGTCGAGGCCTTCACCGCCTATATGGAGCTTCTCGAACGCGAGGGCGTCATCGAGGGCTGGCGGCTGATGCGCAAGAAGCTCGGCCTTGCGCCTGCGCATCTCGGCGAGTTCCATTTCATGGTCGAGGTTGCGGACCTGACCCAGCTCGATTCGGCCTTCAACTGGGTGGCGACGCGCGCCGACCCGGTCGAGACCGAGCATTTCAACGTCAATTCGCTGGTAACGGGCATCCAGTTCGCGCTCTACCGCGATTTCCCCGATCCGGTGCGCGAGCAGGGCGAGGAGCGGTTCTGACATGAGTGTCGTCGTTCGTGTTGCGCGGGACGCAGACCGCCCGGCGCTTGTTCGTCTGATGGGCGCCCTCAACGAATTCGAGGCCGCGATCGAGGACAATCGCGCCGACGCATCCGCCGCTGAAAGCCATCTCGATTGGGTGAGCGGCGAAATCGCGGCCCAGGGCGGCGTGACGCTGGTTGCCGAGGAAGGCGGATCGGTCGTCGGCTTTCTGAGCTTCGCCTTCGAGGAGGATCCGGGCACCTTTGTGCGGCCGGAGCATCGCCGCCACGCGTTGATCTGGGACATCAGCGTCGATGAGGGCGCGCGCGGCAAGGGCGTCGGCCGGGCGCTGCTCGAAGCGGCGGAGGCGCATACCAGGTCCGCCGGCATCGGCGAGATCAGGCTCTATGTGCTCGAAAGCAACGCGCGCGCGCGACGCATCTACGATGCAGCGGGCTACCGCACTTATGAGCGATTGATGGCCAAACGCATCTAGGCGTCAGGCAGGGGTGCTTGTCTGCCACATCGTTTCGAACAAGGCTTGTTGCAATCGTGCAAATTCCTCGCTGTCGACGATCAGCCCGTAGTTTTCCCGCCGCGACGAGATCAGCGCCACCTTGCCGCCGAAAATGAAAGTGGTGATGCGGAAAGCGTCCGACGACGGCGCATAGCGCACCTCGCGCAGTTCTTCTTCTCCCGCTTTCCAGATGTCGTAGGTTTCCTCGCTTTGCGCGCGGATGACGCGCAGCCGCGTTCCCAAGCGCACGCGTTCGGCGATGAAGTTGCGCAGCGCTTTCGGGCCCGGCACGGCAAGCAGCTCGCGCATCGACAGAATGCCGCAGATTTCCGGCAGCGGCGCCGCCAGCACCGCGTTGAGTACGGTTCGGATGCCGTCGGCCCCGTCGTAAAGGCGGAAGCGCGGCGCGCCATGCGTGCGGGCATGGATCGCGCGCAGGTCGGGCAGGACCTCGTCGAGTGTGCGGCGCTTTTCGTCGAGATTGCGGGCCAGCACGTCGGGGTCCTCGGCCACCACATGGGTGCGGCCGCCGCGCTCGACCTGTGTGACGAGCCCGTCCTCCAGCAGTTTCTCGAACAACGCATAGGCAGTCGTTCGCTCGATGCCGGCGTGTTGCGCCACCGCCGTCACCGTCTCGTCGCCGAGTTCGAGGGCGGAGAGGTAGAAGCGCCCCCGCTTGCCCGCGAGACCCAGCGCCGCCAGTTTCGGTTCGAGCTTCATTGGGTGTCCAAAAATTTCGACAGAATTTCCGACATTCTCCATATTGACCAGGCGCCCGTCAACGGAGATATATAGTGAAAGTTTCTAATCGGGGTCTCTGGCCGCCATGCGTTCGGAGATTTGTTTTTAAGTTTCGACAGTTTTGAGGGCGCTCGATGCAGACGATCCTGATCTCGTCCGGTCTGATCCAGATCACCTTTGCCGTTGCGCTCGGTTGGGTGATGGTCGCGATGTACGGGCCGCGCAAGCGTTTCGGCCCGCTGGTCCACGCAAAGCGCGTTCTCCAGTGCCATATCGACAACATTCTGATGGCGTTGCTGCAATTCGCGATCGCCGCCGTTCATCCGGCTATCCCGGAAGTCGCCGGGTGGCTGCTGGTCGTCGGCTCGTGGACCAACGCACAGCTTTTCATGGTCCATGCCTTCTCGAAGGAGGGCTACATCAAGCACCGCGCCATCGACATCGCGACGATGATTTCCTTCGGGCTTTTGAGCGTCGCCTATCCCTGGCTGCTCTATGCCTGGTTCACAATCTGAGGGGCGCCGCCCATGACACCGCCAAAGACCATCCGTGCCGCCGCCATCCAGGTCGAGGCGCGCGTCGCCGACATTCCGTGGAACATCGAACATGCGAGCCGCCTTGTGGACGAAGCGGTCGATCGGGGCGCGGAGCTTGTCGCGTTGCCGGAGTTCTTCACCACCTGCATCGTCTATGACGAACGTGTCTTCGGCTGTTCGCTGCCGCCCGAAAACCCGGCGCTCGATATGCTGAAGGAAAAGGCGCGCCGCCACCGCATTCATATCGGCGGCTCCTATCTCGAAATGCGCGACGGCGATGTCTACAACACCTATGTCTTTGTCGAGCCCGACGGCAAGGTCCATCGCCACGACAAGGATCTTCCGACAATGGTCGAGAATGCCTTTTACGTCGGCGGGGACGATACCGGCCTCATGGAAACCTCGCTCGGGCCGGTCGGCGCAGCCGTCTGCTGGGAGACGGTCCGGACGCAGACGGTCAAGCGGCTGCGCGGCAAGGTTGGCCTGCTGATGACGGGCAGCCATTGGTGGAGCGAGCCCGGCTGGAACTGGGCGCGCGGCTATTGGCAGCGCTTTCACGCGGGCAATGGCCGGTTGATGGAGCGCACGCCCCGTACCTTCGCCTCATTGATCGGTGCGCCGCTGCTCCATGCGGGGCATGCGAGTGTCATTGAGGGCGGGTTTCTGGTCCTGCCGGGCACGCGTCTCACGGCGCCGATACGCACGCAGTTGATGGGCGAGACGCAGGTGATCGACGGGGAGGGCCGTCTTCTCGCGCGCCGGCGCTACCAGGAAGGTGCGGGCGTCGCGGTCGCCGATCTTCAGCTTGGCGCCGTCCAGCCGCGGGCCGAGTCGCCGCCGCGTTTCTGGATCCCGAAGTTCAGCCCCATGCTCTATTTCCAGTGGTATCACCAGAACGCCGCCGGCAAGTCCGCCTATCGATGGGCCAAGCGCACCGGACGCCTCAGGACATGGGATGACGGGCGCAACGCGCGCGCGGCGGCAGAGCGGCTCTAGGCTTCCCTGAAAACGAAAACGCCCCCGAATTTCGGGGGCGTTGTCGTTCCGGCGGTTGAACGCGCCGGGTTTATTTCTTGGCGGCTGCCGCCGGCACGCCGCTTTCGCGCTGGGCGCGCTTGCGGGCCAGTTTGCGGGCGCGGCGAATGGCTTCGGCCTTTTCGCGGGCGCGCTTCTCGGAGGGCTTCTCGTAGAAGTTGCGCAGCTTCATTTCGCGGAACACGCCTTCGCGCTGAAGCTTCTTCTTCAGGGCCTTCATGGCCTGATCGACATTGTTGTCGCGAACGAGTACCTGCACGAGAAAAACCTGTCTAGTTTCAATGGGTTAAGCGCGGACGGGCCGCGCCCCCCGCAAGAGTGCCGCTTGTCTAGCAAAGGATCGGGGCTTTGTCCACCGGTGCGGGGCCGAAAAGCGGGGCAATCCGCCCCGTTGCCGGGCGGGGGCGGCGGGCTCATATTGCGCCCATGGCCATACGAAAAATCGCCCGCATGGGACATCCGGTGCTCCGGGGCATCGCCCGGCCCGTTCCCGACCCCACCGCGCCCGCGGTGAAGGCGCTGGTCGCCGACATGATCGAGACGATGATCGACGCCAACGGCGCCGGGCTCGCCGCGCCGCAGGTTTACGAGCCGTGGCGGATCGTCATTTTCCAGGCGCCGGCCGAGCGGGCGGGCGAGGCGGTCGACGAGGCCGAGATTTTCGATCACACGGCGCCGCTGACCGTCCTCATCAATCCCGAAATCGAGATCCTGTCGGGGGAAACCGAAAAGGGCTGGGAGGGTTGCCTGTCGGTGCCGGGGCTTCGCGGTCTCGTGCCGCGCAGCCTCGACATCCGCTATCGTGGCGTCACGCCCGACGGCGATACGATCGAGCGCCGCGCGCGCGGCTTTCATGCGCGCGTCGTGCAGCATGAATGCGACCATCTCGACGGCATTCTCTATCCGCAGCGGATGGACGATCTCGGCGAGCTGATATTCGAAAGCGAGGCGCGCGCCATGCTGGCGGCCCAAGTTGAAGCGGAAGAAGCGGAAAGGGACGATGCCGATGGCCGATAGAAAAGCCCGCCCCGGCGCCCATGCGCGCAAGGCCACCCATGTCGCGGCGGCGCAAGCGAAAATTCTCGCCGCCGCACTCCCCCATGTCGCCTTCGATGGCTGGACGCCGCGCCTGATGCGCGAGGCGGCGGAAGCCGCGGGCGTCGATCACAACGAGATGCGTCTTGCCTTTCCGGACGGCGCGCTCGATCTCGTCGATTATTTCCTGGCAGATGGCGACCGGCGCATGGCGGAAGCGCTGGCGGGCGAAGACCTTGCCGCGATGAAAGTGCGCGAACGCATCACGCGCGCCGTGCGCACCCGTATCGAGACCGACGCCCCGCATGTCGAGGCGGTGCGCCGCGCCGTCACGCTGCTGGCGTTGCCGACATCGGGCACACGCGGCCCCCGCGCGCTCTACCGCACGGTCGACGCGATCTGGCGCGCCGCCGGCGACACCGCCACCGATTTCAATTTCTACACCAAGCGCGCGACGCTGGCCGGCGTCTATTCCGCCGTCACGCTTTACTGGCTTGCCGACCGCTCGGAAGATTTCGCCGACACATGGGCCTTTCTCGACGCACGCATCGAGGATGTGATGCGCTTCGAAAAAGCCAAGGCATCCGTTCTGGGCGTTGTCGAAAAGCTGCCGGACCCCTTCGCGCTGCTCGGCCGCCTGCGCTACCGGGAATAGCTCAGGGCGTGCCGAAGCCGATATCGATCCAGATCATACGATCGAATTCGGCGCCAAAGACCGTATCGTCCAACGTAATGTCGTAGTCGGTCGGCTCATGCGCGCTGTGCATGCCGAGAATGCGTGGCGGCTGTGGATGCGGGGCATGCATCGGCAGATAGAGCGTCTCTATTTTCGAAATGCGGCCCGATCTGAAGCGGGTGACGTGACGGGCCTGCCAGCCGCAGGGACGGTAGCCAATTTCGTGCATATCCCGGCTGCATTGAAGCCGTGTCTGCGCCGGAATGAAGTCCAGCAGGTTCGCCCCCGTCAACTCGAAGTCGAGTTGCGTGGTAACTTCCGTTCCGACCAGTCTGTGACTGATCTGTTCCGGGCTGTTCAGCGACAGAACCGTCAGGCTTGGAAGCCACCGCTTCACGGCTGCGGGACTGAATGCCGCCGCATCCGGCATTCCGTTTATGCGCGGCAGACCGTTCCAGTATCGAAACACGGCGCTCTGGGCGGGGTTGTCGAGCAGCGGCGATTCAGACGGCTCGCCCTTGCTTGCGTCGCAGGTGCGAAGCAGACGCCGGACGTCCTCCGGCATCTCGACGGCGCCGACATAGCTGGCCGCACTGGGGGGCATTTCGATCTCTCGCTTCCATTTCCGGCAGGTGTTCGACGCATCGGAGCGGTGCCGCAAGCGCTCGAAAGTCTGGTCCCCGGAACGTTGACGCCCAATTGCCGGACAGGATCTAAGTCGGCACACCCCGGCCCACATCGATCCAGACGATTTCGTCGATCGAGGTGGCGCAGACCGTGCGGTCGGCGGGCTGCTGATACTCCACCGCCTCTTCCGGCGCATGCACCGCAATCATGCGCGGCGGATGGCCGGCCGGCGCGGCCAGCGGCAAATAGAGGCTCTGCACATGCGACACGCGGCCCGAGCCGTAAACATTCACATAGCGCGCGTGATAGCCGCAGGGCCGGTAAGCGATCTCGTGCATGTCGCGGCAGACCTGGACCCGCGTCTCCGGCGCCAGCATGACGAGCATGTTGGTGCCGGTCGGATCGTGCGTCATGCGTTCGGCGACGCGCGTCCCGACGAGCCGGAAACGAATATCGGCGGGCCTGTGAATCTCCATGATGGTCGTGTCGGGCAGCCATAGCGTCAGCGCCAGCGGATCGAAGGCGGCGGCGTCGGGCGCACCGCTGTCATGCGCCAGCGACGACCAGTAGGCAAAGAAGTCGGTGAGCGCGCGCGGACCGAATGCGGGCGTGGCCGTTCCACGGCCGGCGCTCGGCGCATGCGCCTCCATGAGGCGGCGCGCGTCCTCGCCGATCCCGCTGAATGTCTGGCTTTCGGCCAAATCCATAGGCGTTTTTCCCGGTCCGGCGGCGGCCAATTCGGGCGCCCGCCGGGTTTCATCCTGCCTACAGGGTGAGGGCAACCGGTTAACGGGGCGTAACCGGCGGACGCTTTCCGAGCGGATAGAGCCGGTTGACGTGACCCATCTTGCGCCCCGCCCGCGCCTCGGCCTTGCCGTAGAGATGGAGCTTGGCGCCGGGTTCGGCGGCGACGGCGCTCCATTTTCCGGCGTCGGCGCCGATCAGGTTGGTCATCACGGCGTCGGAATGGCGCGCCGGGCTTCCCAGCGGCCAGCCGCAGATCGCACGGATATGCTGTTCGAACTGGCTCACCGCGCAGGCGTCCATCGTCCAGTGGCCGGAATTGTGGACGCGCGGCGCGATCTCGTTGACGAGCAGCCGCCCGTCGCGGCCGACAAACATCTCGACGCCCATCACGCCCGCATAGTCGAGTTCGGAAACGATCTTCGTGGCGATGGCGCGGGCCTCGTCCGCCAGCGCCGGCGTCAGCGCGGCCGGCGCAAAGGTGCGGTCGAGGATGTGGTTGGTATGAATGTTCTCGACCGGATCGTAGGCCGCGACCTCGCCGTCGAGCCCCCGCGCGACGACGACCGAAATCTCGCGCTCGAAATCGACAAAGCCTTCGAGGATTGCCGGCAGCCGGCCGATCGCGTCCCAGGCGGCGGCCGCCGCTTTCGGCGCGAGGATCTTCGCCTGGCCCTTGCCGTCATAGCCCATGCGCCGCGTCTTCAGCACCGCCGGCGCGCCGATCGCGGCCAGCGCGGCCGCGAGATCGTCCGTGTCCGCCACATCGGCGAAGGGCGCGGTCGCGATGCCGTTCCGCTTCAGGAAGTTCTTCTCGGTCAGCCGGTCCTGCGCGGTCGCCAGCGCGGCGGCGCCGGGGCGCACCGGCGCGTGTTCGCTGAGGATCCGCGCCGTTTCGGCCGGCACGTTCTCGAATTCATAGGTCACGACATCGACGCTGTCGGCAAAGCGCGCCAGCGCGTCCGCGTCGTCATAGGGCGCGCGCGTCAGCGCGGCGGCGACGTCCGCCGCCGGCACCTCGTCGTCCGGGCAATAGATATGGCATTTGTGGCCGAGCTCGGCGGCCGCCATCGCCAGCATCCGGCCAAGCTGCCCGCCGCCCAGAATGCCGATCCGCCCGCCGGGTGCGATTGCCGCCACTATTCGTCCTCGGGCATGTCGATGACGGCACCGGTCTGCGCGGCGCGGTAGGCGTCCAGCCGTTCGGCCAGCGCTTCGTCGGAAAGCGCCAGCACGGCGGCGGCCAGCAGCCCGGCGTTTTTGGCGCCCGCCTCGCCGATGGCGAGCGTCCCCACCGGAATGCCGCCCGGCATCTGCACGATCGAAAGCAGGCTGTCCTGCCCCGACAGCGCTTGCGAGCGGACCGGCACGCCGAAAACCGGCAGCGGCGTCAGCGAAGCCGTCATGCCCGGCAGATGCGCCGCGCCGCCGGCGCCGGCGATAATCACCTTCAGCCCGCGCGCCTTCGCCGACTTCGCATATTCGACCATGCGGTCGGGTGTGCGATGGGCCGAGACGATATGCGCCTCAAAGGGCACATCCAGCGCCTTCAGCGCCTCGGCGGCGTGTTTCATGGTCGGCCAGTCGGACTGGCTGCCCATGATGATGCCGACGAGAGCCCGGCCTGAATTGGAGGATTTTGCCATGCTTTCCGCCGATTTCTGCCACCGGGGCCCGCCCCCGCCAGCTTTGGAAAGCGAGGGAGTATAGGCATGGGGCGCGGCTTGGCAAGGAAAGGGGCGGGGGCGTCAATTCACCGGAAATATCCGGGCCGAGACTGCCCGGATGAAGACGCCCTGACCGACGCCGAGTTCGCCGCCGCTATGGAGTTCGCGCGGTACTTCCGCCTCGATCCTTTCCGCCCGGCCCTCGATGGAAAGCTCCACCGTGACCGTCGGGCCGAAGGGCCGGACGGCGCGGATGACGGCCGGAACGCCCTGGGCGAGTTCGCGCGATACGATTTCGATTTCGTGCGCGCGGACATAGGCGAGCGCCGGTCCCGAATAGTCACCGTCGCTTTCAATGGGGAAGGTGCTGCCCAGTATGTCGGCCTCACCGTCTTTTGCATTCGTCTCGAAGCGGGCGACGCCGCCGAGGAATTCGCAGACATAAGGGGTCGCCGGTTCGTCGTAGATGTCGGCGGGGGTGCCGATCTGCTCGACTTTTCCTTCGCGCATGATGACGACGCGGTCGGCCAGTTCCAGCGCCTCTTCCTGGTCGTGGGTTACGAAGATGGTGGTGAGCCCGGTCTCGGTGTGCAACTCGCGCAGCCAGCGGCGCAGTTCCTTGCGCACTTTCGCATCGAGCGCGCCGAAGGGCTCGTCGAGCAACAGCACGTTGGGCTCGATAGCGAGCGCGCGCGCCAGCGCCACGCGCTGGCGCTGGCCGCCCGAGAGCTGGCTCGGAAAACGCTTTTCAAGCCCCGGCAATTGCACCAGTTCCAGCAGGCGGCGCACCCGGCGGGCGATCTCGCCGGCACGCGGGCGTTCGTCGCGCGGGCGCACGCGCAGCCCGAAAGCGACGTTGTCGAACACCGTCATATGGCGGAACAATGCATATTGCTGGAAGACGAAGCCGACGCGGCGCTCGCGCAGGCTGAGCGTCGTCGCGTCCTCGCCGTCGAAGCGGATCGTGCCTTCTTCCGTCGCGGTGAGGCCCGCGATGGCGCGCAGCAGCGTCGTCTTGCCCGAGCCCGAAGGTCCGAGCAGCGCCAGCAACTCGCCGGGCCTGACCGTCAGCGAGACATTGTCGAGCGCTGCAAAGGAACCGTAGGACTTGCCCAGTTCCTCGACGTCGATGCGGACCGGTGCGCGCCGCGCGCCTTCGCCCGGCATCGTTCTAGTGCCGCCCGTGCGCGGCAAGCTCACCACCGTAGCGCCACTCGAGTGCGGATTTGAGGACGAGGGTGACGAGGGCGAGGAGGGCCAGAAGGGTGGCAACCGCAAAGGCGGCAACGAAATTGTATTCATTGTAGAGGATCTCCACATGAAGGGGCATGGTGTTGGTCTTGCCGCGGATATGACCGGAGACAACCGAAACGGCGCCGAACTCGCCCATTGCACGGGCGTTGCAGAGCAGGACGCCGTAGAGCAGCGCCCATTTGACGTTGGGCAGCGTCACGGTCCAGAAAGTGCGCAGCCCGCCGGCGCCGAGCGAGAGCGCCGCCTCTTCCTCCGTCGTGCCCTGTTGCTCCATCAGCGGAATCAGTTGGCGGGCGACGAAGGGAAAGGTGACGAAGATGGTGGCGAGCACGATGCCCGGCACCGCGAAGACGATCTGGTAGCCGTTGGCGATCAGCCAGGGACCGAGAAAACCGTAGGAACCGAAGAGCAGGATATAGACGAGGCCCGAAATCACCGGCGACACCGAAAAGGGCAGGTCGATCAGCGTGATCAGGAAGGACTTGCCCTTGAACTGGAATTTTGCGATCGCCCAGGATGCGACGAGGCCGAAGAGCAGATTGGCCGGCACAGAAATCGCGGCGACGAACAGCGTCAGCCGCACGGCCGACAGCGCATCGGGCTCGACCAGCGCCGCCAGAAAAGGTTCGACGCCGCGCCGGAACGCTTCGGCGAAGACGGCGGCCAGCGGCAACACCAGCATCAGCGCCAGGAAAGCGACGGCGATGGCGATCAGGCCGAACTTCACCCACGGGACTTCGCTGAGCGGTGTGCGGAAGCGCGCCCGCGGCGGCGTATTGCCGGCGGGAATGCGCGCGGTGTCGATGGCGAGGGGATCGATTGCCACGGGGTTTTTCTCCTAGCCGGCCAGTCCGATGCGGCGGCGGTTCCACGCCTGCAGCAGGTTGATGACGAAAAGTAGTGCGAAGGAAATCACCAGCATGATGGCGGCCACCGCCGTCGCGCCGGCATAGTTGAATTCCTCGAGCCGGATGACGATCAGCAGCGGCGCGATTTCCGACACATAGGGAATGTTGCCGGCGATGAAGATGACCGAACCGTATTCGCCGACGCCGCGCGCGAAGGCCAGCGCAAATCCGGTCAGCAGCGGCGGCATCAATGCCGGCAGCACAATTCGCCGGACGGTCTGGAAGCGTGTGGCGCCGAGCGTGGCGGAGGCTTCCTCCAGCTCCTTGTCGAAATCGGCCAGCACCGGTTGCACCGTGCGGACGACGAAAGGCAATCCAATAAAGACCAGCGCGACGACAATGCCGAGCGGCGTGAAGGCGACCTTCAGTCCGAGCGGCACCAGAAAGCTGCCGAGCCAGCCGTTCGGCGCATAAAGCGCGGTGAAGGCGAGGCCGGCAACGGCCGTCGGCAGCGCGAAGGGCAGGTCGATTGCCGCATCGAGCAGGCGCTTGCCGGGAAAGCTGTAGCGCACCAGCACCCAGGCGACGAGCAGGCCAAACACCGCATTGAGGCCGGCTGCGATCAGCGCCGTGCCGAAGCTCAGCTTCAGCGCCGCCACGGTGCGTGCGTCCGATGCCAGCCGCCAGAATTCCGTCCAGCCGAGACCGGCCGAGGTGATGAAGACGCCGGCCAGCGGGATCAGGATGATCAGGCTCAGCCAGGTCAGCGTCAGACCCATGGTCAGGCCGAAGCCCGGCAGCACGGAGGGAGACCGTTTCGGCAAGACATCTGCGAGTGATAGCGTCGACACGATGCGATCTCCCCCCCTGTTTCCGTTACCAGCTCACGCCGACGCGGGTGACGACGGCGTCGGCTTCGGTCGTGACACCGGCCCGTTCCGCGTCGATGCGCACATAGTTGAGGCCGACGCGGATATTGTCGTTCGGATACCAGTTGAGACCGAAAGCGTAGTTGTCCTGCGACCCGCCGAGCAACGCCCCGTCGTTGAGGTCGATCGTGCTGAAGCGCGCGGCAATTTCCCAGGCGCCGGCGCCGCCGCCCTTCAGCGAAAACGGATTGGCGGGTTTGACGCGGGAGAAGAGGCCGTTCCTGTAGTTGCGGCTTTCGCCGGTCAGCACGTAACCGAGCGTCACATAGCCGCCGTCGAAATTATAGTCGGGCAGCACGCCGGTCTGATCGACCGAGGCGACCAGATATTCGGCCTGCGCGAAGAAGGGCCCATAGATGCCGCCCAGTTCGACGCCGGCCGAGGTGTAGGTATCGGCCGCGAGGTTGCCCGTGTCGACGAAACGGTGGCCGTCGACCGCCGAGACTTCCGGTGTCGAGCGGAAGCGAACGCTTGTGCCGCCGAAACCGTTCTGGCCGCCGGCATTGCGCCAGTAGCCCGAAGTGCCCAGATGCAGCACCTTGCCCTTCTCCTGAATGGGCGCGAAGGTCGCGCGTCCGTGCACACCCCAGCCTTCGTCATTGGCGGCGCCGCCGGCGGTGTTGCTGTTGACGGCGAAGTTGGAACCGAAGACACCGCCGGTCGCCGTGTAGTTGGTGCCGGTATAGCCGACCGAGACGCCGGCCTTGAAGTCGCCGCCGGCGGTCAGCCGGTGATTGAAGGCCTCCACCGCAAGCGGCCGTTCCAGCAACACGAGATCGGTCGAACTCGTCAATTGTTCCAGCGAGTTCGGCGTCTTGTGCTGGCCGACCGTGATGCGGGTGTTGGGAAGGCCCGCATAGGCAATCCAGGCGTCCTTGACGTCCACTTCGCTGCCGGTCTGGTCGTTGCGGCTGCCCTTGGCGACGTCGGCCTCGAGGCGGTAGAGCCAGTCGTGGAAAATTTTGCCGTCGACGCCGATACGGGCGCGGCGCAGTTCCGTGCCGTTGTTGAGATCGACCGGGTTGTTGCCGCCCGTCTTGTCGTAGAAGGCGGCATCCGCTTCGACGCGGCCGCGCACCTTGAAGGACCAGCTTCCGTCGGACGCTTCGATGGCGGGGCCCTTGAAGACGACACCGATATCCTGCGCCGGCTTTGCGGCCACGGCCGCCTGGTCCTTTTTTACCGCGTCGAGTTCGCGCTGAAGTTCGAGAATGGTCGCTTCCAGCTTCTGGACACGTGCCTCGACCGGCTGGCCGGCAAGGGCCGGCCCGGTGAGCACGGCGCCGAAAAGCGCCGTGCTCAGAAGGAGGGTCGACTTCAATGATTTGGGTTTGAACGAAGTGGTCTTGTGCATTTGGGTGAACCCCCGAAATTTGAACGTGATCAAATGAAAGAGTCTTATCGGCCGGGCTGGTAAATCTGGTCGAAGACGCCGCCGTCGCCGAAATGCTCGGGCTGCGCTTTCACCCAGCCGCCGAACTTGTCGTCGATGGTGAAGAGTTTGACCTCCGGGAAGCGCGCGATGTCTTCCGCGGCGGCATGTTGTGCGTCGCGCGGCCGGTAATAATGCTTGGCGGCGAGACGCTGGCCTTCGGGCGAATAGAGGTAGTTCAGATAGGCTTCGGCGACCTTGCGGCTGCCCTTGCGGTCGGCGTTCTTGTCGACAAGGGCGACCGGCGGTTCGGCGAGGATCGAGATCGACGGCACGACGATCTCGAACTGGCCGGGGAATTCGGCCTGGGCGAGGAAGGCTTCGTTTTCCCATGAGATGAAGACATCGCCGATGCCGCGCTGCACGAAGGTAGTCAGCGAGCCGCGGGCGCCGGTGTCGAGCACCGGCACGTTCTTGTAGATGACGCCAACGAAAGCGCGCGCCTTGGCGTCGTCATTGCCGAACGTGTCGAGGGCATAGGCATAGGCCGCCAGATAATTCCAGCGCGCGCCGCCGGAGGTCTTCGGGTTCGGCGTGATGACCGCGATGCCCGGCTGGGCGAGATCGTCCCAGTCCTTGACGTTCTTCGGATTGCCCTTGCGCACCAGCAGCACGATGGTCGAGGTGTAGGGTGAGCTGTTCTGCGGCAAGCGCGCCTGCCAGTCCTTCGGCAGCAGGTCGCTGTGATTGGCGACCTCGTCGATGTCGCCGGCCAGCGCCAGCGTCAGCACATCTGCCTGCAACCCGTCGATCACGGCGCGGGCCTGTTTGCCCGAGCCGCCATGCGACTGTTCGAAGTTGACCGTCTCGCCGGTCTCCTTCTTCCAGTGTTCGGCGAAGGCGGCGTTGTATTCGCGGTAGAACTCGCGCGTCGGGTCGTAGGAGACGTTGAGGATCGTCGTGTCGGCGCGCACTTCGAATGTGAGGCCGAGCAGCAGCAGCGAGGCGCCCAGCAAGGCGGCCGAACGGCGTGTCAGCGATGAAAGGGTCATGGCTCTTGTCCTTGTAATTAAGTCGATCAAATTAGTAGTGTTACGGGGCAAAATTTTTTCAGCCCCCCAAAGCGGCCCTCAATCCTGTAGCGCCCGCTCCGGTCGCATCGGCGATGGTCGTTCCGTCGAGGATCGCCGCCGCCGCATCCCGTACCTCCCGCATCGTCCGGCGGACGGCGCAGGCCTTCTCGTCCCGGCAGTCGGCACAGCGCCGGTAGCCGGTCAGGCTGGCGCAGGGTATCGGCGCCAGGGGACCATCCATAATGCGGATGATCTGCCCGAATGTGATCGCATCGGCCGGCTTGGCCAGCGCATAGCCACCGAGTTTCCCCCGCTGGCTGCGCACCAGGCCGTGTTTCCTCAGGTCGAGCAGAATCAGCTCCAGAAATTTCCGGGGCACGTTCTGCCGTTCCGCTATGTCGGCTGCCTGAAGCAAGTCGCCTTCCTTCTGGGTGGCCAGCGCGATCATGGCCTTCAACGCGTATTTGGCTTTTTGCGATAACATTTGTCTATCTGTTAAGTAGGGTATCAACGGGATCGGCGACGAGTCAACAGTAATTTCACACGACCACAAGAAAATATTTTATATTACATTGTTTCCGTGTATATAAACCGCAAGGCAACCTGCCGCGCCCAAGACTACGACTTGTCGCCGATGAGTCGGAAGGGAAGGTTTGCCGCGACTACGGGATTGCGTATGACCGCTATCGGCCCGGCTCCCGCTCACACGCCGCCGCCGACCCGCAACTGACGCTCGCCACCTCTCCGCCCTCCGCCAAGGCCCGCAGCCAGTCGGTCGCCGTCACGCCTTCCACTTCATACGCATAAAGACGATCGAAGCGGATCAGCGTGTGGGGTGTGCCGCCGGCCACATAGGAACGGAAGCCGGGGATGGTGGCGGCGAGGTCGTTGCGGTTGGCCTCGATCAGCTTGTGCAGCCGCGTCTCGGTGCCGAGCAGTTTCAGGAACATTTCCTGCACGTCGTCATAGGCGTTGTCGAACTGCGCCATCGTCACGTTCGGTGCCGCAATGGATGCGCGGCGCCAGATTTCCTCGAAGCTGCCGGGCGTGCCGCCGTCGCTCACCCAGACCGGCGCATCGTCGAAGAAGCCCCAGCCTTCCATCAGCGGCACAACGGCCGGGTCGCGGTAACCGCCGGCGCCGTCGCCGAGCACCGCGATGCCCGCATCCGGATAGCGTTCGGCGATTTCGACCGCATACCAGGGCGCGGCGATGCCGCCGGCGCTCGACCCGGCCACAAGCACGCGCTCGGGCGCCTTCACATTACGGTAGACCCAGTCGAGCACGGCGCGGACATTGGCGCGGCCGCGATGGCGCACCGTGAATTCTTCTTTCCAGCTATCGTAAGTCACGTCGCGGTTGCCGAGATGCACGTCGCCGGTGCAATAGGTGACGAAGACCTGCGTCCAGTCCTTCAGCGGATTGTCGTCATAGGCTTCGTCGAAGACGCCCTTCAGCTTGCGCGGGTCGTTGTGGTCGATCTGCGATGTCGGGATATAGGGCGTCGGTTCCTCGTCGAGCGAACATAGATTGCCGTTCCAGCAGGCGCCGCCGCCATTGAGAAAGACGAAGAGCCGGTCGGACGCCCCCGGCTTCACATGGAACTCGAAGGGCGTGCCAAGCGCGCAGGAGGTCTCGCCGCCGGGCGCCAGCGTCGTCCAGCCGGGCTCAAGGCTTGCCAGCGCCGGCAGCGCCTCGGCCGGTCCGCCGCGCATCGTCGCGAAGGCGCCGAGCGCGACAGCCGCAATGGCGAGGAGGCCGAGGGCGAGCCCCGGCGTGAATTTCGGCGTTTCGGCGGTCATGGGGGGTTTTCCTTCGGGGCTGTTTGTTTTCTCGATTATGGGGCGCGCCGGGCGGGCCGCCTAGCCCCGGCCGCGGGGTCCGCCGGTTCCGGTTCGCATGGCGCTTTTCCCGAAAAAATGGCATTTTTGTCGGCGAATCGCGGCTCCGGCCGCAGAGGACAGGCGACCCCCGCATGAAGATCGGCGACACGCGGCCCGTATCGACCACCTCCTCCTCGACCCAGCGCGAGCGCGGCCGGACGGGCGAGGCCGCGGGTGTCGGCGCGGGCCGCCTCGTCAGCGACAGCGCCAGCATCATGGGCATCCCCGAGGCCGAGATCACGCCCGCCGTGCGCGACGCGCTGATGGCGCTGATGGGCGAGGTCGACCGGCTGCGGCGCGACATGACGGGCCTTCAGGACCGGTTGCGCGAGGCCGAAGCGCTTGCCGACCGCGACCCGCTGATCCCGGTCCTCAATCGCCGCGCCTTCGTGCGTGAGCTATCCCGCGTCATCGCCTTCGGGCGGCGCTATGGCGAGCCGGCGGGGCTTGTCTATTTCGACATCGACAATTTCAAGCAGGTCAACGACCAGCACGGCCATCCGGCGGGCGACGCGGCGCTGCACCACCTGACGAAGCTCGTCCTCGACAATATCCGCGAGACCGACATTGTCGGCCGTCTCGGCGGCGACGAGATCGGCGTCATTCTGGCGCGCGCCGACGAGGCGACGGCGAAGGCGAAGGCCGCCGCGCTCGCCAAGCTCGTGGCCGAGCGGCCACTCAAATTCGAGGACAAGGAATTGCCGCTGTCGATTTCGGTCGGCGCCGTCGCCTTTACCGGCGAGGACGAGGCGTCGGATGCGCTGGCGCGCGCCGACAAGGCGATGTACGAGGCCAAGCGCGGCGAGGAGTGAGCGTGGGCCTCAGGCCGTGATATCCGGAAACAATATGTCCTCGATCTCCTGGATGCGGTCGCGCAGATGCAGCTTGCGCTTTTTCAGCCGTTTGATCTGCAGGTGGTCGGGGCGCGGCGTTTCCTCCAGCGCATAGATCGCCATGTCGAGATCGCGATGCTCTTCCTTGAGCTTCGCCAGCGCCTCACGCAGTTCCCGTTCCTCGCGTTCGGTCATTTGCGTGAGCTGCCCGCGGGTTTCGGCGCGGCCTTGCGGACCGGGCTGCGGCGGCCGTCCTTCAGGTCCTCGCCCCAGCGCCGCGTATCGGGTGCTTCGAGGCCGAAGAGGTCGAGCATCCGCGCCGCGGTCTGCGTCACCATCTCGTCGATCGAGGCGGGCTTTGCATAAAGCGCCGGCACGGGCGGGGCGATGATGGCGCCGATTTCGGAAAGCTGCGTCATGGTGCGCAGATGGCCGGTATGCAGCGGCGTTTCGCGCACCATCAGCACCAGCCGCCGGCGCTCCTTCAGCATCGTGTCGGCGGCGCGCGTCAACAGCGTCGATGTGACGCCGGTCGAGATTTCCGACATCGTGCGCACAGAACAGGGTGCGACGATCATGCCGAGCGTCTTGAACGAGCCCGACGCAATCGCCGCGCCGATATCGTCCAGCCGGTAGCGCGTATGGGCCAGCGCCTCGACATCCTTCGGTTTCAGCCCGGTCTCATAGCCCAGCGTCATTTCGGCGGCCCGCGTCATCACCAGATGCGTTTCGACGCCCAGTGAACCCAGCATTTCAAGCAGGCGCACGCCATGGGCGACGCCCGAGGCGCCGGAGATTCCCACAACAAGACGGGGCGGTGTTCGGCCGGTTTTGCTCATAACCCCACCTTTACAATGCCCGCGCTTTCTTTGCGAGTAGGGTTCGACAAGGAGCCCGAAAAGAGTCACACTTTTCAGGTCTGAAGTTTAACGAAAGGACGGAATGAGATGGCTCTGGAGTCTCACATTGCCGAGCTTCGTGATCGCCACCGGGCGCTGGAAGTGGAAATCGAGGCCGAAATTCACCATCCCAGCAGCGACGATCTCCACATCGCCGAATTGAAGAAGCAGAAGCTTCGACTGAAGGAAGAAATCGAAAGGCTGGGCAGCGAAAGATCCGTTGCCGCCTGACACGAAACTCAGGCATTCACGTGAAACGACCGGCGCCGGGCCCCCAAGCCCGGCGCTTTGCATTTCGGGGCGTCCGCCTACAGCCCCTCCGCCGTCTCGCGCAGCTTGAATTTCTGCACCTTGCCGGTCGACGTCTTTGGCAGCTCGGTGAAGACCACCGTCTTCGGGCATTTGAAATGCGCGAGGTTGGCGCGGCAATGTTCGATCACGTCTTTCTCGGTCAGCGTCGCGCCCGCTTTCAGCGTCACGAAGGCGCAAGGCGTCTCGCCCCATTTCTCGTCGGGGCGCGCCACGACGGCCGCTTCCAGAATGTCGGGATGCCTGTAGAGCGCGTCTTCGACCTCGATCGATGAAATGTTCTCGCCGCCCGAAATGATGATGTCTTTCGAGCGATCCTTGAGCTGGATGTAGTTGTCCTTGTGCCAGACGCCGAGATCGCCGGAATGGAACCAGCCGCCGGCAAAGGCCTCCGCCGTCGCCTTCGGGTTTTTCAGATAGCCCTTCATCGTCACATTGCCGCGGAACATCACTTCGCCCATCGTCTCGCCGTCGCGCGGCACTTCCTCCATCGTTTCCGGGTCGCGCACCGAAATCCCTTCCAGCACCACATAATTGACGCCCTGCCGCGCCTTCACCTCGGCGCGCTTGTCCGTTTCGAGCGCGTCCCATTCGTCGTGCCAGGCGTTCACCACCGCCGGCCCGTAGGTTTCGGTGAGCCCGTAGACATGGATGACGTTGAAGCCTTCCGCTTCCAGCTTGCGGATGGTGGCCGCCGGCGGCGGCGCGGCGGCGGCGAAATAGTTGACCACATTCGGCAGCTTCCGCTTCTCTTCCGCCGTCGCGTTGATCAGGAAGCCCATCACGGTCGGCGCGCCGGCCATATGCGTCACCTTGTGGTCGGCAATCGCGGCAAAAATGTTCGCCGCCGTCACGCGCCTGAGGCAGACATGCGTGCCGGCGACCACGCTCAAGGACCAGGTGAAGCACCAGCCGTTGCAATGAAACATCGGCACCGTCCAGAGATAGACCGAGTGTCCCGTCATCCCCGCCGTCACGATGTTGCCCATGCCGAGCAGATAGGCGCCGCGATGATGATAGACAACGCCTTTCGGGTTGCCGGTCGTGCCGGATGTGTAGTTCAGGCTGATCGCCTGCCACTCGTCGGCCGGCAATTGCCAGTTGAAATGCGGGTCGCCCTTGGCGATGAAGCTTTCGTAATCGGTCTCGCCGATCTTCTCGCCCGGCCCGTCGTAAAATTCGTCGTCGATGTCGATGACAAACGGCTTCACTTTCGCCAGCGCCAGCGCGTCCTTCGCCAGCCCCGCGAATTCCCGGTCGACGAAGAGCGCTTTCGCCTCCCCGTGATCGAGCATGAAGCCGATCGCCGCCGCGTCGAGCCGCGTGTTGATGGTGTTGACGACCGCGCCGGTCATCGCCGGCCCATAATGCAGTTCCAGCATTTCGGGAATGTTCGGCGCGATCACCGCCACCGTGTCGCCGAGCCCGAGCCCTCGCTCGCTGAGCGCCGAGGCCAGCTTCCGGCAGCGCGCATAGAGCGTCGCATAGTCGCGGCGCAGGCTCCCATGCACCACCGCGATCTTGTCCGGATAAACCTCCGCCGCCCGCTTCAGGAAACTCAGCGGCGACAGCGGCTGGTGATTGGCCGGGTTCTTGTCGAGACCGGTTTCATAGGGGTTGGTCATGAGCGTGCCTCGTCGCGGGGGGAGGGGAGTTGGCCCCACGTTACTCAGCACCCGGCGGAGCGGCAAGGCGGGAGACGATCGCCGTCGATGCGCAAATTTTGAGCACTGAACAAACCAAAAATAAGAGTGTCACCCCGGCGAAAGCCGGGGCCCATTGGTTCCCTCAGCAAGAGCGATAGCACATGGCGTTTGCGCCACGCTCAATGATGGGCAGCTGCGGCAAGAGGCACTGCGAGTGGGCCCCGGCTTTCGCCGGGGTGACACTGCGTTTTTGGTTGGAGCATGGGCAGATCGACACGCCCAGCCCCAATCCTCCACCCCTCGACCCCGAAACCCGCTGTGCTAGTCTCGCCCCAACAAGAAACTCACCGGGGAGGCCCACGCGATGACCGGCTACAAGGACACTTACGACGCCTGGAAAAGGGATCCGGAAGGTTTCTGGGCCGACGCCGCGAAAGAGATCGACTGGTTCAAGCCGGCGACGCAAACGCTCGAAGTCAAAAACGGCCTCTCGCGCTGGTTCGTCGGCGCGGAAACCAACACCTGCTGGAACGCGCTCGACCGTCACGTCAAGGCGGGGCATGGCGCGCGCACCGCGCTCATCTATGACAGCGCCATGCTCGGCCGCGTCAAGAAATTCACCTATGCCGAACTCCTCGAAAAAGTTTCGCTCTTTGCCGGCGTGCTCCAGCGCCACGGCATAACGAAGGGCGACCGCGTGTTGATCTACATGCCGATGGTGCCGCAGGCCGCCGTCGCGATGCTCGCCTGCGCGCGGCTCGGCGCGATCCATTCGGTGGTCTTTGGCGGCTTCGCGCCGAAGGAGCTCGCGACCCGCATCGACGATGCGACGCCGAAGCTGATCGTCTCGGCCTCTTGCGGCCTCGAGCCCGGCCGCGTCATCGCCTACAAGCCGCTGATGGACAAGGCGATCGAGATGAGCGCCCACAAGGTTTCGGCCACCATCGTCTTCCAGCGCGAAATGGAAAAGGCAGTGCTCGTCGCGGGCCGCGATTTCGACTGGAAGGAGGAGATGGACAAGGCCGCCGCCGCCGATGCGCGGCCTGAATGCGTGCCCGTCGCCGCCACCGATCCGCTTTATGTGCTCTACACGTCCGGCACCACCGGCAAGCCGAAAGGCGTGGTGCGCGACAATGGCGGCCATATGGTGGCGCTCAAATGGTCGATGAAGAACGTCTACGACATCGACCCCGGCGACACCTTCTGGGCGGCGTCCGATGTCGGCTGGGTCGTCGGCCATTCCTACATCGTCTACGGGCCGCTGGTGCATGGCTGCACGAGCATTCTCTTCGAGGGCAAGCCCGTCGGCACGCCCGATGCCGGCACCTATTGGCGCATCATTGCCGAGCATGGCGTCAAGGCGATGTTCACCGCGCCCACCGCCTTCCGCGCCATCCGCAAGGAAGACCCGCAGGCCGCGCTTGTCGGCAAATACGATCTCTCGAAATTCGAAGTGCTTTATCTCGCCGGCGAGCGCGCCGATCCCGACACGATCCAGTGGGCCGAGAAGGCGCTGTCGGGCCGCCCCGTCATCGATCACTGGTGGCAGACCGAAAGCGGCTGGCCGATGGTCGCAAACCCGATGGGCATCGAGCGCCTGCCGGTCAAATACGGTTCGCCCACCGTGCCGCTGCCCGGCTACGAAATCCATGTGGTGGATGAGAGCAACAAGCAGCTCGGCCCCAACACGACCGGCGCCATCGTCGTCAAGCTGCCGCTGCCGCCGGGCTGCCTGCCGACGCTGTGGCAGAACGAACAGGGCTTCCGCGAAAGCTATCTCGCCGACTTCCCCGGCTACTACAAGACCGCCGATGCCGGCTTCATGGACGAGGACGGCTATCTCTATGTGATGAGCCGCACCGACGACATCATCAATGTCGCCGGCCACCGCCTGTCGACCGGCGGCATGGAGGAAGTGCTGGCCGCCCACCCGGACGTCGCCGAATGCGCGGTCATCGGCATTGCGGATGCGATGAAGGGCCAGGTGCCGGTCGGTTTCCTCGTCCTCAATGCAGGCGTCGCGCGTCCCGCCGCCGACATCGAGCGCGAGGCGGTCGCACTCATCCGTGAACGGATCGGTCCCGTCGCCGCCTTCAAGACCGCGATGATCGTGCAGCGCCTGCCAAAAACCCGCTCGGGCAAGGTCTTGCGCGGCACCATGCGCAAGATCGCCGACGGCGAGAAATGGGACACGCCCGCCACCATCGACGACCCGGCGGTGCTCGGCGAAATCGAAGCCGTGCTGAAGGCGGGGCTGGGACGGTAGGGGGCGCGCGAGTTTTTCCGATGCGCTCAACAAAAATCAGTGTCACCCCGGCGAAAGCCGGGGCCCATTCGCAGTGCTTCTTGCAACGGCCTTGAATGTTGCGCGCCGGCGCTGACGCCATGCGCAATCGCACTTGCTGAGGGAACCAATGGACCCCGGCTTTCGCCGGGGTGACAACTCTGTTGGTGGTTCGAGAAATGCAGCCCTCCCTTGCCTCTCCCCACCGCACCCCCCAGATGCTATACCTCCCCCTTCCCGAAACCCGGAGCATCCTCATGGCGGCAGGCGAAACTCTCAAGGGCAAGGTTGCGATCGTCACCGGCGGCGCGAGCGGCATCGGGCGCGCGGTCGCGCATGCCTTTGCCGATCAGGGCGCGAAGGTGATGCTCTGCGATGTCGACGAGGAAGCGGGCGAGGCGGTCGCCGCCGAAATCGCCGACCGCGGCGGCGAGGCGCGCTTCCGGTATTGCGATGTCGGCGAGCGGCTCGACGTGCGCAATCTCGTCTGCGCGACGACGGATGCTTTCGAGCGCGTCGATATTCTCGTCAACAATGCCGGTGTGGTTTCGAAGGGCGCGAGTTTCCTGACGCTTGAGGAAGAAGAGTTCGACCGCGTCATCCGCATCAATCTCAAGGGTCATTTCCTGGTCGGCCAGGCGGCCGCGCAACAAATGGTCAAGCAGATCGAGGAAGGTCACCCGCCCGGCGTCATCGTCAACATGTCGTCGATCAACGCCGTCCTCGCGATTGCCGACCAGACCGCCTATGTCGCGTCGAAGGGCGGCGTCAAGCAGCTCACCGAGGCGATGGCGCTGTCGCTTGCGCCTTACGGCATCCGCGTCAACGCGATCGGCCCCGGCACCATCGCGACGCCGATGGCCGGCGCCGTCAACACCGACGAGCGCGCGCAGAAAGTGATGATGTCGCGCACGCCCTTGGGCCGCGTCGGCCAGCCGGAGGAAATCGCCTCCATCGCGGTCTTTCTCGCGTCGGATGCCGCGAGCTACATGACCGGCCAGACCATCTATGCCGATGGCGGCCGCCTCTCCCTCAACTACCTCGCCCCGCCGCCGGTGAAGACGAAGGACGAAGAGAAGAAGAAGTAGGACGGGCGGTGCGCGCAAACCGGGGATAACTTTACTTATCCCCGCTTTCATCGAGCATGACGCCGCTGCAAAACTTATCCCCGGCTCGCAAGACCACCCTCGCAAAAACGCAAAATGTTCGGCGCCGGTTCATTGCGGGTGTCAAAACCGGGGATTACTTATTTTTATCCCCGCCTATCATCCGTAGACGGATCAAAAATCCGGGTGTTTGTGACAGATTTTTGACAGTTCGATGACAGTCGCGGGCGAAAAAGAAAAAGGCGCGGGTTTCCGCGCCTTTTCATTTGTGACAGTACAGGGACAACAAGCGGGGATTATTCCTCGCCGTCCTCCTCGATCTTGACGTCTTTCAGCTTCGCGAAAACGCTGTCGGCGTCGTAGCTCTTGCGTTCCTCGTCTTCCGGCTTCTTTTCCGGCGCGGCGATGGTCGCGTGCAGCGGTTCGGCGGGCTGGGGCGCGGTTTCGCTCGCCGGCAGCAGCGTTTCGGTGATGCCGGCCGCCTTGTTGGCCTTCTTGCGTTCGCGCTCGGCCTTGCGCGCGGCTTTCTGCACCGCCGCGTCGAGCTCGATTTGCGTGCAAAGACCGAGGGTTACGGGATCGACCGGCTTGATGTTGGGCGAATTCCAGTGGCTGCGGTCGCGCACGCTCTGGATCGTCGGCTTGGTGGTGCCGACGAGCTTTGCGACCTGCGAGTCCGGCAGTTCCGGGTGGTTGCGCAACAGCCAGGCGATCGCGTCCGGGCGGTCCTGACGGCGCGATACGGGCGTGTAGCGCGGGCCCTTGCGCGTCGGGATCGGCGGGATTTTGTATTTGCTTTCAGCGGTTTGCAGGCGCGCATCCGGGTCCTGCTGGCAGCGCTCGATCTCGGCGCGCGTCAACTGGCCGGAGACCACGGGGTCCATGCCCTTGATCCCCTGCGCCACGTCGCCATCCGCGATGCCCTTCACTTCGAGCACATGCAGGCCGCAGAAGTCGGCCACCTGGTCGAAAGTCAGCGCGGTGTTTTCGACAAGCCAGACGGCCGTCGCCTTGGGCATAAGGGGCTGAATCATGTTGCTTCCTCTGGTTCACCCGGCGAGCCCGCCGGATAAACCGCTTTTCCTGTCCATCGAAGAGTTGGATTAAGGCCGTTATATAGGGCGAAAAAGCGGTCAATGAAAGCGGAATGATGGGGCGTTCGCGATTTGTGAAGCGCACCGAAAAAAGGCCGGAACCCTCGGGATTCCGGCCTTTTTCAATGGCGGGCGCGGTGTTTAGCGCTTGATTTCGGTGATCTTCGTGCCCTCGATGCTGACGCCGGCCATCAGGCCCTTCTGGTCGAAGATGAAGGCATAGGCGTCTTCCTTCAGCGTCGAGGTCGAGAGGTTCTTGGCGGCGCCTTCGTCAACCACGACGACCGTCGGGCCGACGCCGATCTCCCAACCAGCCGTCTCCTTCAGATAGTCGACGGCCTTGTCGTTCATCAGGAAAACCGCATAGCCATAGGATTGCGCGCCCGCCTGCAGGCCCCAGGAGCCGGTCACGGAATTGTAGTAGCGCTGCATCGCGCCGCCTTCGTTGAGGACGCCCTCGCCATAGGCACCGCCGAAAACGAGGCCCGCCTTGACGATATTGGGGAAGACGAGGATCGCCTGCGCCTGTTCGCCGATTTCCTTCGCGACCGCATTGGTCTCGTAGAGCTTCTCGAGAGCATGCGCGGCCTCCTTGTTCAAGTCCTCGGCTGTCGCCGCATGAGCGCCTTGAAATGCGCCAAGCGAAACCGATGTCGCCGCGGCGAAGGCGGCGGCAAGCATGAATCTTTTGAAGTTCTTCATCGGTATTCTCCTTTGCGTCATGGAAGATCCGGCCTTGCGACCGTGTGCGGCATCGCGCGAGCGGCGACATCCGCGGGCCGGACCTTCGGGGAGGCTTATGACGATTTAGAGGAGAGACTGTGATGATTTCGGGCGCGAATGAGGCCGCGCGGAATATGGCTCAAACGGTGAGGATTATCTTGCCGATATGGCTGCTCTTTTCCATAAGGGCATGCGCTTTCGCGGCGTCGGCCAGCGGAAAGACCGTGTCTATCAAGGGTTTTATGCGCCCCGCCTCGATCAGCGGCCAGACCTTTTCGCGCAAGGCGCGGGCGAGCGCCGCCTTTTCCTCGATGCTCCGTGGACGGAGTGTCGAGCCCGTCAGCATCAGCCGTTTCAGCATCACGGGCAGGAAGTTCACCTCCGCCGTCGGCCCGTTCAGGAAGGCGATCGAGACGATGCGCCCGTCCGTGGCGGCCGCCTGGATGTTGCGGGGAATATAGTCGCCGCCCACCATGTCGAGGATCACATCGGCGCCGCGGTCGCCGGTCAGCCGTTTCGTCTCGGCGACGAAATCGGCGTCGCGGTAGTTGATTGCCGCGTCGGCGCCGAGCTTCAGGCAGGCCGCGCATTTTTCGGCCGAGCCCGCCGTCGCGATGACCTTCGCGCCGAAAATGCTTGCAAGCTGGATCGCCGTCGTGCCGATGCCGCTCGAGCCGCCATGCACCAGCAAGGTCTCGCCGGCCTTCAGGTTTCCGCGCCCGAAGACATTGGTCCAGACGGTGAAGAAGGTTTCGGGCAGCGCCGCCGCTTCCGTCATCGACAGTCCCCGTGGCACAGGCAGGGCATGCGCTTCATGCGCAAGGCAGTATTCGGCATAGCCGCCGCCCCCCACCAGCGCGCAGACCTTGTCGCCCGCTTTCCACATCGTCACGCCCGGACCCGTGGCCACGACCTTGCCCGCGACTTCGAGCCCCGGCGTTTCCGGCGCGCCGGGCGGCGGCGGATAAAGGCCCATGCGCTGGATCGTGTCCGGGCGGTTGACGCCGGCACCCTCGACCTTGATCAGGATTTCGCCATGTCCGGGGTCGGGAAGCGGAATCCTTCGGCTTTCCAGCACGTCCGGGCCTCCGGGCTCGCGGATTGCGATGGCCGTCATGGTTTCGGGCAGGTTCGACAAGGGCGGTCCTCCGGCGGGCGGGATCGGCTTGCAGGTCTAGCCGGACCTCCCCAAACTGGCAACCGGCAGCGACGAGGAAGGCGAGGCGTTATGGACAGGGACGATCTGGAGCCGCGCAAGCGGCGCGACGAAGCGCTGGCGGCGCTCGCGAAAGAGGATTTGAGCCTGCTCGGGATCGAGGAGCTGGAAGAACGAATCACCGCGCTCGAGGGTGAGATTGCGCGGATTCGGGATCAACTCGTTAAGAAGCGCGGATCGCTGTCGGCGGCCGAAGCATTGTTCAAAAAATAGACACCCTCAGTTAACACATTAAAAATGCAGCACTTTTAGTTGTGCCGGCACAGTGTTCGGCGCTTCTCGACTTCACGGACAGCGCGGCAAATTGCCACAAGATTAACTTCCTGTTAGGAATGATGTCGCTAGGGTGACCTTGCGTAATCCAGTTCTCTGGATTTCTGAGTGGCTCCTATCCACTCTGTTTGACGCCTCCCTGTTAGAACTTGAGCCGCGGGCTTTCCCGCGGCTCTTTTTTGTCCGGATCGGGCCTGTCCCGTTCCGATGGCACGGATATTGATCCTTCAGACCCTGAATGTCCCGCAATGGGGCGGTATCAGGGGTTTGAGGGATGAGTGTTCACGAGATCACGGGCGGCGACGAAATCGGCTTTGCCGAAGCCGAATGCGTCACCTTGAGCGAGTTCATGGCGTCGGGGCTCTTCCAGCGCACCTATGGCGAGGGCATGCGGCTGGTCGAGGAAACCTCGGCCTATCTCGATGGCGCCGGCCGCGAGGCCGCCAAGGCGCTGCCGCGCGAGGCCTCGCTCGCTTATGCGGGCGAGAGCATGCGTCTCACGACGCGGCTGATGCAGGTCGCCTCATGGCTGCTGGTGCGCAAGGCCGTGCATGAGGGCGAGATGACGGCCGAAGAGGCCAATTCCGAGAAATACCGGCTCGCCACCAAGGAAATCGCCCGTCAGCCGCGCTTTGCCGGCGCCGATGTGCTGCCGCAGCGCCTATTGGAACTGATCGAGCGTTCCGAGCGCCTCTATGCGCGGGTCGAGCGGCTCGATGCGCGGCTCCGCGAGCCTGTCGCCGGTCCGGCGCGCAATCATCCGCTGGCCGAACAGATGCAGCGCGTCGAGGCATTCTACCGCGAGAGCCTTTCCGCCGATTTCCCGCGGCCCCAGTTCGGCCGCCGCAAGAAGCGGCCGGAATAGGGTTTGCCCGGTATCGCAACAAAAAAGCCCCGCAAATGCGGGGCTTTTTCATATTCGATGGTCCCGTCGGCTTAGCTGTTGCCGCCGATGAAGCCGAACTTCTTCTTGAAGCGGCTGACGCGACCGCCGCGATCGAGGATCTGCTGGCCGCCGCCGGTCCAGGCCGGGTGCGTCGTCGGGTCGATGTCGAGCACCAGCGTGGCGCCCTCCGAACCATAGGTCGAGCGCGTCTGGAAGGTGGTGCCATCGTTCATCGTCACGGTGATGAAGTGATAGTCCGGATGGGTCTCTTTCTTCATGGCTCTCGGCCTTCCCGAATTGAAAACGGCGCGCTCCGGGCGCTTCCCGGCGGAAGCGCCGCGCTGCCGGAATTGAGGGGCTTATAGCGAACGGGCGGGGTCCATGCAAGCCGAGATGCGGGACGCATTTTGGACCCGAAAATCAAGGCTTTGCGCGTTCATGCCGCGGTGGCCGGGCGGCACCGGCATTGCGGCGGCGGGGCGGGCGTTGCTATACCGGGCGCTGAACTTATCCACGGGGTGATCCCGAGCGGCTAGTGTGGCCGGTCCCGCAAAACGAGAAGAACCGGCGCCAACGCATGAGCGACACATCGAACCCGGTCGTCGAGGCCATTGAGGAAGAAGCGCAGCGGCGCCGGCCGGCCAAGCGTGTCCGCCCGATCCTGCGGCTCCTGCCGTTTCTCGCGGTCTATCGCGGCATGGTGGCGCTCGCCGTTCTGGCGCTCGTGCTGGCGACGCTGGCGACGCTGGCCATTCCGATGGCCGGCGGACGTCTGGTCGATCTCCTCAACAATGCCGACAATGGCGCGACGGCGGCCTTCATCGACCGCTATTTCCTGGCGCTGATCGCAGTTGCGCTGGTGCTCGGCGTTGCGAGCGCCGCGCGGTTCTATTTCGTCAGCTGGCTCGGCGAACGTGTGGTCGCCGATCTCCGGCAGGCCGTCTACGCGCATGTGCTGAAACTGTCGCCGGCGTTTTTCGAGCTGACGCGCACCGGCGAAGTGCTGTCGCGGCTCACCGCCGACACGACGCTGATCAAGACGGTCGTCGGTTCCTCGGCATCCATTGCATTGCGCAACCTCTTCCTCTTCGTCGGCGCGGCGTCGATGATGGTTTTCACCAGTCCGCGTCTTTCAAGCCTGGTGCTTTTCGCCATCCCGATGATC
Organism: Parvibaculum sp.; assembly: GCF_019635935.1. Classification (NCBI taxonomy): domain Bacteria; kingdom Pseudomonadati; phylum Pseudomonadota; class Alphaproteobacteria; order Hyphomicrobiales; family Parvibaculaceae; genus Parvibaculum; species Parvibaculum sp. Next base: position 1,237,524 of record NZ_JAHBYN010000001.1, on the reverse strand, counting down.
GTGCTGCCGCTGGTATTTCTCGGCCGCTGGGTGCGGCGGTTGTCGCGTTCGGCGCAGGACCGGCTGGCGGATACGAGCGCGTTCGGCACCGAAAGCCTCAACGCGATCCAGACCGTGCAGGCCTTCACGCATGAGGAGCACGACCGGAAGCAGTTTTTCGACACGGTCGAGCGATCGTTCGACACCGCGCGGGCGCGCATCGTCGCCCGTTCGGTGCTGACGGCACTGATCTTCTTTCTCGGGCTCTCGAGTGTCGTCGGCGTGATCTGGTTCGGCATGAAGGACGTCATTGCCGGCGAGATGACGGGCGGTTCGCTGGCGCAGTTCATTCTCTACGCCTTGTTCGCATCCGGCGCGCTCGCCGCGCTTTCGGAAATCTGGGGCGACATGCAGATGGCGGCCGGCGCCACCGAGCGGCTGATGGAACTACTCGATGTCGAACCGCAGATCGCCGCGCCCGCCGCGCCGCTTGCATTGCCGGCGCCGTCGCGCGGCGAGCTCCGTTTCGAGAACATCACCTTTGCCTATCCGGCACGGCCGGGCATTTCGGCGCTTCGCGGGTTCTCGCTCAATGTCGATCCCGGCGAGACGGTGGCGCTGGTCGGACCGTCGGGCGCGGGCAAGAGCACGGTCTTCCAGCTCTTGCTGCGCTTCTACGATCCGCAATCGGGCCGCATCGCGCTTGACGGCGTCGATGTGCGCGACGCCGATCCGCGCGACGTCCGGGCGCGCATCGCGGTGGTGCCGCAGGAGACCGTGATCTTCGGAACGACGATTGCCGAGAACATCCGCTATGGACGGCCGGATGCGGGCCGCGCCGAAATCGAGGCGGCGGCGCGGGCCGCCCGTATCGACGATTTCATCGCCCGGCTGCCGGACGGCTATGACACGCAGGTCGGCGAGCGTGGCGTGACGCTTTCGGGCGGTCAGCGCCAACGTCTTGCGATTGCACGTGCGATCCTGCGCGATGCGCCGGTGCTGCTTCTTGACGAAGCGACCAGCGCGCTCGACGCCGAGAGCGAAGCGGCGGTCCAGCAGGCGCTCGAAGGGCTGATGCGCGGCCGCACGACGCTCGTCATCGCGCATCGGCTGGCCACCGTGCTCAAGGCTGACCGCATTATCGTCATGGAGGAGGGGCGTGTCGTCGCGTCCGGTACACATGACGAATTGCTGCGGCAGGGCGGGCTTTACGCGCGGCTGGCGCGACTGCAATTTACCGGCGATCTTGCGGGCGAGCCGTCCGGGCCGTTGCCCGGTACGATCAGCGCGGCCGCCGGACGCGTACAATAAATCGGGGGAACGTCATGTCGAAGCGTTGGCAAATCGTTGGTTATGTCGCGTTGGCTCTTGTCATTGTCGTCAGCGTCGTCGCCTGGCGTTTTCTGGCGGCGGCCGGCTATTTCACGGGTATCCGGCAGGAAATCGCCGCCGATTGCCGCGCCATCCCGGCGGTGCCGGGGCCGGAAGACATCGTCATCGACCACGAACGCGGTATTGCCTATGTGTCGGCCTATGACCGGCGGGCGGTGCAGGCCGGCGCTCCCGGCGCCGATGCCATTCGCGGCGGCATCTATGCGATCGACCTCAATGCGCCTCAGGCCGAATGGGCGCTCTATCCGGTGACGCCGGCGACGCCTGCCGATTTCCGACCGCACGGCATCGACCTTTATATCGGGGCGGACGGTGCGCGGCGTCTTTTCGCGGTCAATCATCCCGCGTCGGGGACCGAAACGGTCGAGATTTTCGACATTGCCGAAGGCGGTACGCTTGCGTACGCAAAAAGCGTCACCGATCCGCTGTTCGTTTCGCTCAACGATGTCGTGGCCGTCGGACCGGACAGCTTCTACGCCACCAACGACCATGCGTCGAAGAACGGGCTGCACCAGCTTTTCAGCAATGTCCTGCTGCTTCGCAACACCAATGTCGTCTATCACGACGGCGCGGCGGCGCGCATTGCCGCCGAAAGGTTCGTCTATGCCAATGGCATCAATGTCAGCGCCGACGGGGCCCGTGTCTATGTCGCGGATGTGATGGGCATGAGCCTGCATGTTTTCGCGCGCGACGCGGCGACGGGCGACCTTCGGGGCATCGACATGGCGCGGCTCGGCACGGGCATCGACAATATCGACGTGCAACCGGACGGTTCGCTGCTGATCGGTGCGCATCCGAACATCATCGACTTCATCGCCCATGCCGGCGACCCGGCCTCGCTGTCGCCGAGCCAGGTCGTGCGCGTCGAGCCCGGCGAGAATGGCGGCGGCAAGGCCGGCACCATCTATCTCAATCTCGGCACCGAGATATCCGGCATCAGTGTTGCCGCCGGTTATGGCGACGTCATGCTGCTGGGGCAGGTTTTCGAGCCCGAAGTGCTGGTCTGTTCGCAATCGACCGAGATGAAGGCCTGGTGATCAACGCTCGGTGAGCTTGAATTCGATGCGGCGGTTGCGCGTGTTGTCGGCCGCCGTGCGTCTCGCCACCAGCGGGTGATGCTCGCCGAATCCCGCCGCCACCAGGTTTCGCGCCGGAACGCCTTGCGCGACGAGGTAGTCCACGACAGCAATGGCGCGGGCGCTCGACAGATACCAGTTCGACGGGAATTGCGGCGTCGCGATCGGGTTGGCGTCGGTGTGGCCGTCGACGCGCAGGACCCAGGGGATGTCGTCGGGGATCTCGGCGGCGATTTCGCGCACCGCGACGGCGATCTTGTCGAGTTGTTCCCGCCCCGAAGGGTTGATGTCAGCCGACCCCGAGGCGAAGAAGATTTCCGACTGCATCGCAAAGCGGTCGCCGACGATTTCGATGTCGGTGCGGTCGCCCAGAATGGTCCGCAATCGACCGAAGAATTCCGAACGGTAGCGCGCCAGCTCCTGAACCTTTTGTGCCAGCGCCGCATTGAGACGGCGGCCGAGATCGGCGATCTGGGCCTGCGATTCCCGGTCGCGTTGCTCGGACGCTTCCAGTGCCGCCTCGAGCGTCGCAAGCTGGCGGCGCAGCGCGGCGATCTGCTGGTTCAGCAGCTCGACCTGCGCCAGCGCTTCGTTCGACACGCGCTGTTCGTCGGCGAGGCGGCTTTCAAGTTCGGCGACGCGCCCGCCGGCGCCGGCCGCGTCCTCGGCCATGGCGGCCAGGCGTTCGCTTTCCGCGCTGGCGGTTGCCAGTGAATCCTGCAGCGACAGGATCGTGACTTCGAGATCGGCCTTTTCGCGCCGCTCCAGCGCCAGCTGGTTCACCAATTCGGCGATCTGGCTGCGCAAATTGTCCAGTGCCGAATCCTTGTCGCTGACCAGCAGCCCGAGGAAGAACTGGGTGATCATGAAAACCGTCAGCAGGAAAATCAACACCAGCAGCAGGCTCGACATGGCGTCGACGAAGCCCGGCCAGTAATCGCCGGTGGGCGCGCGGCCGCGAATGCGTTTGCTGGCGAGGGCCATGCTCTGTCAACCCCGTCCGTCGAGGCGGCGCGCCAGTTCTTCGAGCACTGGCCGCAACGCTTCCTGATTTTGCGCCAGTTGCCGGACCAGTTGCTGCTCGCCGCGCAACTGCTCGGTCAGCGCGGTGATCTGGCCCGCCAGCGCCATCAACGAAGCGTTGGCGCCTTCGCTACCGCCGCCGGCCAGTGCCTGTTCGATGTTGCGCAGGCGCCGCGCCGTTTCACCCAGCATCGAGGGGGCATTGGGGTCGGTCTCGGCCAAACTTGTGACCGTCGAGAGCCATTCCTCAAGCTCGTTGTAGAAGCGGTTTTGCGCCTGGCCCGCCTGCAAATCGAGAAAACCGAGCACCAGCGAGCCTGCAAGGCCGAATAGCGAGGAGGAGAAGGCGGTGCCCATACCGCGCAGCGGACCGTCGAGCCCGGCTTTCAGGTTCGAAAAGACGGTCGCGGCCTCCGCCGTTTCGACGTTGAGGCTCTGGATCGTGCCGGCGACGGACGAAACTGTGATCAGGAGGCCCCAGAAGGTGCCGAGCAGGCCAAGGAAGATCAGCAACCCGATGACGTAGCGCGAGATTTCGCGCTGTTCGTCGAGGCGGGAGCCGAGCGAATCGAGAATCGAACGCATCGACATCGCGTTGAGCTGCATGCGGCCTTTGCGGTCGCCAAGCATGGTGGCCATCGGCGCCAGCAGGCGCGGTGCCGGCGGAATGGTGAGGCCCGGATCGGCGCGGCGAAATTCGTTCACCCAGCGCACTTCGGGATTGATGCTCAGCACTTGGCGAAACGCATAAAGGATGCCGATGACGAGGACGCCGATGATCAGCCCGTTCAGCCCCGGATTGGCCATGAAGGCGGTTTCGATCTGGGGGAAAAGGATCGCCGCAACGAAGCAGACCAGCACGATGAAGAGCAGCATTCGCGTGACATAGGGGTGCGGGCGCGACAGCGCGATGCCGTCCTTGTGTTCCTTCGCCATGCGTCGTCAATCCCTTTTCATGTTCGGATGGGTCAGCCGCCGGACAATACAATGTCGACGCGGTCCTGCGGACCGCTGTCTGATGTTCCGCCAAGTGCGCGGACGCGAATCCGGTCGCCGACAACGCCTTCGCCGACCAGCTTTTGCATCACCGCTACGGCGCGGCGGAGCGAAAGTTTGCGGGCCGTCGAGGAGGTGTCATGGGGCGGGCCGGCATAGGCCTTGATCAGCAGGCGGCTGCTTTGCCGCCGGATGTCCGTCGCGAAAGCGGCGATTTCGTCGTGGGCGGCGGGGCTCAGCGCGGATTCATTGGGCGCGAAGGCGACGCGCAGCAGCGCCGTTTCGGGGAAGGGCAAGGGTCCCTCGGCGGCCACGGCCGGCAGAGCGCTCGCAAGGAGGAGGGCGATTGCCGCTAGGCCGGTCCTGCTACGCGATATCATGCGGTCATCCGTGGGCGGGGCGTGGGCGAGCATGAGCGTCGAAACTCTCGCGGCCCAGTCTAGGCGCGTTCGCGCCATGCGAACAGACCTTGGCGGATGAGGCGTAGAGAGGAATTCGGGCGGAAATACGGCTCGTATCAGGCCGGCTTGTGCGCTTTTTTCAGCACATCGGCGAGCTGGCGGTGGAGCGTTTCGTTCCCCGCAATGATACCGCCCGAGTCGAGCATGGTGTCGCGGCCGTTGAGATCGGTGACGAAACCGCCGGCTTCGCGCACGAGGATGATGCCGGCGGCGACATCCCAGGCGGCGAGGTTTGCTTCCCAATAGGCGTCGAGACGTCCGGCGGCGACCCAGGCGAGATCGAGTGCCGCCGACCCCATGCGGCGCACGCCCGCCACCTCGTTCATCACAACGCCGAGCTCGGCCGTGAAGCGCTGATGGCCGGGCCGGCCGATATGCGGAATGCCGGTTCCGACGACGGCTTGCGCCAGTTCGCGGCGCACTGCGACGCGGATGCGGCGGTCGTTGAGAAACGCACCCTGGCCTTTTTCGGCGATGAACATTTCATCCGAGATCGGGTTGTAGACGAGCCCGGCGACGATCTGGCCTTCGCGCTCCAGCGCGATCGAGATCGAAAACATCGGAATGCCATGCAGAAAATTCGTCGTGCCGTCGAGCGGATCGATGATCCAGCGATGTGACTTGTCGGCGCCTTCGACGACGCCGCCTTCCTCCATCAGGAAGCCGTAGCCGGGCCGCGCCTTGGACAGCTCCTGGAAGATGACTTTCTCGGCCTTCCGGTCGGCGGCGGTAACGAAATTCGCCGGGCCCTTCAGCGAGACCTGCAGATTTTCCACCTCACCGAAGTCACGCTGCAGGCCACGCGCCGCCTTGCGGGCGGCGGCGACCATGACGGCCATCGAAGGGGTGTGACGGGACATGAGTTTTACCGGCTCAGGGATCAATCGGCGCGGCGCAGATAGGTGACTTCGTTCGTGTCGACCACGATGCGCTCGCCGGTGGTGATGAAGGGCGGCACCATCACGCGGACTCCGTTTTCAAGCAGGGCGGGCTTGTAGGAGCTTGCTGCCGTCTGGCCTTTCACCGTCGGTTCGGTTTCGGTGATTTCCAGCACCACCTGGTCGGGAAGCGAAATGCCGAGCGCCTTGCCCTCGTGACTTTCGACGGTCACTTTCATGCCGTCCTGCAGGAAGGCTGCGCGTTCGCCGACCCAGTCCTTCGCGAGTTCGATCTGCTCGTAGCTTTCATTGTCCATGAAAGTCAGCATTCCGTCGTTCTCGTAGAGATACTGGTAGTCCTTCTGTTCGAGCCGCACGCGTTCGACCGTTTCGGCGGAGCGGAAGCGCTCGTTCAGCTTGCGTCCATCGACGAGGTTCTTCAGCTCGACCTGCGCGAAGGCGCCGCCCTTGCCGGGCTTCACATGCTGGACCTTGACCGCGGCCCAGAGGCCGCCTTCGTGCTCGATGACGTTGCCGGGGCGGATTTCGTTGCCGTTGATCTTCATGGGATGCTCGAATTCGGGGATTGCTGAAGCTGGAAAAGGGTGTCGGGGCCTGCCGGTGAGGCTCGACCGGCGTTCTGATAACACCATGCGCCGGCAATGGACAGGGCCTTTCGGCCGAAAGGCGTGTGCTGGCCGGACGTATGGCGTTCAGTTCGCTGCTGCGCCGCCCCCGGCCGCACTGTCCCATTTCGCGAGCTGTTCCTCGACCTGGGCGGTGATTTCGGGGGTGATTTCGGGCTCGATCGAGTTCCGAAGCGTCGCGTCCTCGTATCCGCCGCGCTCGGCGAGCGTCAGCCAGAGCAGGGCGGCGGCGACGTCGCGCGCGACGCCCTGACCCAGAAAATAGAGGCGGGCGAGCCGGTCCTGCGCCAGCGGTTCGCCGCGCATGGCCGCCTCGGTGAACCACCTCGCGGCCGTCGTGTCGTTGCGTTCGACGCCCTCGCCGCCGAGATAGGCGAAGGCCAGCGCCGTTTGTGCTTCCGGCAGGCCGCCTTCTGCGGCGACTGTAAAGCGCCGGGCCGCCTCGGCCGGGTTTTTCGACAGGCCCACGCCGTCCTGCAGCATCAGGCCGAGCTGATAGCTGGCCTCGGGCTGGCCCTGATCGGCCGCCAGCTGGAAATAGCGGGCTGCTTCGCCGAGATTCTGCGGCTTGCCCCGGCCGGCGGCAAAGAGTGTCCCGAGATAGTATTGCGCGTCGGCGTGGCCGGTTTTTGCGGCACTTTCGAAGAGCGATGCCGCCATACCGATGTCGCGCGGCCCGCCATGGCCGGTCGTGTACATCATGCCAAGTTCGGTGGTGGCGCCGGCATGGCCCTGATCGGCTGCTTTCTGGAAGAGCTTGCGCGCCGCTTCGGGCGTGGCACCGTCGATGCGGCCATATTCCATCAGCATGGCGAGGGCGTATTGGGCGCTGGCGTCGCCTTGATCAGCCGCCATGCGAAACCACTTGGCGGCTTCGTTGCCGTCGGGGGCGACACCTTCGCCGTTGTTGTAGATCGAGCCGAGCATCAGTTGCGCGGCGATGTCGCCTTTTTCGGCGAGCGGCAGGGCAAGGAGCCGCGCTTCTCCGTAGCGCTCTTCCCGATAGGCTGCCATCGCCGGCGCCATTGCGTCGGAACCCGGCTTTGCCTGAGCGGCGCGCGGTGAGGGCGCGTTCTGCGCGGACGCTTCAGGCATTGCGGCCCATGCCGATGCGATGGCCAAACTCAACGCAACAACTAGATGCCTCATCGGAACTTGCTTTCCTCGGCCAGAATTCGATCAAAGGCACGCATGGCGGCGGCCGGCCCCTCGGCATGGGCCCAGACGCCTGACGACACGGCCAGAAAATCCGCCCCGGCGCGTACCAGAACCGCGGCATTTTGCACCGTGATGCCGCCGATCGCCACGCAGGGCACCACGAAAGTTTCCGACCACCAGGTCAGGATTTCGGGTTCGGCCCTACTTATAGGGGTTTTTGTGTCAGTTTCGTAAAAGGCGCCGAAAGCCACATAGTCCGCACCGGCCTCGCCCGCTTCCATCGCCAGGTGGCGCGAGGCATGGCAGGTGACGCCAACGATCCGATCGGCGCCGACGATTTTCCGGGCTTCGGTATAGCTCGTATCCGTCTGGCCCACATGGACACCGTCGGCGCCGAGCTCCGCCGCGAGGTCGGGCCGATCGTTGATGATGAAGGCGACGTCGCGCGCATGGGCGAGCGGCATCAAGGCCTCGGTCGCGCGGCGGATGTCGTCGTCGGCGGGCGGCGTGTCGTTTTCGCCTTTCAGCCGGAGTTGCAGGCTCGCGACATCGCCCGCGTCGAGCGCGGCCTTCAGTGTGTCGGCGAAGGCGCGCGGCTCAAAACGCGGCGGCGTGATGAGATAGAGGCGGCAGGGCGTTTCGGCATTCGGCTCGGTCATGGGCGGGTTTGTAGCGCGAAGCGGGGCTTCGTGCACGTCCCCTTCATGAGCTGCGTCCGGTTCAGGCCGCCTTTTCGAGTGCCGCTTTCCAGGTGCCGAGTGTGGCGAGGCCGTTCATCTTTGCGCGGTGCAGGAAGGCCCTCTGGCCGGCGGGCACGTTCTGCGCCTCGCCGCCCCATGCCTTCAGCGGCGCGGCCTGAAGCGCGCGGCCATAGGAGAAGGACATTTTCCAAGGGAAGCCGCCGATCGCGTTCATCGCATTGAGATGCGCGGTCGCATCCTCGTCCGACTGGCCGCCGGACAGGAAGACGATGCCGGGGATTGCCGCCGGAACCGTGCGCCTGAAGCAGGCGATGGTCTTTTCGGCGACTTCCTCGACACTGGCCTGCTTGCCGCATTTCTTGCCGGCGATCACCATGTTGGGCTTCAGCACCGTACCCTCAAGACGAACGCGATGGGCCGCGAGGCGGTCGAAGAGGATGCGCAGCGTCTCTTCGGTAACCTCGAAGCAGCGGTCGACATCGTGGCCGCCATCCATCAGTACTTCGGGCTCGACGATGGGGACGATCTTCGCCTGCTGGCAAAGCGCCGCGTAGCGCGCCAGCGCCTCGGCATTGGCTTCGAGGCAGGTGCGCGTCGGGATGCCCGGCGCAATGTCGATGACGGCGCGCCATTTCGCGAAGCGCGCGCCGAGGTCGTAGTATTCCGCCAGTCGCTCGCCGAGACCGTCGAGGCCTTCGGTGATCTTCTCGCCGGGGAAGCCGGGCATGTCCTTGGCGCCGGTATCGACCTTGATGCCGGGGATCGAGCCCGCCTTTTTGATCAGGTCGACCAGCGGCGCACCGTCTTTCGCCTTCTGGCGGATCGTCTCGTCGTAGAGGATCACGCCCGAAATGTAATTCTTCATCGCCTCTTCGGTGCGGAACAGCATTTCGCGGTAGTCGCGGCGGCTGTCGGCCGTCGATTCCACATTGATGCTGTCGAAGCGCTTCTTGATCGTGCCCGAACTTTCGTCCGCGGCGAGAATGCCTTTGCCCGGCGCGACCATGGCCTCGGCAATCGATTCAAGGGTCTCAGTCATTTCATCGTTCTCCCGGTCTCGCCTTTCGGCTCAGGTTTTCGCGAGCGCCGCGACGCCCGGCAGTTCCACGCCTTCCATCCATTCGAGGAAGGCGCCGCCCGCGGCGGATACATAGGTAAAATCTTCGGCCGCGCCCGCTTCGTTGAGCGCTGCCACCGTGTCGCCACCGCCGGCGACCGACACAAGTTCGCCCTGTTTGCTGCGCATCGCGACGAGGCGCGCGGCCTCGACGGTGCCGCGGTCGAAGGGCGGGATTTCGAAAGCGCCGAGCGGCCCGTTCCAGACCACCGTCTTCGCCGTTTCGAAGCGGCCAGCCAGATGTTTCAGCGTGTCGGGCCCGACATCGAGGATCATCATGTCCTCCGGCACCGCATCGGCCGAAACCGTGTGTGCCGTGGCGCCGGCCTTGAATTCGGCGGCGACGACGACGTCGGAGGGCAGAACGACATCGCATTTCGCGGCGCGCGCGCTTTCGAGAATTTCGCGGGCGGTGTCGAGCAGATCGGGTTCGCAGAGCGATTTGCCGATCTTCTTGCCCTGCGCGGCCAGGAAGGTGTTGGCCATGCCGCCGCCGATGACCAGGGCGTCGACCTTTTTGACGAGGTTGGCGAGCAGCGCGATTTTCGTGGAGATTTTTGCGCCGCCGACAACCGCTACCACAGGCCGTTTCGGCGTGCCGAGCGCGGCCTCAAGCGCCGTCAGTTCGGCTTCCATCGCGCGGCCCGCATAGGACGGCAGGAAGCGGGTGATGCCTTCGGTCGAGCCGTGCGCGCGATGGGCGCAGGAAAAGGCGTCGTTGACATAGACGTCGCCGTTTTTTGCCAGCGCGGCGGCGAAATCCGGATCGTTCTTTTCCTCGCCGGCATGGAAACGCGTGTTTTCGAGCACCAGAATGCTGCCCGGCGCGAGGGCCTCGATGGCGCGCTGGGCTACTTCGCCGATGCAGTCATCGGCGAAGGCGACCGTTCCGCCGGTGAAGGCCGAAAGGGCCTCGGCGACAGGCTTCAGCGAATATTTGGCGTCCGGCTTGCCTTTGGGGCGGCCGAAATGCGACAGCACGACAACCTTTGCACCGCGACCGGCGAGTTCGGTCAGGGTCGGCGCCACGCGTTCGAGCCGCGTGGCGTCGCCCACTTTTCCGTCCTGCATCGGCACGTTGAGATCGGCGCGGACCAGCACCCGACGGCCCTTGATGTCGGCCGTTGCGAAAAGATCGTCGAGCGTTTTGTGACCGGCCATCTGGCGTTCAGGCTCCGATCAGAGAAGCTTGCCCATCGCGACGGCGGTGTCGCCCATGCGGTTGGAGAAGCCCCACTCGTTGTCGTACCAGGCGAGCACCCGCACCAGCTTGCCGTCGATGACCTGTGTCTGGGTCAGGTCGAACGTCGAGGAGGCCGGGTTGTGATTGAAGTCGATCGAGACGTTCGGCTCGTTGGTGGTCGCCAGAATGCCCTTCAGCGGGCCCTTCGAGGCGGCAATGATGGCGGCGTTCACTTCTTCGGCCGTCACTTTCTTCTTCGCCGTGAAGACGAGGTCGATCACCGAGACGTTCGGTGTCGGCACGCGGATCGAGGTGCCGTCGAGCTTGCCCTTCAGTTCCGGCAGAACAAGGCCGACGGCCTTGGCCGCACCGGTCGAGGTCGGGATCATCGAGACGGCGGCGGCGCGCGCACGGCGCGGATCCTTGTGCAGCGTGTCGACGGTGTTCTGGTCGCCCGTATAGGCGTGGATCGTCGTCATGTAGCCCTGTTCGATGCCGCAGGACTTGTGCAGCACCTGCGCCACCGGCGCGAGGCAGTTGGTGGTGCAGGAGGCGTTGGAGACGATCTTGTGCGACTTCTTCAGGTCCTTGTGATTGACGCCGTAGACAACTGTCAGGTCGGCTTCTTCGCCGGGCGCCGAAATCAACACCTTCTTCGCGCCGGCCTTCAGATGGGCGGCCGCCTTGTCGCGGGCCGTGAAGAGGCCGGTGCATTCGAGCGCGATGTCGACGCCGAGTTCCTTCCACGGCAGCTTTGCCGGGTCGCGTTCGGCAATCACCTTGATCGGCCCGCGGCCCAGATCCATCGACGATTTCGTCGTCTTGATCTTGCCGGGGAAGGGGCCGTGGACGCTGTCGTATTTCAGCAGCAGCGCGTTGGCGTCGACAGAACCCAGATCGTTGATCGCGACGACCTCGATGTCCTTGCGGCCCGATTCCGCGATGGCGCGCAGCACCAGCCGCCCGATCCGCCCGAATCCATTAATCGCAACGCGCACAGCCATTTTGTTCTCCCGAGCCTTGTGTTGTCTTACGAAATTTCCGCCAGCCGCGCTTTGGCCGCGGCCACGGCCGCCTCGGCGGTGATGTTGAAGTGCTTGTAGAGATCGGGCGCCGGCGCCGAGGCGCCGAAACCTTCCATGCCGATGAAGTCGCCATCGGCGCCGATATAGCGGTCCCAGCCATAGCGGACCGCCGCTTCGATCGCGATTTTCACGGTGCCTTCGCCGAGCATACCGGCGCGGAATTCGCGCGACTGTTGTTCGAAGAGCTCAAGGCAGGGCATCGAGACGACGCGCGCCGGAATGCCGTCTTTTTCGAGTTGCGCCTGTGCCGCCATGGCGATCTCGACTTCGGAGCCCGTCGCCAGCAGCGAGATTTTCGCCTTGGCCGAGGCCGGCGAGAGTTCGTAGGCGCCGCGTCCGCAAAGGTTCTTGTCCGAATTCTCGAGGCGGACGGCCGGGAGGTTCTGGCGCGTCAGGGCCAGCACCGAGGGCGTGTCCTTTGCCTCAAGCGCAAGCTGCCAGCATTCGAGCGTCTCGACGGCGTCGGCCGGGCGGAAGACCAGCAGGTTCGGTATCGCGCGCAGGCTCGCCAGATGCTCGACCGGCTGGTGCGTGGGGCCGTCCTCGCCAAGTCCGATCGAGTCATGCGTCATCACATAGACGACGCGCTGGCCCATCAGCGCCGACAGGCGGATTGCCGGACGGCAGTAGTCGGTGAAAACGAGGAACGTGCCGGAATAGGGGATCAGGCCCTTGTGCAGCGCGATGCCGTTCATCGCGGCGGCCATGCCGTGTTCGCGAATGCCGTAATGGATGAAGGAGCCCGAGAAGTCCTCCGCCGTCACGACCTTCTGCTCTTTCGAGCGTGTGTTGTTGGAGCCGGTCAGGTCGGCCGAACCGCCGATCGTTTCCGGCAGCACGGCGTTGATGACGTTCAGCGCTTCCTCGGAGGATTTGCGCGTTGCCCATTTCGGTTTCTCGGCGACAAGCTTTTCCTTGAACGCGGCAATCGCCTTGCCGAGTTCGGCCGGCAGGTCGCCGGCGAGGCGGCGTTCGAATTCGGTGCGGGCAGGCGCGTCCAGTGCGGCCAGCCGGTCTTCCCAGGCCTTGCGCGCCTTGACGTTGCGCAGCCCGGCAATGCGCCACGCGTCCAGCGTTTCGCTCGGCACGACGAAAGGTTCGGCCGACCAGCCAAGCGTGGTGCGCGCCAGCGCGATTTCGTCGGGGCCGAGCGGCGAGCCATGCGCGGACGACTTGCCCTGCTTGTTGGGCGCGCCATAGCCGATCACCGTGCGGCAGGCGATCAGTGTCGGGCGGTCGGATTTGCGGGCCTTTTCGATGGCGGCGGCGATCTCGTCGGGGTTGTGGCCGTCGATGCGGGTGGCGTTCCAGCCGGCGGCTTCGAAGCGCTTCAGCGCGTCGCCCGATTCCGAAAGCGACAACGCGCCGTCGATGGTGATGCCGTTGTCGTCGTAGAGGACGATCAGCTTCGACAGTTTCAGGTGGCCGGCAAGGCCGATCGCCTCGTGGCTGACGCCTTCCATCAGGTCGCCGTCGGAGGCCAGCACGTAAGTGTAGTGATCGACGATCTTGTCGCTGAAACGGGCGGCTTGCAGGCGTTCGGCCAGCGCCATGCCGACCGCCGTCGCGATGCCCTGACCGAGCGGGCCTGTGGTGGTTTCAACGCCCGCCGCGTGGCCGTATTCCGGGTGGCCGGCGGTGATGCTTCCGAGCTGCCGGAAATTGCGGATTTGCTCGATCGTCATGTCTTCATAGCCGAGCAGGTAGTTGACGGCGTAAAGCAGCATCGAACCGTGGCCTGCCGAAAGCACGAAGCGGTCGCGGTCGGGCCAGTGGGGCGCGCGCGGGTCGATTTTCAGGAAACGGGTGAAGAGGACCGTTGCGATGTCGGCCGTCCCCATCGGCATGCCGGGGTGACCGCAATTGGCCTGCTGCACCGCATCCATCGCCAGCGCCCGAATGGCATTGGCGAGATTGTGATGGGAAGCCGCCGGCGCTTTTCCGGCTGAGGCTTCCACCGTCGCGGCGAGGGCGGATTTTTCGGTTGGTGTCATGTGTCACTCTGTAGCCCAGGCGGGCCTGAGCGGGCATGGAGGTCGCGGGCGTCAAGAAACCGCAGATTTGGCTCGGATCGGGCCCTCCCGAGAGCGGCGCCACAATGACCACGGGACCCGGTTGAGTCAATGCCGGAATGGCCGTCCGGGCGCCTGCATTCGGGCATATCGGCCTGCGATTTCGCAGGGCGGCTGCGTTCTTATTCGCGGGGCCGCCGTTGACCTTGTTTCCCCGCCCCGCCTATCTTGGGCCGCGAGGCCGAACGGCGCCTCGAAGCCGGACAAAAGCATGACCAAACTCGATTCGGCGATGGAGCGCTTCTCAAGCGCGGTCGACAGGCTTGAAGCGACGATCAATCGCCAGGTGGTGCGGCTGCAGGCGGCAAAGAGCCTGCAGGCACAAACCGATACGCTCAAGGAAGACAGGGCCGCGCTTGCCGAGGAGCTCGACCAGATGCGGTCGGAAGCGCGCCGCCTCAACGAACTCAATGAACGCGCTTCGGAGACGCTGGCGGATGCCATCGAAGGCATTCGCGAGGTATTGGCGGACGCCTGAGAGGGGCCGCGCCGAAAGGGATTTCGATGGGACAGGTCAAGGTTTCGCTGAACGATCGCACCTACACCGTTGCCTGCGGCGACGGCGAAGAAGATCACGTCCGCGAACTTGCCGCTTATATGAACAAGCATATGACGGCGCTGGCGCAGGAAGTCGGGCAAGTGGGCGATGCACGGTTGCTGCTGATGGCCGGGTTGCTGATTACCGACGAATTGTCGGAAGCGCTGCAAAAGACCAAATTGCTCGACCAGGAGATCGAAAATCTCTCCGGTGCGCGCTCCTCGGCGCTGGACCGGTCGCGGGAGGCGGAGGACGCGCTTGCCGACGTGCTCGACAATGCGGCGCGCCGCATCGAGGACCTTGCCAAGCGCATCGAGGCGGCGTGAGCCTCGTCCCTTTCCGTCCGGACGCTATGCGCTTGACCCGGGGGCCCTCGAAGGCCGATAGAATAGAGCCGGGTGCTGCCTGGTACGTCAGGAACACATACTCTCGGGGCCTTACGGTCCTCAAGGGAGCTGTCCCTGAGGGAGACCGTGGTCTCCTTCACACGGCGCCCACCTACGTTAGTAGGTCTCCGGGGAACGAAGTTCCAACGGCCAAGGTGGCCCCACCTTTCTCACCTTTTTCGGGATTGGCGGCATGAGTGCGGCGAAGCGCGCGGCGCGCGCGGCAGCGATCCTGCGTCGCGATGCCGCGCGGGATGCAGCCGGGCCCGACGCCGGCGCCCGCATCGCCGATCATTTTTTCAAAGCCGTTCTGTTGCCGCGGCAGGCCTCGATCGCCGGCTATGTGGCGATGGGAAGCGAAGCCGATCCGGCGGAGGTCATCGCGCGCGCCTCTGCGGCGGGTCATGTCTGTGCGCTGCCGCGCGTCGCGCACCAGGATGCGCCTCTGGTTTTTCTTCAATGGCGGCCGGGCGATGCGCTTGTCGCCGGTGCGCACGGGACGCGCGAGCCGGCGCCGGGCGCGCTCGCCTGCCGTCCCGATGTGGTGCTCGTGCCGCTGCTTGCCTTCGACGCCCGGGGCCGTCGCATCGGTTATGGCGGCGGCTATTACGACCGCACGCTGGCGGCGCTCCGCCACGAAGGCACCGGAATAGTGGCGGTCGGCATTGCCTTTTCGGCGCAGGAAGCCGAAGACCTGCCGGAAGAGGAATTCGATGCCCGGCTCGACTGGGTTGTAACCGAAACGGGCGCGCGCGCTTTCGCCGCCGCGCCGCGCGGAGTGTGATGATGAGACTGTTGTTTCTCGGCGATATTGTGGGCCGCAGCGGGCGGGATGCGCTGGTTGCCGAACTGCCGGGGTTGCGGCGGCAACTCGGGCTGGATTTCGTCATCGTCAATGGCGAGAACGCCGCCGGCGGATTCGGCATCACCGGCGCGATCTGCGACGATGTGTTCGACGCTGGCGCCGACGTCATCACGCTCGGTAATCATTCGTGGGATCAGCGCGAGGCGCTGGTTCATATCGAGCGGGAGCCGCGGCTGATCCGGCCGGTCAACTATCCGTCCGGTACGCCGGGACGCGGCGCGACGCTGGTGGAGAGTGCATCCGGCGCGCGCGTGCTGGTTGTGAACGCGCTCGGCCGCGTTTTCATGGAGGCGCTCGATTGTCCGTTTGAGGCGATCGACCGTCAGCTCGATGCCTGTCCGCTGGGACAGGCTGCGGATGCTATCGTGGTCGATATGCATGCCGAAGCGACGTCGGAGAAAATGGCGATGGGCCATTTCTGTGACGGCCGCGCGTCGCTTGTCGTCGGCACGCATAGCCATGTGCCGACGGCCGACGCACAGGTGCTTCCCGGCGGCACCGCGTACCAGACGGATGCAGGTATGTGCGGCGACTATAATTCGGTCATCGGAATGGAGAAGGACGAACCGCTCAACCGTTTCACCACAAAAATTCCAAGCGGGCGTTTTCAGCCGGCCATGGGGCCGGCGACGTTGTGTGGCGTGTTCGTGGAGACGGATGCGGCGTCGGGCCTTGCGCGGCGTGTCGAACCGGTTCGCATCGGCGGACGCCTGCGCGCCGCTTTACCGGAGACGTGAAGCAGATGCGGATCGTGTTAGTGGGCAACTACAATGAAAAGCGGGCGGGCGCCAATTTCTATGCGACGGTGCGCAAGCTGACGAACGGTTTTGTGCGCAACGGTCATCTGGTGATACCCTTCAGCGATCGCGACGTGGCGCGTGAACAGGGCCGTTTCGGCGTCGGACGTGGCGGCGAGGGCCACGTCAACCGGCGTTTGCTGGAGCTTTGCGAGAATTTCCGGCCAGACCTGCTGGTGCTGCTCCATGCCGACAAGATCAGAAACGACACTGTACGTAAACTGCGTTCCATGTTGCCTGCGCTTCGGGTCGCGACGGTCAATCTCGATGCGCTCTTTGTCGCAGAGAATGTCCAGCGCATCCGCCGTCAGGCGGAGGTCGCAGACGCGACTTTCCTGACGACGGCCGGTGACCATCTTCGCCAGTTTGTAACGCCGACGCATCGTGTCGCCTTCATTCCCAATCCGGCCGATCGTTCAATCGAGACGCTCGAATGTTTTGCCCGCGACGATCAGCCGTTCGACTTTTTGTGTGCGATAGGAACCGAACGGACGACGCCGAGGCGCGGCCAGTTCATGCGCGAGATCGCGGCCCGGGTGCCGGAGGCGCGCTATGCGTATTATGGACTGGCAGAGCGGCCTTACGTATATGGCAGCGCCTATTTCGAGGCGATCGCATCGGCGCGCATGGGCCTCAATCTCAACCGGGCCGATGACCATTATCTCTATTCGTCGGACCGTTTCGCCCAGTATGCCGGCAACGGGCTGCTCGTTTTCGTTTCGCGGTCGACCGGATATGACGAGATTTTTTCCGACGATGAATTCGCCTTCTACCGCGATCTCGACGAGTTAACGGAGCGGTTGCGCTATTTTCTGAAGAACGATGGCGAACGCCAGCGCGTCGCGCGTAACGGCCATGCGCGCTATCACGCGCTGTTCAGCGAGGTTTTGGTGGCGCGCTTCATCGAAGATGCTGTTTTCGACCGCGCGCCATCCGGCGACTATGCCTGGCCGACCGAAATTCACAGTTGCTGATACCGCAGAAAGCATCGCCCCGCCCCCGGCCTCCCGAGGTGGGTCAGGGGGCGGGGACGGGGCGGCCTGCCTACGCGTTGCGCGCGGGCTGCCCGGTTGCGGACTTGGGCGAGGCCGCGAAGCCGGGCTTGCTGCTTGTGTCACCGGTGTTGTGGGGAGGCTGGGCGAACCTCCGGGTGCCGGCGACGATCTGAAACTAGAGGTGAATCATTACATACACGTTAAAAGAGTATCAGTTTTATTAAAACACGCAATGCGTGTATTCGGGCGATAGTGGGCAGTGCTGGATTTTGACCGGTGCGGCTTCTATAAAAGCGCCCGAATCCAGCTTGCATCGATGGGTGTTGGGAGACGGAATGGCCGGCCATTCGCAATTCAAGAACATCATGTACCGCAAAGGCGCGCAGGATAAGAAGCGCGCCAAGATGTTCGCCAAGCTTGCCAAGGAAATTACCGTGGCGGCCAAGATGGGCCTGCCCGATCCGGAATATAATCCGCGGTTGCGGGCCGCCATTCAGGCGGCGCGCGCCGAGAACATGCCCAAGGACAATATCGAGCGGGCCATCAAGCGCAGCACCGATCAGGGCGGCGAAAACTACGAGGAAGTGCGCTACGAGGGGTTCGGGCCCGGCGGCATCGGCGTCATCGTCGAGACGCTGACCGACAACCGCAACCGGACGGCCGGCGAAGTGCGGGCCATATTCACCAAGAATGGCGGCAATCTGGGCGAAACCGGCTCGGTGTCCTTCATGTTCGACCGACTGGGATTGATCGAATATCCGGCGGACGCGGCCAGCGCCGACGCGATGATCGAGGCCGCCATCGACGCTGGCGCCGACGACTGCCAGTCGGGCCCGGAAACGCACGATCTCTACAGCGCACCCGACGCGCTGCATGAGGTCTCCAAGGCGCTTGAGGCCCGGTTCGGCGAACCGCGCTCGGCGCGCATCGTCTGGAAGCCGCAAAACACCATCTCTCTTGACGACGAGAAGGCCGAGACGGTGCTCAAGATGCTCGAAGCGCTGGACGACAACGACGATGTGCAGCAGGTTTATGCGAACTTCGAGATGTCCGATTCGGTGCTGGAGAAAATGTCGGCCTGAGCGATCTTTCCGGATCGGTCCATGCCGGAGCATTCCGGCCTCCGTCACGGATGTGAACCCGACAGACGGCCGCCGCCGATCTGTTTGGAGGACCAGCCGCCCATGCCGGCACCGCTCAGAATCCTCGGCATCGATCCCGGCCTCGGCGCGACCGGCTGGGGTGTCATCGAGACCGCAGGTTCGCGGCTCGTCCATCTTGCCAACGGCACTATCGTTTCCAATTCGAAATCGCCGCTCGCTCAACGGCTGGTCGAAATCGAAGCCGGGCTTCTCGATGTGCTCGATTGCCATGCGCCCGACGCCGCGGCCGTCGAACAGGCCTTTGTGGCGCGGGATGCTTCGGCGGCGCTGAAGCTCGGCCAGGCGCGGGCCGTTGCGCTGCTTGTCGTTGCGCGGGCCGGATTGCCGGTCGCCGAATATGCACCAAACCGGATCAAGAAGTCGGTCGTCGGCGCCGGTCACGCCGACAAGGCCCAGATCGCGCTGATGGTTGAAATGCTGCTGCCCGGAGCAAGGCCTGCCACCGAACATGCGGCCGATGCGCTTGCCATCGCCATTTGCCATGCGCATTCGGGCGGCGCCGACGAGCGGATCGCGGCGGCGCTGCTGCGGGCCGGGGCGGCACGATGATCGGCAAGCTCAAAGGCATGGTCGACTCGACCGGCGAGGACTGGGTGGTCGTCGATGTCGGCGGCGTCGGCTATCACGTCACCTGCTCAAGGCGAACGCTGGCGGCCCTTCCGTCGCCGGGCGGTGCGGTGACGCTTTCCATCGAAACCAAGATGAGCGACGACGCAATTCGCCTGATCGGGTTCACGAGCGATGGCGAGCGCGAGTGGTTTCGTTTGTTGCTCGGCGTACAGGGCGTCGGTACGCGCGTCGCGCTTGGTGTGCTGGGCGCGTTGACGCCGGCCGATCTTGCGCGCGCGATCGCGCTCGACGACAAGAAAGCGGTGTCGGCCGCGCCCGGCGTCGGTCCGAAAGTCGCGGCACGGATCGTTGCCGAACTGAAGGACAAGGCGCCGGCCGGCGCGGGGCTTGCCGTCGTTCTCAACGGCGCAGGCGGTGCCGATGCGTCCCCCCAATCCGAACCGATGCGCGATGCGGTGTCGGCGCTCGTCAATCTCGGCTATCCACAAGCGCAGGCGGCCGGCGCCGTTTCATCGGCAGCGCGCAGGCTGGATGACGATGCAAGCGCCGAGGCGCTGATCCGGCAGGGTCTGAAGGAACTGGCGCGATGACGGAACGCATTCTCGGCGCCGCGAAACGGCAGGAGGACGAACTGGAACGCTCGCTCCGGCCGCAGGTGCTTGCCGATTTCGTCGGGCAGGCGCGGGCGCGCGAAAACCTGTCGGTCTTCATCGAGGCGGCACGCGCCCGCGGCGAGGCGCTCGACCATGTGCTGTTTGCCGGACCGCCCGGCCTTGGAAAAACGACGCTCGCGCAGATCGTTGCACGCGAACTTGGCGTCAATTTCCGCGCGACATCGGGACCGGTGATTTCCAAGGCCGGCGACCTTGCGGCGCTTCTCACCAATCTCGAACCGCGCGACGTGTTGTTCATCGACGAAATTCACCGGCTGGCGCCGGCGGTCGAAGAAATTCTTTATCCGGCGATGGAGGATTTTCAACTCGATCTCATCATCGGCGAAGGCCCCGGCGCGCGCTCGGTCCGGATCGAGCTTGCGCCCTTCACGCTGATCGGCGCGACGACACGCACCGGCCTTCTGACGACGCCGCTGCGCGACCGCTTCGGCATTCCGGTCAGGCTCAATTTCTACGAGATTGCCGAACTCGAAAGCATCGTGCGGCGCGGCGCCGGCGTGCTCGGTGTCGAGATGACGCCGGACGGGGCGCATGAAATCGCGCGTCGGGCGCGCGGTACGCCGCGCATTGCCGGCCGGTTGTTGCGCCGGGTGCGCGATTTTGCGGTTGTCGAAGGCGCGCGTTCGATCGATGCGAAGACGGCAGACAAGGCGCTGCGACGCCTCGAAGTCGATGAGTTAGGGCTCGACGCGCTCGATCATCGCTACCTGCGCTGCATCGCCATCGGTTTTTCGGGCGGGCCGGTGGGCGTCGAGACGATTGCCGCCTCATTGTCCGAGCCACGCGATGCCATCGAGGAGATCATCGAGCCTTATCTGATCCAGAAAGCGCTGGTGAACCGGACGCCGCGCGGACGGATGTTGACGGCGGCGGCTTTCGCCCATCTCGGCATCGCGCCCCCGGAAGGCGGGCCGGCGGGGCAGGGCGCGCTTTTCGGCGGCGATGAAGGCGACGGCGGCAAATGAACGACTGGCCCGACCTTGCCGGCCGGATCGACGGCCAGGTGCATCGCCTGCCCGTCCGGGTCTATTACGAAGACACGGATTTCTCGGGCATCGTCTATCACGCGAATTATCTGCGGTTTGCCGAGCGGGGCCGTTCCGATTTCCTGCGGCTGGCGGGGGTCCATCACGCCGATCTTTTCGAGGGCGCCGACCCGCTTGCGTTCGCGGTTCATCGCATGGAGATCGATTTTCTGAAGCCCGCCCGGATCGACGACCGGCTCGAGGTCCGGACGCGATACGTACGTGCGAGCGGCGCGCGGATCGAAGCCGAGCAGACGATCCTGCGCATTGCCGATGGCGCCGATGGGGAGCCGATCTGGCGGGCCCGGGTCTTTGCGGCCTGTCTTGACGCGGCCGGCCGGCCGCGCCGCCTTCCCGCCGGGGTGCGGCAGGCGCTCGCGCCGTTCGTCGGTCCTGAAAGCGGTTAAACACGGAAGTAAGAGTTTCGTTCCTACGATGTTGTCGGCCCGCAACACAGCGACGCTAACCTCTTGAGATGCCACCCAATATCCGAACGCGCGCCACGGTAATGACATAATTGAAAGACTAACTTCGGCCTCAATTCGGGGGCACACATTCAACGGCAAGGCGCGGCGGGCAGGGTGCCCGGATGCGGATGCCGCGTCAGCGATGTGCCGCTCCCTGCATCGAGCCTGAAAGCACGGAGAGGCAATCTGATGGATCCCGCGACCACTGCCCAGATCATCACCGAGACGACGGTCGACGCCGCCGCCATGGACTTCTCCATGTGGGGGCTGTTCCTGCGTGCCGACATCGTCGTCAAGCTTGTGATGCTGGGTCTTCTCTTCGCCTCGGTCTGGTCCTGGGCGATCATCTTCGACAAGTGGTGGCGGTTTGCCCGTGTCGAACGGCGCGCCAACCAGTTCGAGCGCATCTTCTGGTCGGGCAGGTCGCTGGACGATCTTTATCAGGAAATGGGGCATCGGCCGCAGCATCCGCTCTCCGTGCTTTTCATCGCGGCGATGCGTGAGTGGCGGCGGTCGCAGGACATCGCTTCAAGCTCCTTTATCGGCCTCAAGGAACGCGTCGACAAAGTCATGCAGGTGACGATCTCGCGCGAGATCGTCAATCTCGAGAGCCGGCTTCTGTTCCTCGCGACCGTCGGCGCGACCGCGCCCTTTATCGGTCTCTTCGGCACGGTCTGGGGCATCATGAATGCGTTCCAGTCGATCGCGATCAGCCGCGATACCAACCTTGCCGTTGTGGCGCCGGGCATCGCGGAGGCGCTCTTTGCAACCGCGCTCGGCCTTCTCGCTGCTATTCCGGCGGTTATCTTCTACAACCGTTTCTCCAATCAGTTGTCGCGCATTGGCGGCCGGATGGAGAGTTTTGCCGACGAGTTTTCTGCGATCCTTTCGCGGCAACTCGATGAGCGGAGCTGATCGATGGGCATGTCGGTCGGAAACAAGGGCGTTCGACGCGGCCGTTTCGCGAGAGCGCCGATGTCCGAAATCAACGTGACGCCGGTTGTCGACGTCATGCTGGTGTTGCTGATCGTGTTCATGGTGGCCGCGCCGTTGCTGACGGTCGGTGTGCCGGTGGACCTGCCGAAGACGGCGGCTGCGCCGATTTCGGGCGACAATGAGCCGCTGACGATCACGCTGAACGGGCAGGGCGAGATTTTCGTGCAGGAAACACCCTCGCAACTCGACGCCATGGTCGAACAGCTTCTGGCGATTGCCGACAATGGCTACGAGCAACGCATCTTCGTGCGTGCCGATGGGTCGCTTCCCTATTCGGAGGTGATGAGGGTGATGGGTGTCATCAGTTCTTCGGGCTTCACGCGTGTTGCACTTGTGACCGAGTCCGAGATCAAGCCGGCCAGCAAGCCCGGAAACAGATAAACGGCGAGAATGCGTAATTCGGTTCTCTTTTCGGTCGCGGCGCATAGCGCGATTGTCGTGCTGGCGCTGGCGACGTTTCCGACACCCGAGGAGCTGCCCTCGGTGTCGACGCGCGCGTTGCCGGTGGATCTGATAACGATCGACGAGATGACCAATCTGAAGCGCCAGGAGAAGGTCGAAAAGCCGTTGCCGCCGGTCGAAGAGCCGGAGCCGCCAAAGGCGATCGAGCGCCCGCAGGCCGAAGCGCGCCCCGCGCCGGCGCCGCCACCGCCCCCCGAAAGGGAACCGGAACCCATTCCGGATAAGACGGTGGAAAAGAAAGACCCACCGAAGCCCGTGGAGAAGAAGGTCGAAAAGCCTGCGCCGCCGAAGAAGGAACCGGAGCGGAAATTCGACCCGAACCAGATCGCCGCGCTGCTCAACAAGGCGCCCGATGCGGCCTCGAAGCCGCAGCCCGCGCCCAGGGTCGAGGAAGCTTTTGACGCTCCGCGAACGGACGATCCGTCGATGCGCCTGACGCTCAGCGAGATGGATGCCTTCAAGGTGCAGATGCGCCGGTGCTGGAGCGTGCCGGCGGGCGCCCCCAATGCCGAGCAACTGGTTGTCAGGATCAAGGTATATCTCAACCAGGACGGGTCGCTGGCGCGGCCGCCGGAGTTGATGGACCGCACGAAGCTGATCACGGGCGGGGCGTATTATCAGGCAGCAGCCGACAGTGCCATGCGCGCCATACGCCTTTGCCAGCCGTTCACAATGCCCGCGGACAAATTTGCAAGCTGGCGGGAAATAGATCTCAGATTCGATCCAAGAGAAATGTTGGGCGGTTAGCCCGTCATCCGGGAGTTAAATGCAATGACCGATTTTCGCATACGACTGCAAGGTGGGCGGGGGCTCTATCGACTGGCGATTGCGACGTTCGTTATGGCGATGGCTTGTGCCATGCCGGCGCGCGCGGCGCTGCAGATCGATATCACCGAGGGCCATGTCGACCCCTTGCCCATCGCCATCGTCGATTTCCTGGGGGCGGCGGATCAGGAGAGTTCGGTCGGCGCCGATATTGCCGGTGTCGTCACCAACAATCTGGAGCGCTCGGGTCTTTTTCGGCCTTTGCCCAAGGCGGCCTTCATCGAGAAGCTCAGCGACATCAACGTTCAGCCGCGCTTCGGCGACTGGCGCATCATCAATTCGCAGGCGCTTGTCACCGGCCAGGCCCGCATGGAGTCCGATGGACGTCTGCGTGTCGAATTCCGTCTCTGGGATGTCTATGCCGAGCAGCAGCTTACCGGCCTTCAATTTTTCACGACGCCGGACAACTGGCGGCGCATCGCGCATCTGATTTCGGATGCGATCTACAAGCGTCTGACGGGCGAGGATGGATATTTCGACACCCGCGTCGTTTATGTCTCGGAGACCGGACCGAAGAACAACCGCGTCAAGCGTCTGACCATCATGGATCAGGACGGACACAATCCGCGCATGCTGACCAATGGCCGCGAACTTGTGCTGACGCCGCGCTTCAGCCCCAACTCGCAAGAGATCACCTATCTCGCCTATCGAAACAATCAGCCGCGCGTCTATGTGCTGGACATCGAGACCGGTCAACAGGAAGTCGTTGGCGAGTTTCCGGGCATGACGTTCGCGCCGCGCTTCTCGCCGGACGGCCAGAAGATCATCATGAGCCTGCAACGCGGCGGCAATGCCGACATTTACACGATGGACCTTCGCAGCCGTCAGGTGACGCGCCTGACGAACACGGCGGCCATCGACACGTCGCCGAGCTACTCGCCTGACGGGCGCCAGATTGCCTTCGAATCCGACCGAGGCGGTTCGCAGCAGATCTATGTGATGAATGCGGATGGCTCCAACCAGCGGCGCATCAGCTTCGGTCAGGGCAGCTATGCCACGCCCGTCTGGTCGCCGCGCGGCGACCTGATTTCCTTCACCAAGATTTCGGGTGGACGCTTCGTCATCGGCGTCATGCGCCCGGACGGCACCGGCGATCGTGTGCTGACCGAGGGCTATCACAATGAGGGGCCGACATGGGCGCCCAATGGGCGGGTGCTGATGTTCTTCCGCGAAACGCGGGGTGCGCAGGGCGGTCCGAGCCTCTGGTCGGTCGATGTGACCGGTCACAACGAGCGGCCGGCGCCGACCCCGACTTTCGCATCTGATCCGGCCTGGTCTCCGCGGATTCAGTGACGGGTTGCCGGGTTGGCTGTCCAAAACGGTCGCATAAACCCCCTGTCTCATCATTGATGTAAAAATGTCACGTTAGTTTGATCTAAAAGTCGAGGAATAGCAGGCGCTTCTTGCGCAAGATTCTGTGCTGTGGCACATATGCTGTTGCGGTACAGCAACCCCCAGCGTCGGCCAATTGTGGGCGATGCGAGCTGGCCCCCGGGGGTACCCGGGCCAGTGAGGATTTGTATGCGGCTTTCTCCGGATAAATCGGGCGCTGCCTGTTTTGTCGGGGGGCGTCTCGTGCAAAAGTAGCAAATCGATTGAGCGCTGAGGCGCCATGGCCGCTGAGATCAAAAGGAGATCACCCGAATGAAGTCCCCGAACGCTGGCCTGCGGATTGCCGCTGTGGCCGCTGCTTTCTTCATGTTGGCCGCTTGCAGCTCGACCGCCACGGATACTGGCGGTTCGTCCTCAGGGGCAGGCGCCATCACCCCCGGTACGCAGGAAGATCTGGTTGCCAATGTCGGCGACCGCGTTTTCTTCGACACCGACAAGTCGTCGCTCAGCGATGAAGCCCGCGCCACCCTGCAGCGTCAGGCGGCGTGGATGGCCCTCTACCCGAACCTGACCTTCACGCTCGAAGGGCATGCCGACGAACGTGGCACCCGCGAATACAACCTTGCGCTCGGTGGCCGTCGCGCCAACGCGGCGAAAGACTATCTCGTCAGCCTCGGCGTCAATGCCGGCCGTATCAACACCGTGTCCTACGGCAAAGAGCGTCCGGTCTGCCTCGACTCCAACGAGAGCTGCTGGGGCCAGAACCGTCGCGCCGTGACGGTGGTTGCGTCCGGCGTCGCGAGCTAAACGGTCTCGTTGCCGGGAAGCACGTCCAATCGGGAGCGCTCTTCCGCAAATCGCGGAAGAGCGCTTCTTCGATTCGGGCCCGGAATGTTCACGCCCCAATTTTGTCGTAGTTGCAGCTAGGATGCGGAGGATCGAGTGAGACACGCATTGGAGGTTCGATTGCGCTCCGGTTTCCGGCCGAAATATACCGTCCTCCGGGCCGCCGCCGTGCTGGCCCTGGCCGGATTGCCGATGCTTGCCGCGGATCGCGCAGGCGCGCAGTCGGGCGGGGACTTCGACATGCGCGCGATCGGCAACCGGCTCGACCGGATCGAGCGCGAAATCACCGACCTTCAGCGGCAGAGCTATAGCGGCGGCGGATCGACCGGCGCACCGACATCGCTCAGCGGCGGCGGCGCAGGCGCGGCCGATGCGCAGTCGCGTATTTTCGAACTCGAAGAGCAGGTCCGCCGTCTCAATGGCAATCTGGAAGAGATGGGCTATCGCATCGAGCAGATGAGCCAGGAGCTGCAACGCTTCAAGGCCGACACGGAGCTGCGCTTTCAGGATGCGCAAGGCGGAGGCGGTGCTTCCGCCGCCGTCAGCGGCGCATCGGGCGGCGCCATGGCGCCCGTCAACGATGACGGCGAACGCGGGCCCGGTCCGGCGACGGCCGAAGGCACGCTTGGCACGGCGCCGGTCGCTTCCGTGCTGCCTCAGGGCACGCCGCAGGTACAGTATGATTTTGCGATCGATCTGATGAAGCGCGGCCAATACGACCAGGCGCGGGCGGCCTTCATCGAGTTTCTGCAACTCCATCCGAAGGACACGCTGGCGGGCAACGCGCAATATTGGCTCGGCGAGACCTATTATGCGCAGAACCGCCACAAGGAAGCCGGCGACGCCTTCCTGACCGGCTATACGACCTATTCGTCGAGCAACAAGGCGCCCGACAGTCTGCTGAAACTGGGGATGAGCCTCAACGCGCTCGGCAACAAGGACGCCGCCTGCACGGTGTGGAGCGAGCTCGGTTCACGGTTTCCGCAAGCTTCGCCCGCCGTCGTCGCGCGCAACAAGCTGGAGCGCGAGAAGGCCGGCTGCTGATTGCCGGCCGAAGGCCGCCACCGCAGAGGGATGAAGTCCGATGCATGTTCGAGAAGATCCGGCGCCGTCCGGCCAGCTTCCCGTTCTGCCGGACGAATTCGCCGGGCGGCTGCGCCGCCACAATCCGTCGAACGTCATTGCCGTCGCATTTTCGGGCGGGCCGGATTCGCTGGCGCTGCTGATCCTTGCCGCCGCATGGGCGCGCGGTCGGCCGGGTGTGCGGCTCGTCGCGCTGACCGTCGATCACGGTCTTCGCGCCGGCTCGGCCGCGGAGGCCGTGACAGCGGCGCGGCTCGCCGCCACGCTCGGCGTGCCTCACCGTATTTTGACATGGACGGAACCAAAGCCCGGCAGCGGCATCCAGGCGGCAGCGCGCGAGGCGCGGTACCGTTTGCTCGCCGCGGCGTGCCGCGAGGCCGGTGCGGGCGATCTTCTCGTCGCTCATCATCTCGAAGATCAGGCTGAAACCTTCCTGCTGCGTCTGCGCCGGGGAAGCGGTGTCGATGGGCTTGCAGCCATGCCGGAGGCGCGTGCGCTCGATGCAGGCACTCCGCCATTGCGGCTGTTGCGGCCGCTGCTCGACCTGCCGCGCGCCCGGCTCGCCGCGACGGTGGCGCAGGCCGGGCTTACGCCCGTGCTCGATCCGAGTAATGAGAATGACCGTTTCGACCGCGTCAAGATTCGTCAGGCGATGAGCGCGCTCGAAGCGCTTGGTTTCGACGCCGCCGGTCTTGCCGACACCGCAGGCCGCATGGCGCGGGCACGCGCCGCGCTGGAGGCACAAACGGCCGCGTTGCTTGACGCATATGCCGTGCTGTCGCGTTTCGGCCATGTCGAGGTCGAGGCGGCAGGCTTTGCGCGCGCATCCGCCGAAACGCGCCTGCGGGCGCTTGCCGCCATCCTGAAATGTGTGGGCGGGCGCGCCTATGGACCGCGCATGGACGGGCTGGTTGCGCTCGATGCGTCGCTCGCCGACGGCACGCTGGGCCGGGGGCGGACGCTCAACGGCGTCAAGTTCTCGCTGGCGCGGGGACGGTTGCTGGCTGTCAGGGAGCTGGCGGCCGCGCGGAAGTCAGCGCCGCTACGTCTTGCGCCGGGTGCGACCGGAACATGGGACGGCCGTTTCGATGTCCGTCTGGATACGGCGGGCTCGCATTCGTATCTCGATGTGCGGGCGCTCGGGGCCGAGGGGCTTGGCCTGCTGGCGTCGGCGGGCCTCGCCTTGCCTCTGGCGCCCCGAACCGCGCTCGCGGCCCTTCCGGCGCTCTGGGCGGGGCCGGTGCCGGTTTCCGTGCCTCATTTGGGGACACTCGACGCGGCGGTCAAAGCCGAGGCGACAATCGTCCCACGCGAATTTTTTGCCCAAATTCGCGGCTGACTGCCTTGCGCACCGCCTCTTCAGGATTGTGGGAAAGCCGCCCAAAGGGCTTGGTAAACCTTTATGTGGTCACTATGTTTCTCATAGATTAGAAACAGTCGAGAGCAGGGGCCGCCTCTGGCACATCCCCTGCACAGCCGAGCCTGTCTTCAGGTAGGGAAGGTCAAGCCTTTGTCCAATTTCAAGAATTTCGCCGTCTGGGTCCTGGGTGCGCTGCTTTTGATCGCGCTCTTCAATCTTTTCCAGGGGCCGGCGCCGCAAAGCGGTACGTCGACCGAGATCAATTTCTCGCGCCTCCTTTCCGATGTGGAAGCGGGCACGGTGCGCGAGGTGACGATTCAGGGCGAAAAGATCACCGGGCAATATACCGACGGGCGGCGGTTCTCGACATTCGCGCCCGCCGACCCGACGCTGGTCAACCGGCTCTACGACAAGGGCGTCCAGATCACCGCCAAGCCGTCGGATGAAAACGTGCCCTCGCTTCTCGGCGTGCTCGTTTCCTGGTTCCCGATGCTGCTGCTGATCGCGGTGTGGATTTTCTTCATGCGCCAGATGCAGGGCGGCGGCGGCAAGGCCATGGGCTTCGGCAAATCGAAGGCGAAGCTCCTCACCGAGCGTCATGGCCGTGTCATGTTCGACGACGTCGCCGGCATCGACGAAGCCAAGGACGACCTCACCGAGATTGTCGACTTCCTGCGCGATCCGGCAAAGTTCCAGCGCCTTGGCGGCCGCATCCCGAAAGGCGTGCTGCTGGTCGGTCCGCCCGGCACCGGCAAAACATTGCTGGCGCGCGCGATCGCCGGCGAGGCCAACGTTCCGTTCTTCACGATTTCCGGTTCCGACTTCGTCGAGATGTTCGTCGGCGTCGGCGCGAGCCGTGTGCGCGACATGTTCGAGCAGGCGAAGAAGAACGCGCCCTGCATCATCTTCATCGACGAAATCGATGCGGTCGGCCGTCATCGCGGCGCCGGTCTCGGCGGCGGCAATGACGAGCGCGAGCAGACGTTGAACCAGTTGCTGGTCGAGATGGACGGTTTCGAGCCCAATGAAGGCATTATCCTGATCGCGGCGACCAACCGTCCCGACGTTCTCGATCCGGCGCTGTTGCGCCCGGGCCGCTTCGACCGTCAGGTCGTGGTGCCGAACCCGGATGTCATCGGCCGCGAAAAGATTCTGAAAGTCCACATGAAGAAGGTGCCGCTGGCGCCGGATGTCGAGCCGCGCACGATTGCACGGGGCACGCCCGGCTTCTCGGGCGCCGATCTTGCGAACCTCGTCAACGAAGCGGCGCTAATGGCGGCCCGTCGTGGCAAACGCCTCGTCACCATGGCCGATTTCGAGGACGCCAAGGACAAGGTGATGATGGGCGCCGAGCGCCGCTCGATGGTGATGACCGAAGAGGAAAAGAAACTCACGGCCTATCACGAAGGCGGACATGCGCTGGTGGCGCTGCACATGCCGGAATCCGATCCGATCCACAAGGCGACGATCATTCCGCGCGGCCGTGCGCTCGGCATGGTGATGCGTCTGCCCGAACGCGACCAGCTTTCGGTGACGCGCGCCAAGCTCAAGGCCGACCTTGCGGTTGCCATGGGCGGACGGATCGCCGAGGAAGTGATCTTCGGTCACGACAAGGTGACGTCGGGTGCGTCGTCCGACATTTCGATGGCGACCAAGATGGCGAAAGCCATGGTCACGCGCTGGGGCATGAGCGACAAGCTCGGGCCGCTCGCCTATCAGGACAATGAGGAAGAAGTGTTCCTCGGTCATTCGGTGGCGCGCCACCAGAACATGTCCGAGGAGACACAGCGCCAGATCGATGCCGAAGTGCGGCGCATCGTCGAGGAAGGCTACGAGACCGCCCGGAAGGTCATCAACGAGCGCATCGAAGATCTGCATACGATCGCCAAGGGTCTGCTCGAGTTTGAAACCCTGTCGGGCGACGAGATTTCCGGCCTGCTGAAGGGTGAGTTGCCGGTGCGTGAACGCGGCGAACCCGAAAAGGCCGATGTCGGTCCGGTTTCCTCCGTGCCGACGACAGGTCCCATCGGTGCGCCGCCCGCCCCGCAGGGAACATAAGCTCCGCAGGGCAACTGAACCGGGCCGCCGGACGTTGAATTGAGATTGGAAAGGGAGGCTTCGGCCTCCCTTTTCTGTTCTGTTTGTCAATCGCGCCCGGCGGCGTTGCTCCTTGTTTCTCCGATAGACGATTGATCCGTCCCCCGCTTATTCTTGTCTGCCGCAAGCGTGACAGCGGTTCAAATCGAGGGGGAAACTCGTGGCACTGACAAAGCGTCTCACGGCCGAATTCATCGGCACTTTCTGGCTTGTCTTCGGTGGTTGCGGCAGCGCTGTATTGGCGGCGGCCTTTCCGGAGGTGGGCATCGGGCTCGTTGGCGTGTCGCTCGCCTTTGGCCTCACGGTCCTCACCATGGCCTATGCCATCGGCCATATTTCCGGCTGTCATCTCAACCCGGCCGTCAGTATCGGCCTCTATATCGGTGGCCGCTTCGACGCCAAGGATCTCCTGCCCTACATTGTCGTTCAGGTGCTCGGGGCGATTGCGGCGGCGGCTCTTCTCTACCTCATCGCTTCGGGCAAGGCCGGTTACGATATCGGGGTCAATGGTCTCGCGGCCAACGGCTACGGCGAGAAATCGCCCGGTGGCTACGGTCTGCAATCGGCCGCCATCATCGAGGTCGTTCTGACTTTCGGTTTCCTCATTGTCATTCTGGGGGCGACCGACAAGCGAGCGCCTGCGGGCTTTGCGGGTATTTCGATCGGTCTTTCGCTGGCGCTGATCCATCTCATCAGCATTCCGGTGACCAACACATCGGTCAATCCGGCGCGCAGCACAGGCCCGGCGATTTTCGAGGGCGGCGTTGCTCTCGACCAGCTCTGGCTTTTCTGGGCGGCGCCCATCGCGGGCGCGATTCTGGCCGGCCTCGTCTACAAATGGCTTGGCAAGGCGGATTAGGAGCTCTCACATCGAAATGGAAAGGGAGGCCCACGGCCTCCCTTTTTTCTTTGCGGCAATCGCGTCTGTCAGTGCTGCCGGTCGGGCAGGCGCAGCACCAATCCGTCGAGCGCGTCGTTCAGTGTGATCTGGCAGGCGAGGCGGCTTCGCTCGTTCACGTCTTCGGCGAATTCAAGCATGCTCTTTTCAAGGCCGTCCGCCGCCGGGCCTGTCTTCGCGAGCCATTCCGGATCGACATAGATGTGGCAGGTGGCGCAAGCGGCCGCGCCGCCGCAGTCGCCGTCGATGCCGGGCACACCGTGCTTCACCGCGGCTTCCATCGCCGAGATGCCGTTTTCGGCCTCGACCGTATGAGCCCTGCCGCTTGCCTCGATGTAGTTGACCTTCGTCATTTCTTTCGCTCCTCCTCAGTATGCGTGCAGCTTCACCGGCAGTGAGGCATAGCCGCGCACGAAATTGGAACGCACGCGCACCGGTTCGCCCGTCACTTCGATGCGCGAGAAACGCTTCAACACCTCTTCCCAGAGAATTTTCAATTGCATCTCCGCAAGCCGGTTGCCGACGCAGCGGTGAATGCCGAAGCCGAATGACAGGTGCTGACGGGCGCGGGGACGGTCGATGATGAAATCGTCCGGCCGTTCGATCACCTCATCGTCGCGGTTTCCGGAGACGTACCACATCACCACCTTGTCGCCCTTGCGGATGGTTTTGCCGCCGAGTTCGGCATCGGCGATCGCGGTGCGGCGCATATGCGAGAGCGGTGTTTGCCAGCGGATGATTTCCGACACCATGTTTTCGATGAGGCCCGGATTGCCATACAGCTTCTCCCGTTCCTTCGGGTTCCGGTCGAGAGCCAGAACACCGCCTGTCATCGAGTTGCGCGTCGTGTCGTTGCCGCCGACGATGAGCAGCACGACATTGCCGAGATAGTTCTCCGGCGTCATGTTCCGCGTGGCAGGTGAGTGGGCGAGCATCGAAATCAGGTCCGAGCCCGGTTCGGCGTTGACACGCTCGTTCCACAGCCGGCCGAAATAATTGGCGCAGTCCATCAACTCCGCATTGCGCTGCTCCCAACTGTCGATGATACCGCTGCCGGGCTCGGCAACCGTCACGTCGGACCAGCGCGTCAGCTTTGCACGGTCCTCGAAGGGGAAGTCGAACAAGGTGGCGAGCATCTGTGTCGTCAGTTCGATCGAGACGGCGGGCACCCAGTCGAATTCCTCGCCGACCGGCAATCCGTCCAGCACACGTCCGACGCGCTCGCGGATCGTGCCTTCGAGCCGTGCGAGGTTCGCGGGCGCGACGATGGGGCTCACAGCCTTGCGTTGCTCGTCATGCCGGGGCGGGTCCATGCCGATGAAATTCGGCAGGTCCATGCCGCCGCCGCCGCTCTTCTGGATGTTGTCGTCGATCAGGATGCCGCCAAGGCTCGCTTCCGAGGAAAACACCTGGTGGTTCGTGTCGACCGCCATGATGTCCTTGTACTTCGTGATCGACCAATAGGGCCCATAGGCGCTTTCGGCGCAGTAGTGCACCGGATCTTCGCGGCGCAGGCGGGCGAAATAGTCGCCTTCGACATTGCGTTCGAAAAGCTCGGCCCGGCTCACGTCGATCCGGTCGAGGGGGAGGCTGTCGGCCTCCGTGGCTTTGGCGGTCGCGGATGCAAGTGCGGTCATGGCGGTTCCTCCCCAGATGGCCTCATTCTCGCTATTGAGTAATATATCAATAGTAATTGAGCAAAGAGTCAATATGGGTTGAAATGCCCCATCCGCCGGCGGAACGTGCCGGTCCGATCCGTCTATACTCGGCCCGGAAATCCGCCGATTCCCGAAGGAGACCGCTCGCCTTGACCGCTGCCCGAACCGTCCGCACGAGGCTTTCGCCATCGGCCCGCCGCGCCCAGCTTCTCGAATGCGCGCTTGCGGCCTTCGCCGAGCATGGCGTCGCGCGGGCGACGCATTCCCATGTTGCGGAGCGGGCGGGCGTCTCGGTTCCCGCCGTCCATTCCTATTTTCGTACGCGCGAAGACCTTGTTGCCGCCGTTCTGGACGAGGTGGAGGCCTATCTCATCCATATCGTTTCGTCGTCGCTTGGCGGTCCAAAAACCGTCGCCGAGGCGCTTGAAGCGCTTGCTGTCAACTTCGCGCGCGATGCGACGGAGAAGCCGGACATGATCAAGGTCTGGCTCGACTGGAGCACCGGCGTGCGCGCGGATGTCTGGCCGCGTTACATGGATGTGCTCGAACGTTTGCATGGCATCGCGCAAAAGGTGCTGGAGCGCGGCAAGCGGGAAGGGATCATTCCCGCCACTCTTGATGTGAAGGCGGCGGCGCGTGTCTATCTCGGCGGCGGGCACACGGTGGCGCTCATGCAGTTTTCCGGCGCAAAGCCCCGCGAGTTCGATGCGGTGATCGAACAGCTTGTTCGCTCCGCCATGGGTGTCGGATTCGATGCGCCACTCAATTCGCCCGGCTGACCCCGCTCGCCGCCACCGCGCCGCCGTGCTAGAAACCGCCATGTTCCAGCGCCCGCTTATCCTCGGCATCGTCAACATTACGCCGGACTCATTCTCCGACGGCGGAAAGTATTTCACGCCTGAGGCCGCCATCGCTCATGCGCGCCGGCTGGTCGCCGATGGGGCGCATATCGTCGATCTCGGGCCGGCCTCGTCCAATCCCGATGCGGCGCCCGTCCCGCCCGAAGAAGAAATACGCCGCCTCGCGCCGGTGCTGGAGGCGCTCGCCGCCGAGGGCATCGCCGTTTCGGTCGACAGCTTCCGGCCGGAGACGCAAGCGCATGCGCTCGCTCACGGCGCGCACTACCTGAACGACATTCACGGCTTCGATGCGCCGCAATTTTACCCGGCGCTGGCGGCCTCCGATGCGCGCCTGATCCTGATGCACTCGATCCAGGAAAGCGGCAATGCCGACCGCCGCGCCGCGCCCGAGGGCGACATCGTCGAACATGTCAGCCGCTTCTTCGAGGCACGGATCGGGCGGCTCGAAAAGGCCGGCATCCCGCGCGACCGCCTGATCCTCGATCCCGGCATGGGCTTCTTTCTGGGGCCGACGCCTGAGACCTCGTTCGAGGTGCTGGCGCGGCTCGGCGCGCTCAAATCCCGTTTCGGGCTGCCGCTGCTCGTCTCGGTTTCGCGGAAATCCTTCCTGCGCGCGGTCACCGGCCGGGCGCCAGCGGAGGCGGGCGCCGCCAGCCTTGCGGCCGAACTTCTTGCGGCAATCGGCGGGGCGGACTACATCCGCACGCATGAGCCGCGGCCGCTTGCCGACGCGCTTGCCGTTCATTCGGCCCTGAAAGCCCGCCAATGAAAGATTTGGCAAGAAAACGTTAACTGCATTGGGCTCATAGAATTCTAATATCCGCCGCATATGCTGCGTATTGCAGCTTTTGAGGGGGCAAGTCGGGGTCCGAACTGGGGGGCACTGGCAGGCCGGAATTGAAGAGACAAGGCGCAAGGACCGTTCGACTTATGTCGCGCAAATATTTCGGCACCGATGGCATTCGCGGCAAGGCGAATTCCGGGCACATGACCGCGGAGACCGCGTTGCGCGTCGGCATGGCGGCCGGCCGCGTTTTCCGGCGCGGCGACCATCGCCACCGTGTCGTGATCGGCAAGGACACGCGGCTGTCGGGCTACATGATCGAACCGGCGCTCACCGCCGGCTTCACCTCGATGGGCATGGACGTCTTTTTGTTCGGTCCGCTGCCGACGCCGGCCGTCGCGATGCTGACGCGCAGCCTGCGCGCCGATCTCGGCGTGATGATCTCGGCCTCGCACAATTCCTTCGAGGATAACGGCATCAAGCTTTTCGGACCGGACGGCTTCAAGCTTTCCGACGAGGTCGAGCTTGCGATCGAACATCACATGGACAACGGCCTTGCCGACAATCTGGCGGGTTCGCGCGATCTCGGCCGCACAAAGCGCATCGACGATGCGCAGGCGCGCTACATCGAACATGTGAAGCACACTTTCCCCAAGCAGCAGACGCTGGAAGGCTTGCGGATCGTCATCGACTGCGCCAATGGCGCCGCCTACAAGGTGGCGCCCGACGTGTTGTGGGAACTTGGCGCCGAAGTCGTGCATGTCGGGACCGAGCCGAACGGTTTCAACATCAACGAGGATTGCGGCTCGACGGCGCCGGAGCGCATGTGCGCCGCCGTGCGCGAACGCCGCGCCGATATCGGCATCGCGCTTGACGGCGATGCCGACCGGCTGATTGTCGCCGACGAGAACGGCAGGATCGTCGATGGCGACCAGATCATGGGGCTCATCGCCCGGCACTGGAAAGAAATGGGCACGTTGTCGGCGCCGGGCGTCGTCGCCACGGTCATGTCCAATCTTGGCCTGGAACGGTTCCTTGGCTCGCTCGATCTGGCGCTGGTGCGCACCCAGGTCGGCGACCGCTATGTCGTCGAGTATATGCGCGAGCATGGCTACAATGTCGGCGGCGAACAGTCCGGCCATATCGTGCTGAAGGATTTCTCGACCACCGGCGACGGGCTCATCGCCGCGCTGCAGGTTCTGGCGGTGCTGAAAAGCGGCAACAAGCCGGTCAGCGCGCTTTGCCATCTCTTCGATCCGCTGCCGCAGCTTCTCAAGAATGTGCGTTTCCGGCGCGGCGAGCCGCTGCGCGAAAAGGAAGTCGAAGAGGCGATCCGCGAAGGCGAGGCGCGTCTCGGCAAGACCGGGCGTCTCGTCATCCGCAAGTCGGGCACCGAGCCCTTGATCCGCGTCATGGGCGAGGGCGACGACGAAGGCCTCGTCAAGGCGGTCGTCAACGACATCGTCTCCGCGATCGAGCATAATGCCGCCTGATCGGCGGTTCGATCCCGGAGAGATTTTTCCATGAACACATCGCTGCAAGGCCGCGTCCTGATCGTTGCCGGCTCGGATTCGGGCGGCGGCGCCGGCATTCAGGCCGACATCAAGAGCGTGACGGCGATGGGCGGCTTTGCGATGACGGCCGTGACCGCGATCACGGTTCAGAACACGCTTGGCGTTCACGGCATTCACGACGTGCCGGTCGATGTCGTGCGGGCGCAGATGAAGGCGGTGCTTGACGACATTGGCGCAGATGCGGTGAAGACCGGCATGTTGCACAGCGCGGCAATGGTCGAGGCGGTGGCCGCCGAGCTTGGCGAACATGCTGCCGTACCTTTCCTTGTCGTCGACCCCGTCATGGTGGCGAAGGGCGGCGCGTCGTTGCTCGAAGGGACGGCGGTGGCCGCCTTGAAGGAAGTGCTGATACCGCTTGCAACGCTTGTCACGCCCAATGTGCCGGAAGCCGAGGCGCTGACGGGACGGACGATTGTGGATCTCGACGGACAGAAGTCGGCGGCAGACGCGTTGCTCGGTCTCGGTTGCGACGCCGTGCTCGTCAAGGGCGGGCATCTCGAGGGCGCGACGCTTTTCGATGTTCTGGCGACGCAGGAGACGATTGAGGTTTTTTCCTCGCCGCGCATCGAGACGCGCCACACGCATGGCACAGGCTGCACGCTGGCCTCGGCCATCGCCGCGCTTCTGGCGCAGGGTATCGAGCTATCGCTGGCCGTCGAAACGGCGCGCGACTATGTGCATGAAGCGATCCGAACCGCGCCCGGTTTCGGCAAGGGCAACGGGCCCCTCAACTTTCTCGCCGCGCTCGGCGACGACGAAGAGCCCTCACGCCACGAGTGAGCTTGCAATCGGGCCCGACTTCAGCAAATCGGAAACGATCGCGAGGCCGGTTGCGAGTTCGTCTCTCGTCTGCGGCTGGCCGAGCGCGAGGCGTATATGGCGCGACGCACGGTCGATCCGCCCGACCATGAAATCCTCGCCTGCCGCCAGCGCCAGACCGCGGGTCCGCGCCGCCTCGACGAAGATATGGGCGCGCCAGGCATCGGGCAGCGCAAGCCAGGCATAGGGCGCGGTGTCGCGGGTCGCGATGTCGCGATCCTGCAGCGCCTCGCGCAGCATGGCATGGCGGTCGCGCATCTCTTCCATTTGTCGTACGGCAAGCGTGTCGGCGTCGCCGTTTTCGATCAGTATGGCCGCGAGGTCGGCCATCAACGGCGGCACGGTTTGGCCGAAGCCGTATTGAATGGCGCGGGCGCGTTCGAGTTGTGCGGGTGGCGGCCGCAGGAAGCCGATGCGCAGTCCGCAGGCCACGGTCTTGGCGAGGCTCGTTGCATACCAGGTACCTTCCGGGTAAAGGCCGGCGATGGCCGGCGGGCGGTTGTCCACCAGCTTGCCGTAGATGTCGTCCTCGATAACCGAAAGACCGTGCGTCCGCGCGACATGGACGATTTCGCGCCGCCGCCGTTCGCTCATGATGGCGCTGGTCGGGTTGTGCAGCGTCGGCACGACGAAGACCGCCCGCGCGCCTGTCTCGCGTGCCGCACGATCGAGTGCTTGCGGC